>NZ_JAPDDT010000005.1:0-300000 GCF_025950235.1 Luteolibacter arcticus | reverse complement strand
TGGGCGAGCAACAAGTTTCCCGATCTCTGGCCGCTGATCCTGGGTGGCTCCTTTGTGCTCGTGGTGCTGTTCATGCCGAAGGGCATCGTCGGCATCCCCGGCCAGATCCGCGCACTGATTGCCCGCCGCGAGGACCGCAGGTTGGCAGCCGCCGAAGACGAACTCCTCAACTCCGCCGCGAAGACCAAATGAGCATGCAGCATTACCTCCTGGCCGCGGAGGGACTCAACAAGTCCTTCTCCGGATTCCAGGCGATCCGCGACCTGAACTTCGCCCTTGAGAAAGGCGAGCTGCGCACCGTCATCGGTCCCAATGGCGCGGGCAAGACCACCTTCCTCGACCTCATCACCGGCCGCACCAAGCCGGACAGTGGCACGCTCCACTTCGAGCAGACGCATGATCTGCTCAAGATGAACGAGTATCAGATCTATCGGCTCGGCATTGGCCGGAAGTTCCAGACGCCGACGGTGTATGTGGATCATTCGGTGCGGGAGAATCTGCTGCTCTCGCTTGCCGGTTCGCGCGGCATCCTTCACTCGCTCTTTGGCCGGGTGAAGAAGGAGCAGGAAGTCCGCATGGATGAGATCCTCCACACCATCAAGCTCACCGACCGCGCCCACGCCAAGGCCGGATCGCTCGCCCACGGCCAGAAGCAGTGGCTGGAGATCGGCATGCTGCTCGCGCAAGATGCGAAGCTGCTGCTGGTCGATGAACCCGCCGCGGGCATGACCGATGAGGAAACGCACCGCACCGGCGAACTGCTGCTTTCGCTCGCGGGCAAGCACACGATCGTCGTCATCGAGCACGACATGACCTTCGTCCGCCAGATTTCCGAAGGCCGCCTCGTCACCGTGCTCCACCAGGGCAACGTCCTTTGCGAGGGATCGGTGGACAAGGTGCAGAACGATGAGCGCGTCATCGAAGTTTACCTCGGTCGAAAGAAGAAAGCCGCTTGATTGAAGTACGATGAGTGCCGTAGCCACCGAAGCCCCGACCCTTTCCGTCAGCGATCTGTCCGTGTCGATTGGCGGCAGCCGCATCCTTCGCGGCGTGAGCCTGGAGATCCGGCCAAAGACCGTCTTCTGCCTGATGGGCCGCAACGGCGTGGGTAAAACCACCACCCTCAAGGCGATCACCGGCCTAATGGCGGCCGACAATGGCTCCATCTCGCTTGAAGGTGAAGTGCTCTCGCGTCTCAGCGCGGAACGGCGGGCGCTCAAGGGCCTCGGCTTCGTCCCGCAGGGTCGGGAGATCTTCCCGCAGCTCACGGTGGAGGAGAATCTCTACGTGGGCACCATCGCCCGAGGGCGGAAGCCGAAGAAGGAGGAAGTCGATCGTGTTTTCACGCTATTCCCCATCATCAAGGAGTTCCTGCCGCGCAAGGGCGGCATGCTTTCGGGCGGCCAGCAGCAGCAGCTCGCGATCGGTCGTGCGCTGCTGACCCGGCCGAAGCTTCTCATTCTCGACGAGCCCACGGAGGGCATCCAGCCGAACATTATCGATCAGATCGGCGAGGCCATCAAGATGCTGCGCGAGGAAGGCGAGATGGCGATTCTACTAGTCGAACAGTACTTGGATTTCTGCAAGGAGCTCGGCGATGACTTTTGCATCCTCGAGCGCGGTCGTGTCGCCGCCAATGGCCCGATGACCGGCCTCACCGACGAACTCATCAAGGAATTCCTCACCGTCTGACCCTGGCCATGTTCTTCAAGAATCAGGACTAGGATGGATGGGATGAATAGGATGGGATCCGGTGCCTGTCTTTATCCCATTCATCCTATCCATCCCGGTCCCACTTTCTTTCGTCATCATGATCCGCGAAACCCTCCGCAAGCTGCTGTTAGGCTTGTTTGCCTTGCTGCCCGCCATCGCTGCCGCCCATCCGGGCCACTATCATCCGCCGGGCGAGGACGATGAGTTCGACCAGTTCCGCGCCGATTGGCTGCACCTGCATGGCTGGATGGAGGTCGCGTTGGCTGCGATGCTTGTGACTTCGGTTTTGCTGTTCCACTTCAACAAGAGCCGCAAGGTCCGCATCGGCGCGGTCATCGCCTTCGGTGGATCGCTTGCACTGCTCGCCGCGTCTTGACTCATGCACCTGTCCCCCCGCGAACAGGAGAAGCTGTTGGTGGTCGTGGCTGGCGACCTTGCTCGCCGCCGTCGTGACCGTGGCTTGAAGCTGAACTATCCTGAGGTCATCGCCTTGATCACCTCCGAACTTTTCGAGGGAGCCCGCGACGGCAAGTCCGTGGCCGAACTCATGAGCTACGGCACCACGCTCGTCACCCGCGACGAGGTCATGGAAGGCGTCGCGGAAATGATCCACGACATCCAGGTCGAGGCGACCTTCCCCGATGGCACCAAGCTGGTCACCGTTCACCACCCAGTGAGATGAAGAAGATCGTAGATGGCAGATGGTGGATCGTGGATGCCTCTCACGCCCGGAGCTTTTCATCCCCCATCTCAGAATGATCCCTGGAGAAGTCATCACGCCCGACGGCGTCATCGAGCTAAACACCGGCCTTGAGAAGCTGAGGCTCGCCGTGGCGAATACCGGGGATCGTCCGGTGCAGGTGGGCAGCCACTTCCACTTCGCGGAGGTGAATGAGGCGCTGGAGTTCGACCGGGTCGCTGCCCGTGGCTTTCGCTTGGACATTCCTGCGGGCACGGCGATCCGCTTCGAGCCCGGCGATACGCGGGAAGTGCCCTTGGTCGCGTTTGCAGGCAAGCGCGAGATCTACGGGCTGAACAACAAGGTGAACGGGCCTTTGGGATGAAGATGAATCGAGAGAGCACTGGGAGCGCGGAATTTATTCCGCCTGTACGACCATCGAGTGCTTCGGGCGGAATGAATTCCGCGCTCCCAGTGCCGCTGCTACTTCCATGAACCAAACCCGCGCCAACTACGCTGGCACTTTCGGACCCACCGTGGGCGACCGGGTGCGCCTTGCGGATACGGAGCTTTTCATCGAAGTCGAGCGCGACCTCGTGGCGGAGAAGGGCGGCTATGGCAATGAGGTGAAGTTCGGCGGCGGCAAGGTCATCCGCGATGGCATGGCGCAGTCGCCGGTCGCGTGTGATGCCGATTGCCTCGACCTCGTCATCACCAACGCGCTCATCCTCGATGCCGCGCAGGGGGTGATCAAAGCCGACATCGGCATCAAGTACGGCCGGATCGTCGGCATCGGCCACGCGGGGAATCCGCTGCTGCAGGATGGCATCGACATGGTCATCGGCGCGGGCACCGAGGTCATCGCCGGTGAAGGCTGCATCATCACCGCCGGCGGTATCGATACGCACATTCATTTCATCTGTCCCCAGCAGATCGAGCATGCCATTGCCAGCGGCGTGACCACGCTCATCGGCGGTGGAACGGGTCCGGCGCACGGCACCTACGCCACCACCTGCACGCCGGGGAAGTGGAACATCCGCCGGATGTTAGAGGCGGCGGAAGCGTTCCCGATCAATCTTGGCTTCCTCGGCAAGGGCAACTGCTCCTCGCCCGAGCCGCTGCGCGAGCAAGTCCTCGCCGGAGCGATCGGCCTGAAGCTTCACGAAGACTGGGGCACCACCCCCGCTGCGATCGACACTTGCCTCAGCGTTGCCGATGAACTGGACGTGCAGGTCGCCATCCACACTGACACGCTCAATGAAGCCGGCTTCGTGGAGAGCACGCTGGCCGCGTTCAAAGGCCGCACCATTCACACCTATCACTCCGAGGGTGCTGGCGGCGGTCACGCGCCGGACATCATCCGCGTTTGCGGCGAGGCCAACGTGCTGCCCTCGTCCACCAATCCGACGCGGCCTTTTACCGTGAACACGATCGATGAGCATCTCGACATGCTCATGGTCTGCCACCATCTCGACTCGCGGATTCCCGAGGATGTCGCCTTCGCCGAAAGCCGCATCCGCCCGGAGACCATCGCGGCGGAAGATTTGCTCCATGACCTAGGCGCGATCTCGATGATGTCCTCCGACTCGCAGGCCATGGGCCGGATCGGAGAGGTCATCACGCGCACCTGGCAGACGGCGCACAAGATGAAGGTGCAGTTCGGCCCGCTCGAAGGACCGTCGCATCCCGCCGCCGACAATTTCCGCGCGCTGCGCTACGTCGCCAAGTATACGATCTGCCCGGCCATCACCCATGGCATCGCCCACGAGGTCGGCAGCATCGAGGTCGGTAAACTCGCCGACCTCGTGATCTGGAAGCCGGCCTTCTTCGGCGTGAAACCCGAGACAATCCTCAAGGGCGGCCTCATCGCGTGGGCGAACATGGGCGATCCGAATGCCTCGATTCCTACGCCGCAGCCGATGATGTATCGCCCGCAATTCGGCGCCTTCGGCAAGGCCATCCGCTCGACTTCGCTCACCTTCGTCAGCCAGGCCGCGCTCGATTCCGGCTCACTCGATGACCTCGGCTTGCAGAAGCGACTCGTGGCCGTGAAGGGCTGCCGCACCGTTACCAAGGCGGACCTGCCCTTCAACGACGCGATGCCGAAGATCACCGTCGATCCCGAGACCTACACCGTCACCGCCGACGGCCGCGAGCTGCGCTGCGAGCCCATGGCCGAGCTGCCGATGGCGCAGCGGTATTTCTTGTTTTGAATCCCGCGCCGCGGTCAGGGCGTCTTCTTCTCCGGATACTCGGTGGCGGGCCGGAATTCGCCCGGGGGAACGGTCGAGGCGGCGTATTTTCCGCCGCGGAAGGACTCCTGGGCGGTGACTTCGTAGGCGATGAGAATCGAGGTGCTGCCTTTGGCGAGCGTCAGGCGGTCTTCGTAGAGGGAAGGCAGGAACTTGCCGCCGCCATTCATGGCGAGGGCCACGGCGGCATTGGGTTGGGCCTTGCCCGGCGCGGGTTTCCAGACATGGCGCTTGAGCGGAGGCAGCAGGATCTTGGTCGCGCCCTCAAACACCGCGCCGCAGGAGGCCGCCATCGAGGCATTCGCCACGAGGATCTGCGGGACCTGGGACTGGGGAACGGGTATGAAAGTGACCGTCGGCTTGGTCCACTTTTTCTCGCCCAGTGGTTTGGTGAGCAGCACCAGCACGCAGCGTGCGTCCGCGGGGACCACGCATTTCTCGAGGCTGGTCATGGCATCGACCGCAGTGCCGGTTTTGATCTGGAGCGTGACCTCCGTGTCGGCCACCGGCGTGCGCACCGGCGTGCCGATGGCATTGAGGAAACACGGGATCTGGTAGGTGGTATTGCCCTTCTTCACATAGACGGCATTCGGCGGCACCTCGGTGGGATCGACTTCCTTGACCTGCACGCCACTGCCTTGTCCTCCCGCTGCGGGCGCGGCTCCTTTTTCAAACTCGGCGAGCGGCACCGGTCCCACCGGCACCACGATGAAATCGACGAAGTGGCCTTCAGGCAGCGGTTCGGCCGTGAGCGGCAGGATCAAGGCGGCAAGGGCCGGAATCAGACGACGCAAAAACATGGGATCAACGATAGCAAAGCGATTCAGATCTCACTAGGGGCCAACCAGCGGAAACTCTCAATGACATAACGGCGGCCCCAGTCGGTTTTGTTCGCCTCGACGAGAGGATTGAGGCCGTTGGTCGAAGGATCGGGCGTGATGGGGACCGGCGAACGCTGCACGACCGCCTCGCACCAGACCTTGGCAGTGAGATTGCCGTTCGCGTCGTGGGCTTCGCCGCAGGCGCGGACGACGAAGGTGTCGCCGCGGGCGACGAGCACCGGCCCGAGCTGCTGGAGGATGTCGGCCTGGGTGAGCTGCGAGGCGGCGTCGAAGCCTTCGGGGCGCGTCGCACCTCGGGGACGCGAGTGGTACACGGAGTACTGCTGCACGATCGGGGTGAGGGCGGGACCACCCCAGTAGGGTGCTCCGTAGTTGAATTGGTTGGCGGCTGCGTTGGAGTCCGGCAGCTTCAGTTCTGCGTTGTTGGTGCCGTTATCGTTGATCTGGGTCGTCTGATCCAAAGCGGCCTGGAGGGTTCCCGCGAAGACCGTTTCCGCCTTGGTGGCGTCCGACGTGGTGCCGAGACGGCGGTTGACGAAATCCGCGACCCCGAGGAACGGCGCGCGCTTCTTCACCTGAGCCACGATGGCCACCGCCAAGGTGTCGATTTCCTCATCCGAAAGCTTGCGATAGTCACGCCAGAAACGGTCGCTGGAGGCATCGAGAGCGCTTGGTGTGGAGGAGCCGCGGGTGATGAGGTGGCCTGGAAATCCGGCTCCTTCGTCAGGGTCGGAGTTAGAATCTCCCGGAACGTTCACCTTGCGGAACGAGCGCAGCAGGCTCTTCCAGGCAGTGACGCTGGTGGAGTTCACGTTGAAGCCACCGTCCAGCAAGAGCGCCTGGGCGGAGCGATGGAAGTCGAGGAGCTCGGACTGGTTGTCGGCCTGTGGGACGGCGGAGTTGATGACGAGCCGCGAATTCGGAAGAGGCATGGTTGAATCCCAGCGATCACCGTCCCAGCCGTTACCGGTCCGCGGGATGGCGGACAGGAAGTAGCGGTCCCACAAGGCCTGGTTCAGTTCGAACGAGAGATCGTTGACCAGCACCTCCCTGGGCACCTGGTTGAAGCCGGTGATGTCGGGATTGTTGGAAGAGGTGAGCTTGGAAACCTTGTCGGTCCACTGCGTCGTTTCGGTTCTTTCCGGGTTCGAAGTGAAGTTGCCCACCGGGACGAATGGCGACGGGATCGAGTTTCCGATGGCATGGGTCGGATGCCAGGTGAACGGCGAGAGGGGGACGTGCTGCAGGGCGCCAAGGCTGGTCAACGGCGTGTCCGGCAAGGGGATGTCATACACCGGATAGACGCTGCTGGCGGTGGCAAAGGAGGCGTCGGTGAATACTGCGGTGCGATACATCGATCCCGAGGGGGCGCGGCGCGGCATCACTTCCGGATCCAGCCATGGCGACCATTGGCGGGCTTGGGCGCAGACGCCATAGGTGTAGAGGTGAGGGCCGAAGGTGCTCATTTCGCCCCCCGTCATCGCGGTGTACTGCATGCCGAACATGTTGTCGGTGGGCCAGCGGTGGATGTTCGGCGCGTTGATGTTGTGATGGGCGAGCAGGGCACCATACCACGGCTCCTTGTTCGGACCACCGTGGACGCGGTTGGAGTAGGTTTCGTACTGGAAGCGGAAGCGTCCGCCGTAGGCGAGCAGCGAGTCGGGCGGAATCTTGCCGTTCTTCACGTCGGAAAAATGGCGGATGTTCCGCTTGGTGTAGTCGGGCAGCCAGCGGCCATTGTTGTCCCGCGAGAAGTTGTCCATGGAGAGCTGCCGGACCGCCGGGCTGCCGTTGCTGCTCAGCAGGCTGGTGGCCGTCGCTGCCCCGCTCCCGCTGAGGGCGTGAAGGGTGATCGTCTGGGTGCGGCCGTCGATCTTGCTACCGTTCCAATAGGTGTTTCCACCTTGGTTATACTTGAGCACCAACGTCGATTGGTTCACGGCCCCGAGGGTGTTTGACGCCCACTCGTTGGTGAAGCAGCCGAGATCGGCGGGGCTGGCGCTGGCCGTGAGCGCGTTGCTCCGCAGGTCGTTGGCGTTGAAAGGCCGGTTTCCGCCGGGCGAGCTGAAGGTCAGCGCCTCGCCGGGCTCGAAGTCGGTGGGCGGGACGTAGAAGCCCAGCAGCCGCGCCTTCTGACCGGGGCTGGTGCTGTTGTTGATGCTTTTCGTAACGTCCGTGCCATTGGTGTCCTTGTAAGTGCAGTCGATGGTTTGGCCGCGGTAGAATTCGAAGAGCACGACATGGCCGGTGGTCTTCATTTTGACCGAGAACGGGTTCCATAGCACCACCCGCGGATAGATCAGCTCGATGAGGCGGCTGGAGGCTGGCGCTCCTTCCAGCACGTGATTGAGGTAATACACCGCCTCGGTCATCACGGGCTGGATGACCGGCTTCACGAATTTCACACCGGGATCCACGATGTTCACGTTGCCTTGGCCGGTGGTATTCGGGAGTTGGGTGGCGATGCTGAAATCACCGCCGGAGCGGCTGACTTGCTTCCGCAGGTCATACCAGTTGCGCAGCATGCCGAACTTCGGGCCCGACTTCGTCCGCGTGGTGCCGAGGATGCCGTTCAGCGCGGTGGTGTCGGTGATGGCTGTAATGGGCCCAAGCGCCGGGGCGACGCCATTCTCCAGGTACGCGGTCAGGTCTCCCTTGAGCCCACCGCCCATGGGATCCGCGAGCAGCGAGCGGCTGGAGGTGGTGAATTCATCGTCGTGCTCCAGGCCATACGTCCGGAAATCCGAGAGGGCCATCCCTCCGGCCACCGGCGACAGCATCAGCTGGTTCCGGCTGACGACCTTGGCGGCCTCCCCGACCTCCAACGCCTCCCCTTGGAAAAATGCCGTGCCGTCGGACGTCTGCGGTGAGAGCCAGCGGCGCATCCCATTGTCCGAAGGCTTCGCCGAGTCCGGCTGGGAGGCCTGATAGGGGTCCTCGAGATTGAGCCGCGCCTTGGTGCTCTCGTCGGAAACGTGGTAGGCGAATGCGCCCTTCGCCGGGTTGGCCACGACGGTTTTTCGCACCCGGATGGGCGAACTTCCGGAGCGAACCTTCACCGAGTCCGCGTCCGCGAGGGCCACTGTCGGGTCCGCGTTCGTGCCGTTCATGCCGCTCACCAGCCAGGTGAGGACTTGGTCGGGGGCTTTGTAGGTCTGGCCTTGGCGGCGGTCGGTGTAGCCGGTGCCAGACCGGGTGTCCGTCCGGATGATCCCAGTGCCGGCGGCCTCCCCTTTCAGGGCATCCGTCCGCCACACGCCGACCCATTTGTCATTGGCCGGATTGCCGGGCAGGATTGAGGAAGTCGCGGTGACCCGCTTGTCCGGACCGGCGAATTTCTGCAAGTCGCCCACCGCCAGCATGACGGCCAGCCGGGCATTCGCCTTGGCCACCGCCATCGCCTCCCCGTGGGACGACGAGCGTACTGAGATTGTGGAGAGTGTGAGCAGTCCCACGGCGAGCACCGTGAGCAAGACCATCAGCGACAAGCTGACAACCAAGGCGAAACCCCGAGACTGCCGGCCACGCCGGGAGGCTTTGTTAATCATGAACATGGCAAAAAAACGATTTCCTCGACCATACGACCTTGCTTTGTAATTACAATCCGGAATTTCATTGCGAGATTTCATGGTCAAAAATGAGCAGTTTTAGATCCATTCCCGCACTTCATCCGCAAATTTCGGTCTGGCTGGAACCCGGCCTGCCCGCGGCAAGCTCGCGATCTTCCGCGGGAAGTGCGGGAAAAGACCCTCCGAGGCCGCCCCAGCCGGGTGGCCTGCACGCCCTGTCCCGACATTTCCTCCGTCACCGCCGAGGGCTGCGAGCCCATGGACGGGGTGCCGGGGCCATGGTACCCGTCGCGTCTAGCAGACCACCTCCGGCCTCGGTGCCTCGACTGCCGGCGGACATTCCTCGATGGTCCGCCGGATGCGCGCGTGGGTCCGGGCGATCATGTCGGCCTCATCGCGCAGGCCGCCGAGGATTTCCTGTAGGCGCTGGCCCGGCAGCTCGCCGGGATCTTCCACTGTCTCCCGCTCCGTGGGATCGGAACCGAGTCCGAGGATCTCGGCATGAACCTGATAGAGCGAGGTGTAGGCGTGAAGGATCGCGGCGTGGGATTCGCGCCGGGCGCTCTCCAAGCGCTCCAGTTGCGTGGGCTGACGTGAGGTCAGGATTTCGCCGAGTCGTTCTTCGCGCGCCCGGATGCCGGTGATCTCGCGGCAGACCTCGGCACAGATGCCGTCCACGCCCTTCTCCACTTCCTGCGCGAAGACGGCGAAGTGTTGGCCGCGATGGACGTCCTTCTCGATCTTTTGCTTGAGGAAGAGGAAACGGCCGAGACAGAGGGAATACTGAGGCAGGCCCTTCGACTCCAGGCTGCCGATGATGCGCTTCAGCTCCTGATCCTGAGCCGCATTGCTCTCCCCGATCAACTCGCGCAGGCTGGCCGCGTCCACGGCGGGCCGTCGCTTCTTCCAATACCGCGAGACCAGCGCCACGGTCGCGCCGAGGAGAAGGACGAAGCCGGCCACGCCCGCATCCAGCGCGAAACCCATCGCGCCCGCTCCGAGCAGAGGCAACCACGTCAGCGGCGAGCGCAGCATGGTTTCCCGGCTCCGGTCCCTGATCCGGACATCGTCCATCGGGAAGGTCGGGGCCACGGCGAACAGGGTTGAGGGGTCCATGAGTGAGTTCCTCCTTTGCCGGCGAGGCTACGATCCGGCGTGAGGACCCGGCGACTACATTCGGCCTGCCACTTCGGAGTCGCTGGAACGTTCGCAGGGCGTTGCTCTTCATGGAGGTCAGGTCTTTCTAACAAGTCTCCTTACAACGGCTTGGCCGGCTCGACCTTGGGTAGAAGCGCTGGAGCGAAACGCGGGTCTTCATAGGCGGGGTGGTGCTTCCCGGTCTTCGCATCGAGAAGGAAGATCTGCTGGTCGGAAAGGCGGACGTAGCCCTGCAACTGCGGCGATACCTTTGGATTCCGCGAGGGGGAAATGGTGAAGGGAAGGCGTGACTCTTCTTTCACCAGCATCTGAGGTTGGAACTCGAGCTGATGGCTCGGCCCGGGCGCGGCTCGCGAGAAGCTACCGCTCATCCGGTTGACCTTCGCGTAGATCTCGGTGGCGACCTTTCGCTTCGCCAAGTCTTCGGCAGTGGAGGCGGGAGCTTGGGGTGGGGCGGCTTGCAGCAGCGCCGTCACGGCGACGAGCGCGAGGATGGATGATTTCGTTTTCATGAGACGGATGGAATGGGGGAAGAAATTGCGGAGCTCCGGGAGCGGCGGCGGAGGACCAGCTCGGCGACCGCGGCATTGCCGAGGACGCTGAGCCACAGCGAAGTCACGTAGTTCGTCTCCTCGGCCAGCCCGAGCTGGAAGAAGACGAGGTGAAGGATGCGGAAGGTGATGGCGCTGGCGGCGAAAGCGAAGGAGCGCGTCATCCACCCGCGATGGGCCGCGAGGTCGCGCGAGCCACCGATCATGGAGGTCACGCCGCGCAGGGTGGTGTGGAACGTGGCCGCGCCTAACAGGAGGAAGCCCGCCTTCCCCAGGACTCCACCTTTGGCATGGAGCGCCAGATACATTCCACTGGGACACACTAGGATCAGCATGGTGGCCGCATAGATCCTGCCGCTCCAGCGATGGAGTTTGGGAAAACCGCGGAGCACCATGCGGGAGAGCTGCGGCAGGCTCGCGATGAGGCAGACCACGCCGCTGGCAACGTGAACGTACAGGCAGAGAAGCCAGACCGGTTGTTCGCCGATGGCCCCGCGCTGCCCGATGAAGATTCCTTCGCCGCCGGGGCCGAAATCCGCGACCGTATTTGTCACGATGAGCAGCGCCCCGGTCAGGTAGGCGAGCCAACCGATCCACCGGAACGCGGAGATGGCGATGGGAAACACGAGGGCATCATGCCCGTCATCGAAGCCAAGCGCTGTAAATCGCAGGTAAATTCAGCGTGCTGCCACCTTGAGAGTCCTGAAGCGCTCGCGCATCGCTTCCAGTCGCTTCGGCTCGGTCGTCGCGAGGTTGGCTTGCTCCCCGGGATCGTTCTTCAAATCGAAGAGTTCCTCGTAGCCGCTATCCGGCCAGAATATGTATTTCCAATCCCGCGTAACCAATGCTTCCGAGGCCGGGATGAAGTCCTTGTCGCGGATCACGGCGTGCTCGTAGAAGAAGTCTTCGCGCCACGGGGGATTCTCGGGTGCGAGGTAGAGCGGGGAGAAATTGCTGCCCTGCATCGTGGCGGGCGCGGTCTTCTCCGCGGCGGCCAGAATGGTGGGAGCAAGGTCGACATTGAGGACGAGGGCATCATTCGTGGTCCCGCGCTTTTCCGGTGCCAATCGCGGATCCCGCACGATGAGTGGAACACGGATGGACTCCTCGTAGGGATACCATTTGTCGGCCAGCCCGTGTTCGCCGTGGAAGTAGCCATTGTCGGTGGTGAAGATGACTAGCGTCTCTTCTAACAAGCCCTGCGACTTCAGCTCGTCCAGCACGCGGCCACAGGCGGTGTCCACCTCCGAGACGAGACGGAAGTAGTTCTTCATGGAGGTCTGGTATTTCTCCGGGGTATCGAAGCGCAGGTGCCAGCGCCGGCGACCTTCGTTCTTCTCGCTCGCCACGCCGGGCGGCAGCTTGGCGAAGGTGTCCGCCACCGTCGGCACCGTGATGTCCTGATAAAGCGCCGCACTCTCCGGCTGCGGACGATATTGATCCGGATGGCCGTCCTCGGCGTGTGTGGCGAAGAAATTCACCGCTAGGCAGAACGGCTTGTCCTTCGGTCGCTCGCGCAGGAAGTCGAGCGCATCGGTCTCGTTCTTGCGGGTGACGTGGATCTCGTTGCCATCCTCCTGCTTGAGGAAATGCGTGCCGGAGTAGCTGCGGGCGAAGTCGAAGCGGCCCGCCTGGAATTTGCCGCAGTGCCATTTGCCGACGTGGCCGGACCACCATTCTGCTTCGCGCAAGATGCCCGGCCAGGTTTCCTCCCACGGCGTCCGGAAGGCGTCGAAGCCGCGGTTCCCATGGCGCGACATCCATTGGCCGGTCAGCATTGTGGCCCGGCTCACGCCGCAGATGGAGGTGGTCACGCAGGCCCGGGTGAAGCGCACGCCGTCCTTGGCCAAGCCATCGAGCCGCGGCGTTTTCACCACCGGATGGCCGGCGCAGCCGAGCGTGTCGTGGCGCCAGTCGTCGGCATAGAGCAGCACGATATTGAGCGGCTTGGCTCCTGCGGAAAGGGTCAATGCGAAACCAACCGCGAAAATGGAAAGGAAACTGCAGCTCATCTCTGATTATAAGGTTACGCGCCGAGAGGCCGGTTCGTTCTGTGAAGGGCGAATGAACTTCCTGTGACAAAAGGTTTCATTCTTGCCACTAGGAAAGACGGCTTCCAGCGTCAGTGGACTTATTAAGTTAAAATGCCATGAGCTCCCCCGGAAGTAAGACCGATGATGTGGCCCGCGCCTCGAAGGCGATCATGGCCGAGCTGGCAAAGGTCATCGTCGGCCAGGACGATATTGTCCGCGGACTGGTCGCGTCGCTCTTTGCCAATGGCCACTGCCTCCTGATCGGCGTGCCCGGTCTCGCGAAGACCCTGCTGGTGCAGTCGATTGCACGCGTGCTGGGCGTCGATTTCAAGCGCATCCAATTCACGCCGGACCTGATGCCCTCGGACATTCTCGGCTCTGAGGTCATCCACGAGCACCAAGGGCGCATGGAATTCCAATTCCGCCCCGGCCCGGTATTCACGAATCTCCTGCTGGCGGACGAAATCAACCGCACGCCGCCAAAGACCCAGTCGGCCCTGCTGGAGGCAATGCAGGAGCGCCGCGTCACCACCGCCGGGCAGAACCGCCTGCTGCCGGATCCTTTCCTCGTCGTCGCCACGCAGAATCCGATCGAGCACGAAGGCACCTATCCGCTGCCGGAAGCGCAGCTCGACCGTTTCATGTTCTCGCTCGATCTCGGCTACCCGTCGCGGTTGGAGGAAATCGACATCGTCCGCCGCACCACCATCGGCGAGACCGCGGAGCTGGCGACGGTCATCACCGGTCAGGATATCCTCGGGATCCAGAAGCTCGTCCGCGCGATGCCGGTGGCAGATCACGTGCTCGGCTACGCGGTGGATCTCACGGCCTCGACCCGGCCCAATTCCGGAAAGAAAACCGCCGACACCTACATCGAGTGGGGCGCGGGCCCACGGGCGTCGCAGTACTTGATCCTCGGTGCGAAGGCCTTCGCGATCATGGAAGGCCGCGCCGCGCCGGAGGCCTTCGACGTGAGAAAGGCGGCACCGATGGTGCTCGGCCACCGCATCGTGCCGAACTACCGCGCCACCGGGGAAGGACTGAAGGCCGCCGATCTCGTCCGCACCTTGATCGGCGAAACCAAGGAACCGACCTACTGAGGCCATGGCCACGCCGATCCCCGAGCCTCGTGGCGAGCCGACCGTGCTGGGCGCGCGCTTCGCGTCGGCGCTGCAGAGGGCGACGGCGGGGTCTCCGCCTCCCTTTCCCAAATCACTGCCAACGACACCCCCGCCGTTTCCCACCGCCATCACTCCCGATGCCGCGGCGGAAAGGAATCGCGAGCATCAGGCGCTGCGCCTGCTCAATCAGGCGGAGCTCGAGCGCTTCAAGAACCTCATCGTTTTCGCGAAGACCACCGTCGAAAGCCAGTTCAGCGGACGCCACAAGTCGCCCGACCTCGGCAGCGGCGGTGAATTCGCCGAGTACCAAGCTTACCTGCCCGGTCTGCCGGTCCACGCGATCGACTGGCGCATTTACGCACGCACCCGCAAGCTGGTCATCCGGCGCTACCGCGAGGAGACCGACATGGATGTCCACTTGCTGGTCGATGCGTCCGGCTCGATGGATTTCCTCGGCGGTGGCAGCGAAAACAAGGGCCGCCGGGCCGCCCGCATCGCCGCGGCGCTCGCCTACCTGATGATGAAGCAGGGCGACAAGGCTTCGCTCACGCTATTCGCCGACCGCGTCGTCGATCACTTGCCGGCCGGTGGCGGCCAGCGGCATTTGCTTTCCGCGCTGCGCTCACTGGTGCGGCCGGCCTACGGGGCCACCGGCCTAACAGATCTGCCCGGCGCGATCACCGAGTGCAGCCGGCTTTACAAGCGACGCGGGCGGCTGGTCATTCTCTCGGATTTCCTCGGCCACGATCCCGCTGAGATTTTCGATGCCCTCGGCCCGCTCATTCATCGCGGTTTCGCGATCCTGCTGATGCAGATCCTCGATCCCGAGGAACGCACGCTGCCGGATGCCCCGCTCGCGCGCTTCGTGGACATGGAGACCGGCGAATCGATCGAGGTCGAGCCGGCCGAGATCCGCGACGCCTACGCCGCCCGCGTCCATGAGCGCTGCGAGTCGCTCGCTGCCGATGGCGCGAAGCACCGCGTCGAGTTCACCTCACTCGGCACCGAGAGCCCGTATCGCGAGGCGATCGAGTCCTACCTCGGCTTCCGCACCGCCAAGAACTGAAGCCATGTCCTTCCTCAATTCCTCGCTGATCTGGCTGCTGCCGCTGGCGGGGATTCCATTCCTCATCCACTGGCTCAGCCGGCGTTTTCCGAAGCGCTTCCTGTTCTCGTCGATCGAGGACATCCGCCGCACGGTCGCGGGTCGCTCGCGCTTGTTCCGCTGGCGGCACCTGCTGATGCTGCTGTTGCGGACGCTGGCATTGCTCGCGCTGCTAGGCGCGTTCCTCAAGCCGGTGATCGCGTCCCGTGCCTCCGCTCATGGGAAGGAAGGGCGGCGCGTGCTGCTGCTGGTCGACCACTCGCTCAGCATGACCCACGCCGAGGGTGGCACCACGGCCTTGTCGCGGGCGAAGGGGGAGGCGCGGCGTCTGTTGGATTCGCTCGATCCCGCGGACCGCTTCAATGTCATCCGCGTCGATGCCTCGCCGGCGTCTGCGTTCATCGAGTTCTCCACGCTGCGCGATGCGGCAATGGCCTTCCTTGATGACTCGCCGGCACCGGTGGGCACGGCGGATTTCCACGCGGCCAACCAACTCGCCGCCGAACTCGCGCGGGATGAGAAGGGGGAGCTCGATGTCTATTACTTCTCCGACTTCCAGCGCGGCAACTGGGCGGATGTCGCCTACGCTTCGCTGCCAGCGGATGCGCGGCTGTTCTTTGTGTCCGCCACCGGGGAGAAGCAACGCGGCAACCGCGCGGTGACCGGCATCAAGCTCGCGGAAGGAGCTGTCATTGCCGGTGGCGAGATCGAGCTTTCGATCCGTGTCGCCAATCATTCGCCGAATCCGTGGAGCGGCAAGATCGAGGCGGGCTTCGATCCCGCCCATCTGCGCGAGCGGGAGATCATGCTCGCTCCGTGGTCGGAGACGGACGCGCCGCTGGTCGTGCCGGTGCCCGCTGGTGGCTTGCAGAAATTGACCGCGACGCTTCAGCCGGATGATTTGCCCGCCGATGATACCCGGAATCTCGTCGTGCAGGTGCGTGAGCGCGAGGAGGTCGTGCTGCTTACCGGCCCGGAGGCCAATGGAGGAACGCCTGCGCCATCGCTCTTCCTGCGGACCGCCGTCGATCCCTATGGCGGAGACAAGGGCGTGTATCGTCCGCGGCCCTTGGAGCCCGGCGGGCTGACGCCGGCGGCGCTTTCGGCCAGCAGTCGCTTGATCGCATCGCGCCTGCCGTTGTTAGGCGATGAGCAGGCGGGCACGCTGGCCACGTTCTTGCGCGGCGGGGGTGGGATGATCCTGTTCCTCGACGGCGAGTCGGATCGCGCGAATCTCGACAAGGTCTCCACGCTGTTAGGCGAGGCTTTGCCGTTGCGCCTTACGGAGAAGCTCAGCTCGGAAAACCTGCCCGGCGGCGCGATGCAGGTGGCCAGCGGCGATTTCCGCTCGCGCTTCCTGCGGCTGTTCGAGGGCGAGCGGCGGCAGAATCTTTCGCTGCTGGAATTCTACGACCTCTATCATGCCGTGCCCACCGGCACCGGTCGCACGCTGCTGAACTACGCCGATGGCACGCCCGCGCTGACCGAGAGCCAGATCGGCCTCGGCACGCTGGTGATCTGCAATTTCTCGGTCTCGGAAGCCTCGAGCAATCTCGCCCGCCAGCGGCTCTTCCCGGCATGGATCCATGAAATGCTGCTGCGCATGGGCGACACCGCGAACGCCGCGATGGAATCCTACGTCCCCGGCGACACCATCTCCGGTGAAAGCTGGGCCGCGGAAGCCACCGGGCGTGAATTCATCGTGCCGCCAAGTACGAAGCCCATCGTACGTCGCGATCCCTCCGGCGAACGGCTGCGCCTCACCTTTACCGCCACGGCTCCCGGATTCTACCGGTTGCCCGGTGGTGATGGTCGCGACCTGCTGGCCTTCGCGGTGAATCCCGATCCGCGCGAGTCCGACCTCCGCTCGATCGATCCCGCTGTGCTGCCGGACCGCGCCGGTGGCAGCAATCCGGGCGCGACCTACGTCGGTGAGACCGCGGACTACGGTATCCTGCTGCGCGGGCGACCGGTGTTCCACTGGTTCCTGCTTGGCGCGCTCGGCCTGCTGCTGATCGAGGCCATCCTGTTCAAGACCTTCAAACCGCGAACCGCCTGACGTGCTCTTCGATCCCGTCATCCCCCTGCCCTGGATCCTGCTCGTCGCCCTCGTGGTGCTGGGGCCGACCGTGTTCTTCTACTTCCGTTCCGGGAAGCGGCTGGGAGCTGCTAGAAACCTCTTCCTTCTGACGCTGAGGCTCGTCGCGTTGCTGCTGATGCTGGCGATCCTGCTTCAGCCGTATCGCGAGGAACCGGTGCCCGTGCCTGTTAGAGAAAAGTCGGTGCTGTTCGCGATCGACACCTCGGCGAGCATGGCGGAACCGCATGCCGATGGGAAAAGCCGCATCGATGCCGCGCGCGATGATCTCTCGGAGGCAGGCGTTTTCGCTGATGAGAGCGGACGCTACCGGTTCTTCACCTTCGGCGAGGATGCTGCGTCCGTGCGTGCGGAGGATCTCCAGTTTAAGCCCGCCGATGGCAAGACGACGCGCATCGACACCTCGATCGCGACCTTGCTTCGCCATGCGAATCACCCGCCGCCCGCAGCACTCATCCTGCTTACGGACGGCCACGATTTCGATCTCACTCCGCCGGGCGAGACGGCGCGCCGCACCCGCGCGCGCGGCATCCCGGTCTTCACGATGCCCTATGGCACCGCGGAGTCGGGCCGCGATGTCTCGGTGCGCATCGCGAACTACCACCCGCACACGTTCGTCCGCCAGAAGACGCAACTCGAAGCCTTCGTCCGCGCCACCGGCTGTCCGCACGAGACGCTGAGCATGGACCTGCTGTTGGGCGGCAAGCTGGTCGAGCGCAAGACCGTCGAGACCGGCAACCAGTCCTACCACAACGTCTCCTTCACCGTCTCCCACGAGGAGCCGGGACAGTTCGAATACACCTTCCGGCTGTCGCCCGTCGCCAACGAGCGCGAGCTCTCTAACAACAGCGCGACGACTTACCTCAACGTCATCTCGGAAAAGATCCGCATCCTCGAAATCGAAGGCACGCCGTTTTGGGACACCACGTTTTTGCGTCGCTCGTTCGCGCGGAACGACAAGTTCGACATCGACTCGCTGGTCGCCTTCACCGGCGATCGGGTGCGGCCGATCCGCTCGAATCCGGAACGTGTCGCCGCCGAGTTGCGTCCACCGGCGAAGGTCGAGGACCTCGTTCCCTACAACCTCGTCGTGCTGGGACGCGACGTCCAGAAGGTGATCGGCGCCGACGGTATCGCGGCGATTTATTCGTGGGTGAAGGATCACGGCGGCATCGTGGTCTTCGCGCGTGGCAAGGCATGGCCGGATGGCCAGGCGACGGGTGCCGAGCTGCCGCCGATCGATTGGGACACCTCCAATGCCCGCGGCGCGCGGCTGGAAGTGACGCCTCAGGCCGGCTCGGTGCCGGCCTTCCGCCTGCTGCGCGAGGTCGCCGCGGCGGACCAGTTTCCGGAGGTCATTGCATTCCCCGCCACTGGCAAGCCGAAGACACTGGCCACGACTTTCTCCGTCTCCGAGGACCAGGCACCGGCAGTGGTTTATCGTCGCTACGGCAGCGGTCAGACGCTGTCGCTCGGCGTCGGCAATCTGTGGCGCTGGGTCTTCAATCCGCAGGCCGAGTACGACAACAACGCGTATGACCGCTTCTGGGATCAGCTCTCGCTGTGGCTGCTTGCGAATGGCGGCGTGGCACCGCTCGAAGGCTATTCGCTGCGCGCCGATACGGCAAACCTCCCGCTCGGCGAAACGATCCGCCTGCGTTTCGGCGTTCACGGGCGCGATGCTCCGGCCGCGCCGCCGACCGTGTCGTTTTCCAAGGATGGCGCGCCCGTCACTCGCGTCGTGATGACGGCGGAGGAAAACGGCATGCTGAGCCGGGTCGAGTTCACGCCGCGCGAAACCGGCCGCTACCGTGCGGAGGTGACCGCTCCCGATGGCAAGACGCTCGGGGCGAGTTTCATCGTCTTCCGCGAGGACCTCGAGTCGGTTGAGACCGCGATGGACCTCGCCTATCTCGACGAACTCGCCAAGGCCAGCGGCGGCAGGCGGATCGATGCCGTCGAGCTCGGCCCGCTGCTGCGTGATCTCCTGCGCGAGGCGGCCGAGCAAGCGCCGCTCACCCGCCGCGTTTCGCTGTGGGACCGGCCGTGGCTTTTGCTTCTTGTGAGTTTCCTCCTCGCCGCGGACTGGTATGCTCGCCGCCGCTGGGGCCTGATCTGATTTGATTCGCTCTGATCGCCATGAAAGACGAACCGCTCCCCTCCTCATCCGTGCTCGACATGCTCCGGCGCGCTGGTGCTGTCGAGGCGCGGCATCGCGCGCTGCGGTTGGTGCTGCGCTCGCTGGTGTGGATCGCCCTTGCGGTGCCGCTGCTGATGGTGGCGGACATCCTGTTCCATTTCTCCGATGGCGTGCGGCTTGCAGGAAGCCTCGGGATCGCTGTGGCGATCGCGCTGGTGCTTGCGGTGGCCGCGGTGATCGCATGCTTCGCGCGGCCGCCGCTACTGAGGATCGCGCGCTTGTTGGAGTCGCGCGATCCGGCGCTGGGTTCGAAGCTGGTGAACCTGCTCCAACTCGATGCCAATGCGCGCTCGGCGGAGGGCTCGCCGTTGACCCGCGAGCTGGCGGGGCAGGCTGTGGCTCAGGCGGCGAGTTCGGTGGATACCGCGGCGTTCCCGGTGCTGGCGCGCGATCCGCAGCGTTTTCGCTATCTCCGCCGCGCCTTGATCGTGCCGGTGCTGTTGATGGCGATCACGTTGTTCGGTGGCTCGGATGCGCAGCGCGAGTGGCTGCGTTTCCTCGATCCCCATGGCGATCATCCGCCGCTGTCGTTCACGCGATTGGAGATCGAGAAACCCGCGGCCGGGACGTCGATCCTTTATGGCGAATCGGTGGTGGTGATGGCGCGTGCGCGTGGCCACATCCCGAAGGAGTTATTTCTCACGGCCCGGCCGGATGGAGAAGGCGCACCATTCACCGTCGCGATGATCCCGCGCGGCGACGGCACCTTCATCGCGCCCTTGGAAAAAATCCATCAGCCGCTGGAAATCACGGCGCACACCCGCGGTGAAAGCAGCCGCAGCCAGCGCCGGCGAATCGATCTCATCCTGACGCCGCAGATCGGACCCGCGATGGTGACGATCGCTCCGCCCGCCTACACGGGGCAACCGGCCCGCGAGTTGCCGTTCCGCTTCACCGGCTTGCAAGCGCTTGAAGGTACGGCGATCACCTTCCGCCTCAGCTCGAACCGGCCGCTCGGCGAGGGCAAGGTCACGCTGCTCACGGCACCCGACAAATCGGCTGACTTCCCGCTGCTGCCCGCGCCGGAAGGCCCGGAGGAAAGCGCCTCGGCATCCCTGACGGCGACCGCTTCGGGACGCCTGTCGTATTTCCTGGTGGATATCGCCGGCCACGCCGCGACCGAGGCGCCGACTTCCACCCTGACCGTGACCCGCGACCTACCGCCCGCCATCACGATCACCACACCGGAGCGCGATGCCTTCGTGGTGGAGAACCTGAAGCTGCCCTTGGTAATCGATGCCACTGATGACTACGGGCTGCGCTCGGTGCGGCTGCATGTGGGCATCGACGGGAAGTTCGGCGAGCCCGTGGTGGCGGAGTTCGACAAGCCGGACGTCCGCCGGCACCGGCTTGAGAAGAACCTCGACCTCGCCGCGCTGGGTGCCAAGGCCGACAGCGAGATCACCGTTTTCGCCGAGGCCGTGGATACCCGGCCGGAGCCGCAGATGACCCGCACCGGCACCCGCAAGATGGGCGTGATCACGGAGGAGCAGTACAATGACTTCCTCCGCAAGCGCGCTGACGTCGCGATGATCGCGGGCAAGTATGAGAGTCTGTTAGATCGCTTGCAGAAGAAGGTCGAGGCCCAGCGTGAGATCGAGGAGGCACTGAAGGAGCTGCAAGAGAAGCAGGCAAAGGATCCCGCCGACAAGGAACTCGAATCCGGATTGGCCAAGGCATTCCAAGAGCAGGACGATCTCAATCACGAGCTCGAAGCACTGGCCGAGGAGATGTCCGACTTCGGCCGCGAGGATCCGGTCTATGATTTCGAGAAGGAGTTGCAGGAGCAGCTTCACGAACAGTCCAAGACCTTGCGCGAGTCGGCGGAGAAGAACCGCCGTGAATCGGAGAAGGCGCTTGAAGCCGGGCCGCCACCGCCTCAGTCACCCACGAAGGAACAGCTCGATGGCATGGCGCAGGCCGCCCAGGCCCAGCGCGAGCGGCTGGAAGGGGAGCGCAGTGCAGCAGAGAAGGGCGTGCAGGAACCGCTGCAGGACCTCGCCCAGCTTCACGAGCTGATGAAGGATTTCAATCTCTTCAAGCAGCTCGAACAACAGCAGCGAGAACTCGCCGAGCAATCGAAGGCCTACGAAGAGAAGAAGGAACTCACCCCTGACGACCGGCTTGCGATGCGCGAGATGGGAGCGAAGCAACGCGAACTTGGCCGCAAGCTCGATGAACTCGGCCGCAAGCTGAAGCAAGACGCCGAGGCCGCGAAGGAGGAGTTCCCGCAGGCTGCCGAGAGCGCGCAGCAACTCGCCGATGCGATGGATCAGGCCGGCATGCCGGGCATGGCGAGGGATGCCGCGCAGGATATGTTAGAAGGTCGTGCCGATGGCGCTCATCCGCAGGCGCAGAAGCTTTTGGAGGAGATGGAGAAGCTTTTCGCCGAGAATGGCCAACCCGGCTTGCAAGGCGTGCAACAGGGGATGGATCAGGCGCTGCGGCTGGATCGCGGCATGAATCCCGGCGACTCATTCCGCCAGATGATGCAGTCCCTGAATTTCCGCTCCCCTGGCGGTGGCCCCTCCGGTGCCGGTGCCTCGGGCATGATGGCCGCCGGCCAGGTCCCCGGTGAGGCCGACGTGATCGGTGGCGAATCGCTGCTCGATGGTCCGCTGTCGCGGGCGATGGCCGGCCGCGGTGACCAGGGCGGCGACGGCATGCCCGGCAGCCCCACCGCGCGGATCGATGCGGCAGACAGCGGCAAGCCCGACGAACTTTCCTCGCGACGCACCGCCACGCCCGGTTCGTCCTCGCTTTTGATGGAGTATGAAAATATCGCCGACGCGTACTTCCGCCGGCTGACCACCGAGAAATGAACCGGCTTATGAAGACCTTCCTCATTCTAACAGCATTGCTCCTGTCGCGGGCCTTCGCCGTCGATTGGAACACCGAGACCATCCGCTGCGGAAACCTCGTCTATGGCGACAACCAGACCTCGGTGTGCTTCGCCGAAACCTTTCTCTCCGAGACGGCGACCGAAACGGGGCTCAAGATCGATCCGAAGTTCGCCCGCATCGCGCTCGCGACCGATGAGGTCTTCACCACGCCGCTGTGCGTGTTCACCGGCGAGGGCGATTTCAAGCTGAAGGACTCCGAGCGCGCGAACCTGCGCCGCTACCTTGAGAACGGCGGCTTCATTCTCTCCAGCCCCGGCTGCTCCAGCGCGCCGTGGAACCAAGCGTTCCATAAGGAGATCGCGCTCGCCTTGCCCGGCCATGAACTCAAGGAGATCCCGATGGATCATGAGATCTTCGCGACGGTCCACAAGATCACGAAGCTCAACGTCAAGGGCGGCGGCACCACCCGCCTGAAGGGAATCTTCATCAATGGACGCCTCGCGCTGGTGCATTCGCCGGAGGGGCTGAACAACGCCGCCAATGCCAAGGGCTGCTGCTGCTGCGGCGGAGCGGAGATCCAGGAGGCGAAGCAGGTCAACGTGAATGCCGTGGCCTATGCCCTCCTTCACTGAGCTTTTCGCGTGAAGAAGTATCTCCTCATCGGTCTCGTCATCTGCGCGGCGGTGGCTGCGGCGATCCACTACTATGGATCTCCGAGCAAGCCGGCCGCGGCGCAGAAGCTGACGATTCATTTCACCTGCGACACGTCGGGGCGCCTTGAGCCATGTGGCTGCTTCACCGGTCAGCACGGTGGGCTGACGCGGCTGATGACCTGGCTGGAAGAACGGCCGGAACGCCACGACACGCTGAAGCTCGACGTCGGCGGCGCGCTCGCCGGGGTGAATGACTACGACCTCGTCCAGTACCAGTACCTCGCGCGGGGCTATCGCGAGATGGGCTTTGCCGCGCTGAACATGGGTGCTGCCGAAGCTGCCATTCCGGCGAAGACGCTTGCATCGCTCTCGGCCACCTCGGCGGTGCCGCTGGTGAGCGCGTCGCTGGTGGATGCCACACGGAAGGAGATTCTGGAGCCGTTCCGCATCGTCGAGGCAGCGGGCAAGCGCATCGGCATTCTTGGCGTGGTGTCGCCCACCAGCGTGGTGGATGCCGGTGAAGGAATCGCCGTGCTGGGACTCGATGAAGCGATCGAACGCCAGCTTCCGGCCTTGCGTGAAAAGGCGGACCTCATCGTGCTGCTGGCCTTTGCGAAGGAGAACGAATTGCGACGGCTGGCGCGCGACTACTATGAATTCGCGCTCATTCTCGGCGGCGATGTCGGCGGACCGGCTCAGGACTTGATCCGTGAGAATGATTCGATCGTGCTGTTCACGACGAATGAAGCTCGCACCGTCGGCACCCTGACCGCGACCCTTGGCGGCGAACCCCGCACGCGTTTGTTAGATCCGGCCTACGAGATCACGCTGTTAGAGGAGGGCATCCCGCAGCATCCGGACCTGAAGAAGCTGGTGAGCGAATTCCGCGACGAGATCCGCCGCACGCCGCTGGCAGTGGACGACCCGAATGCCGTTGATCCACGCGCCATCCCCGGTGTCCAACCAGCCGCCACCTACGTCGGCTCCGCCACCTGCCAGAGCTGCCATCCGAAGGCTTTCGAGAGCTGGCAGAAATCCGGCCACGGTCATGCCTTCGAGACGCTGGTGAAGAAGGGCTCGGATGCCGATCCGCACTGCATCGAATGCCACACCGTCGGCTTCGGCCGGCCATCCGGCTACCGGCGGCCATTTGGAAAAGAGAAGCTCATCGATGTCGGCTGCGAATCCTGCCACGGCCCGGCGAGCGAGCACGTCGCGCATTTCCGCGATGGCAAGAAGACCGCCTTCAAGTTCCGCCCCGTGGGCCCGGGAGACTGCGTAACCTGTCACCACGGCGAGTTTTCACGGCCCTTCGAGTGGGACAAGTTCTGGCCCCTCATCGAGCACGGGAAGGAATGATCAGAACAGGTCCCCGATGACCTTGGCGGCGATCTCGTGACCCTTGCGGTTCGGGTGATTGGCCTGGCTGAGCAGGCTGTCTTGCTTCACGCCGCGCTTCAGATCCGCCTTCCACGCAGCCCACACGTCGGCCAGCAGCACGCCTTCCTCCGCGGCCACCTTGCGAATGATCGCGGCGCGTATTTCGAGCGGTTCGTCGGGTTCATCGATTCTCACGTTGTCGGCCCCGGTAGGTGTTAGAAAGACGACCGGAACGCCTTTCGCCTTCGCCGCCCGTGCCATCGATCGCCAGGCATTCTCGACGTCGGCCTCGGGCTGGCGACGGTCGTTGAGCGCATAGTCGATGAAAACGATGTCGGGACGCAAGGTGAGCACGTCCTTCTCGAATCGCGCCGCGCCTTTCACGCTATCTTCGCCGCCGATTGCCGTGACGATGGAATTGATCACCGCATGAGGATGGGCTTTCTGGATCTTCTCCATGGCCATCAGCGGATAGGAGTCGAAGGGCTTCACCTCCGGCGTCTTATGATAGCCGGATGGCACGCTATGACCGTGGAAGACGAGATGGATGCTGCGGTTTTTCGGCCAGGTCTTGTCGAGTTCGGCGACGAGCGAGGCGGGAACCTGCGGCTCTCGGGCCGAGATCGCGGCGCAGCCGGCAAAGAGCAGGAAGAATGGAAGCAGCAACCACTTCATGGACGACATGCTACGCCCCCTTTGAAGCCGTTCTTGCCCGCCGGCACCGTGATTCACTTCTCCACCGGCTTGCCAGCCTTCTGCCAGGCGGTGATGCCGCCGGCCATGTCGTAGACGGTGAAGCCGGCTTCGCGCAGTTGCTTCGCGGCCTTCGCGCTGCGCCCGCCGGACTTGCAATAGACGAGCACCGGCTTCTTGGGATCGAGGGCGGCCTTGGCCTTGTCGAGAAAGCCGTCCTGCGCCAGCGGGACCAGCTTGGCCCCTTTGAGGTGGCCTTCCTTCCACTCTTCCTGAGTGCGCACGTCGAGGAGCTGCGCGCCATCGGCGAGCTGCTTTTCCACCTGCTCGACCTTGACCGGTGCGGGTTCGTCCGCGGCGGGCAGACTGGTGGCGAGGGCGAGGCTGGAAAGGAGCACGACGAGCTTCATGGCCTGAACATCCGATGGAATTGCTTCCGCGGCAAGAGCCCTCCCGCCGATCGTCACTTGAAAACTCGCGCGGTTTGGTCATGGCTGTGCGGTGCCTATCCCGGAAGTCGCCTGGTTCGATGCCGCCCCGAAGCGGAAGCGCTACCTCGCGGGCATTTCCGGCGGAGCGGACTCGGTGGCGCTGCTGCATCTGCTGCACCGGCACGGCTTTCGTGAGGTGATCGTCTGCCATCTCGACCACGGCCTGCGCGGACGGGCTTCGACGGGAGACGCACGCTTCGTCGAGAAGCTCGCGGGGTCGTTCGGCTATCCGTGCGAATCCGGCAAGGCGGACGTGCGCGCGGTGATGCGGGAGAAGGGCGACTCGCTGGAAACCGCGGCCCGTGAGGCGAGGCATGCCTTCTTCGCCCTATGTTCGCGAAAGCATCGCTGCCCGCGACTGCTGCTTGCGCACCACGCTGATGACCAGGCGGAGACCGTCTTGTGGAATCTGCTGCGCGGCAGCCGCGGCCTCTCAGGCATGCAGGAAAGCCAGGTGCTCCAAGTCGCTGGCCGGCCGCTCGAGTGCCTGCGGCCGCTGCTTTCCTCACGGCGTGATGACCTGCGCGGTTGGCTTGCATCCGAGAAGCTTTCATGGCGCGAAGACGCGACCAATGCCAAGCCGATCGCCGCGCGCAACCGCCTGCGCCATGAGGTGCTGCCGTTGCTCTCCGATATCGCCCGGCGCGATGTCACCGATTCGCTGGTGCGCGCTGCGGGTTCATCTTCCGAGCATCGTATGATCGAACGTTGGGCCGTGAAACAAGCGGCGGTGCTCGATCCGCAGGGCCGCTTGCATCTGCCGAAGCTGCGGACCTTACCGAGCGAACTCCAGGCGGCGTGCTTGTACGATTACCTTCGTAGTTCCGGCGTGGCGGAGCTGTCGCGGGATCTCGTGCTGCGCGGACTGGCGTTGCTCGATGTGGATGGACCTCCCGCGGTGAATTTGCCCGGAGGCCGTGTCTTGCGGCGGCGGGCAGGGCGTCTCTTCACGGCGTAATGGAGGCTCGCCAATAACCCGAATCACCCTTTGATACGCTCCAACCTCATGATTCCCCTGACTCCACTCCGTTCCCTCGCCGTGGCCATACTCGTTACGGCGACATCGCTCATTGCCGCTCCGGCTGAGGACAAGCGATTCAGTGCGGTCATCAAGCCGGACCCCGCCACTCAAACCACCTCAGTGCGCGTCAGGATTCCGAAGGCGGCCCATGCCGAGCCGGTCCAATCGGTTTACCTCCAGCGTGCCAGCAAGACAGGGCTCGACCTGCATGTACCGGTGAACTTTTCCGAAAGACCCGATGGCGTTTCGATCTTCCTGATCCTACCAACGGGGTGGACCGAACGGGCCACCTTGCGGGTCGCTCATCGAGTTCCGGACACGGGTGTCTTGAGTTCGGCAGTTTCCGATGGGGAAACCTACGAAATTCCACTCATTCCATCGGCCGAGCCGAAGAAATAGGGAGAGTTCACTCCCAGTCCAGGACCACCTTGCCCGATTGCCCGGACATCATCGTTTCGAAGCCCTTCTTGAAATCCGCGATTGGGAAGCGGTGCGTGATGATCGGCGAGATATCGAGGCCCGCGCGGATCATGCTGCTCATCTTGTACCACGTCTCGAACATCTCGCGGCCGTAGATGCCCTTCAGGACGAGGCCCTTGAAGATCACCTTGTCCCAGTCGATCGCGACCTTGTCAGGGAAGATGCCGAGCAGCGAAACCTTCGCGCCGTTCGAGGTGTGATTGAGGATGTCGGTCAGGCCGGACGGATGGCCCGACATTTCCAGTGCGACATCGAAGCCTTCCTTCATGCCGAGCGACTTCATCGCGTCCGAAAGCGACTCTTCGGCGACATTCACGGTGCGGGTGGCACCGAGCTTTTTCGCGAGTTCCAGGCGCCATGGGTTCACGTCGGTGACCACCACATGGCGAGCCCCGGCGAAGCGACAGACGGCGGCGGCCATGCAGCCGATCGGGCCGGCGCCGGTGATGAGCACGTCTTCCGCGACGAGGTCCCACGACAGCGCGGTGTGGACGGCATTGCCGAGCGGGTCGAAGCAGGAGATGACCTCCTCCGGAATCGAGGGGTCGACCTTGTAAACGTTGCGGTAAGGAATCGAAAGATACTCCGCGAAGGCTCCCGGCCGGTTCACACCCACGCCGAGCGTTTCCGGGCACAGGTGGCGTCGGCCGGCGAGGCAGTTGCGGCAGCGGCCGCAGACGATGTGGCCTTCGCCGGAGACGAGTTCGCCGGGGACGATGTCGGTGACGCCGGAGCCCACCGACTCGACCACGCCGCAGAATTCGTGGCCGACATGCATCGGCACCGGGATGGTGCGCTGCGCCCAGGCATCCCACTTCCAGATGTGCACATCGGTGCCGCAGATGGAGGTCTTCTTGATCTTGATGAGCACGTCCATGGGGCCCACTTCGGGCATTGGGACGTCCATCATTTCGAGGCCGGGACCGGCGATGGCTTTGACGAGCGCTTTCATGCGGATGCGCGTGGGATCGTGCACGCGTGCCGGGTGTCGGCTAGGGAAATAGCTTCCTCACCGGAAAAGTGACTAAGCCGGACGGGCGTGCTGGCGGAATCGGTCCAAAGGCTGCTCGAGGTAGCGCCAGCAGGCATAGGCGATCCCCCAAGAGCCGAGGGCGAAGACGAGGATACGCAGCGACAGCATCGTCTGATCGTGGCCCTCCGTCCACCACAGCCAAGGGATCAGCTTGCCGACAGCCAGCGGCACTATCGTGTGGAAGAGATAGAGCCCGTAGCTGATCCGCCCGATGTGCTGCGCCACGGGATGCTCCAGCGTCTTTGCCAACGCACCGGAGAAGCCGCGCAACGTCGCCGAGATCAACCCGACGAAAGCCATCGAGAGCAGAGTCTGCTGGACGTGCCGCAGACCGGTAACCGGATGGCCGGATTCATCGAAGACATACAGGACGAGATAACCGGCGAAGGCCAGCCAAGCGGCGAGGCGCAGCCTGCGGTCACCGGCCGGCATCCCACGTTCCATGGCCAGCGCCAGCAGTGAGCCCATCCCCAAGTAATCCGCCGCCGAGGTAGACAGGGCCCCGGCGTGATAAACCTGTGGGAAATAATTGAGAGCCGCCCAGCGGGTAAGCGGAGCCAACAAAGTGAAAGCGATCAAGGCAGGCAACAGCGCTTTCCTAGGCAGGTAGAGGATTACCAGCGGCCAGAGCAGGAAGAACTGGATCTGGATCGCAAGGGTCCAGTAGTGCGCAGTGCCGGGAGGCCAACTCGGCGAGAAGGCCATGTGGATATTCGCCACGTGCGTGAGGTAAATGAGGGGATGAGCGCTTAAGTCCGGTGAACCACAGAGCCATCCGAGAAGCATTGCCGCATAGCAGGGCAGCAGCAGGCGGACCGCCCGGCGCTTGAGGAAGTGTCGAAAGGCCATTCTCTTCCAGGGCTTGCGCAGCTTTTCGCCCGCATCACGGTCGCGCAGCAGCACCCGCGTGGTCAGGAAGCCGGTGAGAATCAGGAAGAAATACAGTCCGATCTCAAAGGGCAGGGCGCCGCGCCACTCTCGCGGCGTCCAGTGCAGCCAGATCACGCCCAGCACGGCGAAGGCGCGCCAGCCATCCAGTTGGGTGTTTCGCGGGGCGGACAAGGCGCGGCGACGCTGCCATGGGATGACCGGCATCACAGGAAAAAATTCCAGAGTGCCACCGCTTTGAAACGGGCCGCCGAATTAGCCGAAGATCAATCTGGCAGTAAGCCACATGATCAGAAAGGAGCTTGGGACTAGAAAGACTTGGAGAAGCACAAACGACGCGGCCGAAGATGAGAAGGCATCGTCGGGCGGTGGTTCTGGAGCGCTTAGCCGCTGTTCGAAGATCCCCAGCCCGCAGGTCGCAGCAAAGTTTAGCCATCCCCATCCGAACAGCCAGAGTGTGGGAGCTCCCCCTACCATGGACGCGAGCGGCTCAAGTGCCGAGAAGGTCGTGAAGACGAGACAGGTGGGCATCAGCCAGAGCACGAACCGGAACCAGCGGAGAGAGGGGTTTGGAGGTGGAAGGGAATCGTTCAGGGGTGTGGGAAAGGTGTAAAATCCACTTTGATAAAAGCCACAGGCAGCAACTCTTTATCGCCGGAAACTCTTGAGATTGACCGGATTTCCGCTGGCCAACTAACATTGGCGCACGTAGCATTGCGTAGTTTTTAAAAATTCCCTGCCGCGTTTGGCACGGGCATTGCTCAAGGCTCATCGACCAATCCGCCGCACCATGAAGAAAATCGAAGCGATCATCAAACCGTTCAAGTTGGAGGAAGTGAAAGAGGCCCTTGCCGAAGTCGGTGTGCAGGGCATGACCGTGACTGAAGTTAAGGGTTTCGGCCGTCAAAAAGGCCACACGGAAATCTATCGCGGCTCCGAGTACACCGTGGATTTCCTCCCAAAAGTGAAGATCGAGATCGTGGTGGACGACGCGCAGGCCGGCGGCGTGGCCGAGGCCATCGTCAAGAGCGCGAACACCGGGAAGATTGGTGACGGCAAGGTCTTCATCTCGACGATCGAAGAAGCGATCCGCATCCGCACCGGCGAGACCGGTTCGTCCGCGGTCGCTGTGAACTAACTGAATTTTTTTCCCTCTCATCAGCCCGGCTCTCCCAACAAGGAAGCCGGGCTTTTTCGTGCCCGAGCACAGGGTTGAAAGAAGGTGTGATTCAGGGAGGGGACAGCCGTTCTTCGATTCTCAGCCGCTGGGCCTTGTCGATGCTTGCTCCCCGGATCTCCAAAAACGTGCGCAGGGCGTCGTCGTCCGGGTTGAAACCCAGCAGCAGGTCGACTGCCTTGCGGTCCTCGCGATCGCGATCCGAGGTCTCCCCCAGGATGACCGCCGTGATGTGATCCACGGCTCCGGGGCCCTCCTCTTCCGCGAACTGGCGCGACTCGCTCAGGAACGCTTCCGCATCGCCTCCGAAGCCCATGCGCACTTTCATCTGCGCCGCTTCGCGGATGATGGCTTCCCGTTCCGGCAAGGTCGCCGCGTGTTTGCGGAAGAACTCCCGCATGTCGTCCGGACCCTTGGAATAGAGTTGTGTGCCGCATACGTGGCCGACGAGGGCCTCGTGGTTTTCGCGACCGAGTCCGTCCCGCAGGAATTCGATCGCCTGATCCGGTGCGAGCAACTCCGATCGCTTGCGGAAGGCGGCGTCGATGACCAGGGCGGCGAAGTTCGGCGTAAAGGAGCGCCCCCGGTTCATCGCAGCCGCGGGATCTTTTTCGAGAAGCTGGACTAAAACCGCGATCTCGCCGCGGACGACGACCACCAAGGAGCTATCCTCAGGCAAACGGGTTCGTCGCACCTCATCAAGCCAGGCGGTAGCGGCCGCGGCATCGTTCTGAATCCATTGCTCGAAGAAGGACGACGAGAAAAAGTCCCAGTTGATGTCCCCGGCTTTGCAACTCGCGAGCAGGTGATCGGCGGTGAGCGAGGGTTCTTTCTTTCCCAGCAAATCCAGCAGGAGAACCTCCAGCGTCGTCCCGGTCGCTGCGCAGTTCGCCGTGGCAAGTTGATCCAACATCCCGACGATTTCATCCGCGGTTAGATCGTCAAGATCGCGACGGATGGCCCGGTAAATCGCGTCCATGTCCGACGTGGGCCATGCCTTGGAAAGACGCGCGCAAAGCGCCTCGAGGGAAAGATCCGGCGATTCGCGCTCACGGGATTTCGTGGCTGCCGCGAAGGGCGGGGCTGTCACCGAACCTCCGGCGGCAGAAGCGCCGTGGGAGGGGGCGGGCCGACGGAAAACCGCGACACGGCCGACGATCAAGGCAAGGAAGGCCAGAACCGCGATGAAGACCGCAATGACTCTTCCCATGCGGCCATATAGAATGAATCCCACGGATCCGTAAACGGCATTTGCAAGCCTCCTCGGTAGGCGCGGTGGTGACACCGCGGAGTGGTCCTTGGCAGCCATCCTCACCCTTGCTTCCGCGTTCTCACGAACGCGCCTACATTTTTCACGGCGGCATCGGCCGCATCGCTGTCGCCTCGAAGCGGAAGTCTCATGATGCGGCTTGTTGCCGCTAGTTTCCGACGGTCGCAGACCGACGCTACATTTCTCATGGCAGCACGAGCACGGCACCTGCCGCCGCCGCGGGGTCAAGCCGCTCGGCCAGCGTGGTGCGGATGGCGGCGGCCGTGCGTGGGACCTTCCCTTCGTGGACCTGCTTGCCGTTCACGGTCATGGTCACCGGCTGGTCGAGGTCGAGCAGTTCATCGGAAAGCCGCAGCTCGGTCTTCGCGGGCACGTCGCCATCGAGGCGGATGGTCTGGCCGTCCACGGTCGCGGTGATCTTTTGGCCGGGTTTCGCCGCGGCCAGGTCGGGGATCTTTAGCCAGTAGAAGCGGTCGTGGGTGATGTCGTCCTGGAGCCACACGATTTTCTTCGGCCACGGATTGCGGGTGAAGGTCGCCATCCACGGCACCGCCTCGGCGTCCTTGCGGTTCATCCAGTGCGGCAGGCCCTCGTAGATCCGGGACATGTGGATGTAGCCGCCGGGATCGTCCTTCGCCAGTTGGTCGAGATCGGCGGTCTTGGTGGCCGCGATCTTGTTGCGGTCGTAGGCGGCATCGGCGCCGCCCATGAAGATCGCGAAGGGGAGGTTGCGCAGGCCGAGCAGCGAGGCCTCGTTCGGGTGGCCCGCCATCATCGCGGCGGCGGCAAAGCGGTCTGCCATCCGCGGTGCGAGCTGCCAGACGCCATCGCCGCCGGCCGAGTAGCCCATCAGATAGACCTTGTTGGGATTCACGCCGCGCAAGGCCACGTGGTCCTCGATCAGCCGCTGGAACATCGGGTCGATGTGGCCTTCGTGCCACAGGTTCCACGTATCGGTCGGCGCGCGCGGGGCGACGTAGATGCCTTCCTCAGGTTCGTAGAGCTTGATCTGGTTTTGCCACTGCTGGTCATTGACCCGCGGCGGGGCATTGCCGCCGCCGTGCATCGAGATCCACAGGCTGCGGCCGTCGGCGGGGGCTTCGCCGAAGGTCTTTTCCAGCCAGCGCAGCGACTTGTCGCCCACGGTGATCGACTTCTTTTCCAGCTCATCCTTGCGCTCCCCGGCGAGGGCGGTCGTGCGATCGGCGGCCAGCATGCGGGTCACACGCGCGGCGTCGGCCTTGCTCAGGTCACCTGGCAGATCCTCCGCCTTCCGCGGTGAGGAAATCCAATACTCCACCGTCGAGACGGCGCAGGGCACCGGCGCGAGATCGTCCCATGCCGCGTCCATCGTCGGGTCGCCTTTATCCAGCGGACCGTAGGCCAACTCCCGCAGCTCGCCGTCCTTGGTGAATCGCAGCCAGCCCTTCGCACCGGGCTTCAGCTCGAAGCGTGGCATGTCGTTGAGATCCGTCGTGCCGGCCTTGGTCACCGCTTCACCGAGCTTCTTGCCGTTTTCATCGAGCACCAGGAGCGGGACCGCGAGTCGTTCGCCGCCCTTCTTTTGGAAAAGCCGCACGCCGAGCTTTGCCAGCGGAGCAGGACTGGGGACCGGTGCCTTCGCGTAGCGCGAGGTCACATTCACCGCGGCCACGTCCTTGCTTCCTTCTGCCCAGACCATCGGGAAGGCGGGGCCGTCCTTCTTCCACGACGTCGCATAGATCGCATACTTCGGTTCGTCCGCCTTCGCCTGCGCGGCGTCGTTCACGAACCACCCGCGGTCGAGGCCGTCCTTGTCGTACTCATCGGCCCCGGTGAAATGCCAGCCGCCGGCCCAGACTTCCACCCAGGTGTGATTGCCGCGGTCGTTCGCCCACAGCGGGGTGCCGGCGGCGCGGGCCGGGATGCCGACCGCGCGACAGGCATCGACGAGGATGATGGAGAGCCCGGTGCAGGTCGCCTTGTTGATGGCGATCGATTCGCTGGGGCTCTGGTTCGGCGCCTTGCGGCCGGTGTTGTAGTGGACATTGATGATCTTGAAGAACTCGCGGTTCAGCGCCTGCACGGCGTCGGTGGCGGTCTTCGCGTCCTTCACCAGCGGCCGCGCCTTTTCCAAAAAGTCCTGCCGCCATGCCTCGCGCGTTTCATCGAAGACCGCGTAGGGCAGCACATCATTGAGGAAGATGTCCTCCGGGATCTGCTTCGCCCACGGGAACTCGTTCCGGGCTTGGAAGGCCAGGTCGAGATTGGTGGTGAGAAATTCCGCCGAAAGGGTCTCATGGTCCTTCCGCGGCATGTGCTCGGTCAGGAACTTTGCCGCCCGCTCGCCGGCTTCGCCGTGCTTCGCCTTGGCGGCGGCGATGAAGTCATCGGTGGGCGCGCCAAGCGCCGCAGCGGCCAAACCAAGCAGGGGAAGGAGAAATCGCATGACGGGCAAACTAGCGTCGCCGCCCGCGCCGTCGATCTCAGAGAGTCGCGGGAAATGCCGCCGCCGCCTTGGCCGCCGCCACATGCGCGGCGATGCGGTCCTGCAGGCAATTCGCGCTCGGCGTTTCGAAGGTGAAGGACACGGGGCAGCCGAGCTTGGCTAGGAAGATCGCCTCCGGCCAGTTCTCCGGCAGGTCGGCCTCGGCGGCGTGGTAGATCCAGCCCGAGTCGCGGATGTCGTGGCCGTCGATCATCGCCCCGGGCTCCGGCGGGAACCACGGGCGCACCGCCTCGAGGATCGCCCCGGCGCGGTCCGGCCGGTCGTCGCCGAGATTGATCTCATAAAAATAGAAGCCGCTGGTTTCCCAATCCTCGTGCAGCGAGATGAAAATCCGCGGGCACGGCAGCGACTCCAGCCAGGCGGCGTGGGCCTGCACTTCCGGAGTACGGCGGTTCCAGTAGTCGCGGTTCAGGTCGATGCCCTCGGCGTTGTCGCGCGTGCCGGCGGCCAGCCCGGTCGGGTTCAGCGCGGGGCAGACCAGCCACGGACCGTCATCGAAGGCACCCTGTCTGAGCAGTTCCAGCGCTGCCCAGGGCCCCGCCGGCTCATCGCCGTGCATGCCGGCGGAGAGGTAGGCCGCAAGCCCGTCGCCCGCCTTTTCCCAGACCACCAGGGGTCCGGCAGACGTTTCGCACAGCGTCCGCGCGACGAACCCGCGGTCGCGGGCTAGCGCGCCGAACTCGGCGAGGTAGGACTGGAGCTCAAAGGCCACGCGGTGAAGATGCCCCGGACCTGCCGGGACCGATCAAGCGCATTCGTGGGCAGCTCTCGCCGGTCCGTTGGCGGCAGACTCAACCTTCAGGCCAGCCGGGACTATCCCGAGTGGCGTGAATGGTGCAGCCCGGCGGATTGCGCTTACGCCCCAAAGTAGCCACCCTCCGCGTCTTTCCACATCTTGTAGCCTTCCAGTTCATCTTCGGTGACCGGGGTGGTTGCGAGCAACTTGGGTCCCATGGCCAAAAAGCCGGCTCTAACGAGTGGCATGTGGCCGATGGCTCTTACGGATTCGCTGTTACTGGAATCCAGCGTGAGCGATGCCGGATCTACATTGGTGGGACGCTCGGAAAACGTGTTGGCATACACTCGCAGGTGGACACCCCCGTCATCTGCCGCCAGCAGCTTGGCGGCCCTGAACGCGCCCTCTCCCCAAATCGAGTAGATGCCTCCCAGCTCATAGTTGTAGCTCTGCTCAAATACGGAGCGGAGGTTGGAGACCTGCTCCGGGGTAAAGGTCCATTGGAGATGTGGATCGTCGGCATTGAGAACGAAGCCGACAGATGGACTGAGGACAAAGACCAGTTCGAGAGCGCTGATGGCTGAAGACCGGTTGGCGAGTTGCCAAGTGGCAGCCGCCGATCGGGCACGTTCCAGTGATGAAAAAGCCGCGACGAATGGATTGCCATCGGGTCCTTCGGTCACCGCCGGATCGCCGAAACGTTCGTCGGTTTTTTTGAGCAACCAAAGCTCGGAGCGTCCCAAGGTGATCAGAAAGCGGGCAAGCGAGTCTTGGTCATCCGCGGTAAGATGAAGGACGAGAGCTGCTTCCAACGGGTTGCCGTTGCCGTTTTCAAGATCCGTGAGCACCTGCTTGAATGTCCGGGCCTTTGCTTCGGCGACTAGGCGTTGCTCGCGCTTTTTCTGGAAGAATTTAAACATGTTGATCGGGAAATGAGCCCGGCACCTATTCCTCGGTGGGACCGGGCCACGGCAATATCTCCGCCAGCTCGAAGTCGATGATGCAGAAGCGTCCCGCACGCGCGTCGTAGGTGATGTTGCGCGGCTCGGCGTCGAGGTGGCGGACGCCGTAGTCGCGCTCGAGGTCGGCGAAGAGTTGGTCGGCGCGCTCTCTCGAAATCGACGTGGCCGGTTGGCCGCAGCTCGTGGAGACGAAGTAGAGTTCGTCGGGATGCTCTTCCATCAACTTCGGGACATAGGGACAGCCGCGTTCCTCGAGCACCTTGAGCACGGCCACCTCGGTGGCATAGCGCTTGTCGGCATCGGTGCCGCGGAAGTGCTTGTGGACGCCTCCCATCCAATCGAGCCGCACCAGGGCGCGAATGCCGTCCTTCAGTTCCTTCATAGTCCCAAGATGGCGCGGGCCACCGTAAAATAAATGACCATGCCCGAGACATCGACAATTGCCGCGATGGCCGGGGCGGACACGACCGCCGGGTCAAGATTCACCGCCCGTGCCCCGAGTGGCAGCAGCGAACCGAGGAAGGTGGCCGAGGTAACCTGGGTGGTGAGCGCGATGGCGATCGCGACGCCGACCTTCGCCAAGCTCATGCCCGGGGGCATGGGCAGGTGGAAAAACGGCAGTAGCAGCACCGTGAAGAGCGCCATGCAGGTGCCGAGCAGGAGCCCGAGGAAGAAGCCGGTGCGGAGTTCCTTCCATGCGACTTCGCCCGCCGAGCCGGGGCTGATTTCTCCGAGCGACATCGCGCGGATGACCATGGTGGAGGCCTGCCCGCCGGTGTTGCCGCCGGCTGCGACCACCATCGGCAGGAACAGCGAAAGCAGGAACACCTGGCTGAGGATGGAGCCAAAGCGCATCATCACATAGCCGGACAGCAAGGACACGAAGGCCAGCCCGGTCAACCAGCCGGCGCGGCGGCGGAATTGGTTGAGTATGCTGGTGTTAAGATAGGTTTCCTCCGACTGCTCACCGCCGATACCCGCAATCTTTTCGATGTCCTCCGTGCTTTCTTCCTGGAGAATTTCCATCGCGTCATCGTGCGTGACGATGCCGAGCAGGTGGTCGAATTCATCAATGACCGGCAGCGCGATGAGGTCATACTTGAGCAGCATGTTCGCCGCTTCCTCCTGGTCGGCGGTGGCGAGCACGCGCTCTGGGCCGATCTCGCGCATGATGTCGCGGACGGGCGTGTCCCAAGTGTTGAAGGCGAGGTCGCGGAACCGCAGCTTGCCGAGCAGCCGGCCCTTTTGATCGACGACGAAGATCCGGCTGAGGGTCTCGGTCGATTCCTGGCCGCGACGCAGCATCTCGATCGCCTGCTTCACCGTCTGATTATCGAAGATCCGGCCGATCCGCGTGGTCATGCGGCCGCCCGCGGTATCGTGCTCGTACTTGAGCAGCGAGCGGGTCAGCTCCTCATCCTCCGGGCCGAGCAGGCCCAGGAAGCGCAGCCGCGCCTCATCGCCCACGTCCTGGAGGATGTCGACGCGGTCGTCGTCGGAGAGTTCGTGGAAGAGGACCTTGAGCTCGGAGGGGCTGAAGGCGTCGAGCGCCTCCTCGATCATTGTGTCGGGCAGCTCGACGATCATGTCGGCCGCTTTTTCCGGGCCGATCGTCTTGAGGAACAGCTCGTGCTTGTCCTCCTCGATCTCCTGGTAGGCGTGGGCGAGGTCGGCGTAGTGCATTTCCTCCGCCAGCGCGCTGACGGCGCTCCGGTCCTCCGCCTCGATGGCTCGCATGAGCTCATCGATGGGGAGGGTGGCTTCGTCGTCCGGCATGGCGCGGAGTGTATGGGCCGAGTCCGGACCGCCAAGCGCGGAGAGGTGACGGCGGCTAGATCGCTTCGTGGGAATGAGATGACGGGCCACACCGGCGCTACCCGGCTACTTCCCATTGAAGTGATCTGCCTGAGTTGTCAGGATGTGCGCGTGAAACTTCTCCCCCTTTGCCTCGCCCTGCTGGTGGCTGCGCCGGTCGCGTTGCCCGCACAATCGCAGCAGGAAATGAACGCCGAAGCCGCCGAGACCTTCAAGAAGGCGGACAAGGAACTCAACGAGGTCTATGCGAAGGTGCTCGCCAACCTCGACGATCTAGCGAAGGAGAACCTCAAAAAATCCCAGCGCGCGTGGGTGGCGTGGCGCGACGCCGAGGCCGCTTTTCGCGCCGATGCGGAGGCCCGCGGCGGCAGCATGTGGCCGCTCGTCCACGAGGGCATCCGCGGCCGCCTGACCAAGGAGCGGGTGAAGAGCTTGAAGGAGCTGCTGCTGGAGGAGAAGTGACGGGTTGAGCGGTCAGCGTTTGCCGGTCCCGTTTTCTTGCTGGAGTCTTTCGAAAAGCCCGTCGAGTCGCCCGCTTTGGGCGTCCTCCTCGATTTGGCGGTCCCACGCGTCGGCATCGAAGCGACGGAACCAAGTTCGCAACTCGGCCAATTCCTTGGAGGACAACCGTGCGATCGCTTTCAGGATGTCTTCGAGATCGTTCAAAGCGGCGGTATCTTAACCCGCATTGTCCACTCGAAAAGCCTCTCAATCGAACAAGGTCGGCAGTTCCGGCTTGGCGGCGTGGGTGAATGCCAGGGTGATGTAGTGCTCCGCCGCACGGTAGGGGCAGAGGTCGGGCAGGGCATCGGGCGCGAACCAGTCCGCGCCATCGGTTTCGTGGGACAGTGTCAGTTCGCCGCCGGTGGCTTCGCAGAGGAAGACGAGCTTGTAGACGTGCTCCGGCTGGCGCGGGTGGCCTTGGCGGTCCTTGTCCCAGCAGGCGATCAGCTTGCGCACTTCCACCACGATGCCGGCTTCCTCCAGCACCTCGCGGGCGGCGTTTTCGGCGGGGCTGGCATTCAGGTCGGCCCAGCCGCCGGGCAGGGTCCACTGGCCGGAGCTCGACTCGCGAACGAGCAAGATCTTCCCGTCTTGGATCACTGCGGCGCGGACGTCCACCTTGGGAGTCGCGTAGCCAATCTCGACCGGCCAGCGGAACTCGCGCTCTTCCGCGTCGAGCAGCTCGGACGCGATCTCATGCAGGCGCTTGTAGCGTTCCAGGTCGTAGGGTCCTTCGGAGTAGCGCAGGCCGGCTTCGGCCATGGATTTCAATTCGCGGCTGACGGAAAGAAGGTCTTTGGACATTTCGGCTGGCGACATCTCCGTCAGCTTTGCGGGGATTTCCAGAACTCAACGGGAGGTTCGCGGATTTTTCACGAAACGGCCCCACCAGCCGTGAAAAGTATTGGCGTCAAATCGAGAGCAGCGTCGCGATCTTGCGGTTGATCTCGTCGAGGACGTCATTGGGGACCGCTTCCACGAACCGGACGCCGCGTGCGTTCCAATCGAGGTTCTTGAGATGGTCACTGAGCGCCACGCCTTGGATGGACTTGCCTTGGATCGCCACCTCGAAGGGATAGCCTTTCACGTGGCTGGTGATCGGGACCATCACCGCCAGGCCGGTCTTGGCGTTGTAGGTCTGCGGGGACAAGACCAGAGCCGGGCGTTTTCCGGCCTGTTCCCGGCCTGCCTGGGGATCGAAATCGGTCCAAACCACGTCGCCGCGCTCCGGGATGTAGGCCGCCTTTTTCACCAGACTTCGCGGCCTTGCGGTTGTCCCCAATCGGTCTCGCAGTGGAGGTTCTTCTCGGTGATGCCGTCGCAGAGTTCTTCGAGGGGCGACTGGGTGGCGGCCTTGCGGATGACGAGCGCGCCATCCGCGATATCGATCTCGACCCGGGTGCCGGAGGAAAGGTGCGTTGCCTTGGCGATTCCGGCTGGCAGCAACAGGCCAATGCTGTTGCCCCACTTCTTCAATGTGGCGGTAGTCGTTCCGGTGCGCATGAGATTATACAATGTCTAATTTACGCCCAGGCGCAACACGGGATTTCCACCATCAGCCCCCGACGACCCAGTCCTTCGGCGGCTTGAAGCCCTCCCGGCCTTCGTCGTAGGGGCCCACGCCGGGATTTTGCCAAGTGCCGAACTCGCGGAGGAGCTTGCGCAATTCGGCGACCTTTTTGGAGTGCTGGGCGGCCACGTCGTTCGCTTCCTTCGGGTCGGCGGCGAGGTCGTAGAGTTCCCAAGTCGCTTTCGCTGAGGGACTTTCGGAGAAAAAGTCACCGTGCGCCACCAGCTTCCACGGACCGAGGTGCACGGACGCGTGGGCCTGCGCGTCCTGGTGGATGTAGGAGAACCAGGGCCGCTCGGGGAGGGGCTTGCTGGCGCGGAGGGGGGGTAGGAAGTCGATGCCGTCGAGGTTCTTCGGGGTTTCCACGCCGGCCGCGGCGAGCACGGTCGGCAGCACATCGATGTAGCCGACGCGCCCGTCGAAGCGCTTCCCGCCGGTCACGCCGCCCGACGGCCAGCGCATCGCCGCGCACGAGCGGGTGCCGCCTTCGTAGACGCCCAGCTTCGCCCCGCGGTAGGGTCCGTTGTTGCCGCCCGCCTTCGGGATGCCGCCGTTGTCGCTGAAAAAGAGCACCAGCGTCTCTGCTGCGTCCGGCCGGGCTTCCGCCGCGGTGAGGATCTGGCCGATCGCCCGGTCCATGGCGTGGACCATGGCCGCGTAGACTTTCTTCTTGGGGCCGAGGCCGGAGAATTTCGCGAGGTCGTCCTCCTTTGCCTGCATCGGCGAGTGGGGGGCATTCAGCGGCACGTAGAGCAGCCACGGCTTGTCCGCCGGGGCCTCCCGGATGAAGCGGGCGCCCTCCGCGCCGACGAGGTCGGTGGAGTAGCCAGGCTCCTTCACTGTCTGGTCGCCGCGGTGCCAGTCAGTCTCGCCGTCGCGCTCGTGGGTGAAGTAGTCGATCGCGCCGTTGTAGTGGCCGTAGAAGCTCGTAAAGCCTTGAGCGAGAGGGAGGAATTCGCGACGGGCGTGGCCAAGGTGCCACTTGCCCGCGAGTCCCCGCTGCTCGTAGCCGGCCGGGGCCAGCAGCTCGGCCAGGGGGTTTTCCTCCGGCGGCAGTCCATATTTCGACCACGGCGGGACCACCGCCCGCATCATCCCGAAGCGCAGCGGCCAGCGCCCGGTCATCAGCCCGGCCCGGGTCGGCGAGCACATCGGCGCGGCGCGGAAGCCGGTCAGATTCACCCCGGTGGAGGCCAGCCGGTCCAGATTCGGGGTGGGAATGGTGCCGCCATTGAAACCGACGTCCGCGAAACCGAGGTCATCGGCCACGATCACCAGCACGTTCGGCTTTCTCGCGGCCTCCGCCGCCGTCGGGAAAATCAGCAGTGCCAGTAGCGCGCAAAGCGCCTGGCGATTGAACGAAAGCCCCATCCAGCGGTTTCTCATGCACCGTGATTTCACGGAAGTGGCGGTCGTTCCAAGCCCGGGGGCGGATTTGAAACTTCGCGGCGGAAAATTCGACATTTTCACCCGCGGATAGCTGCCCTAGGGAAAGGCGCATGCATCCGTTCCTCGATGAGGGTTTTCACGTCCGCTGGTCCACGCTCACGCCGGAGGCGGTCGAGCCCGACATCCGCAAGGCGCTCGAAATCGCCAAGGCAAACCTCGACGCCGTCTGTGCCGTGACGCCCGCCGAGGCGACCTATGCGAGTACCTTCGGCGCCTTCGAGAAGGCCAGCGACCTGCTCAATCTCGGCTGGGGCCGCTTGAACCACCTCGACTCGGTCTGCGATGAGCCCGCCCAGCGTGCCGCGCTGAATGCGATGCTGCCGGAGGTTTCCGAATTCTACGCGTCGATCCCGCTGAATGAAAAGCTGTGGGCGGTGCTGAAGGCCTTCGGCGAATCGCCCGCGGTGGCGGAGTTGGGGACGGTCGAGAAGCGCTTCGTGGCCGAGACGATGCTCGATTTCGTCCAGTCCGGCGCCGACCTGCCGGAGGACCAGAAGACCCGTGTGGCCGCAGTGGAAGCCGAGCTTTCCAAGCTGACCAAGCAGTACTCCGAGCACGTGCTGGATTCGACCAATGCCTGGGAGTTGCTGATCGAGGACGAAGCGAAGCTGGCCGGCCTGCCTGCCTCCGCAAAGGCCGCCGCGCTCGCCAATGCCAAGTCCAAGGAACTCGCGACCGATGAGAAGCCGGCCTGGCGATTCACCCTGCAGATGCCCTCGATGTTCCCGCTGATGCAGCACCTCGATGACGATGGCATCCGCCGCCAGGTCTGGGAGGCCTCGGTGAAGGTCGCGGCGCAAGGCGAGCACGACAACACCGAACTCGTCTGGCAGATTCTTGAGCTGCGCAAGGAGAAGGCCGCCATCCTCGGCCACGGCCACTTCGCCGATCTCACGCTGCAGCGCCGGATGGCCCGCAATGGCGAGACCGCGCTGAGATTCACGGAGAACCTGCACGACCGGATCGAGGCGCCATTTCACGCCGAGTATCGCTCGCTCTGCGACTACAAGGGGGCCAAGACCGGCCAACCTGTCGATGGCCTCCAGCCGTGGGAATTCGCCTACTGGTCCGAGAAGCGCCGGCAAGAAGAGTACGATCTGGATGACGAGGCGCTGCGCCCGTACTTCCCGGTCGATCGCGTGATGGGCGGGATGTTCGACCTCTGCTCGAAGCTCTTCGGCATCACCATTCACGAAAAGAAAGCGGCCTATTTCGAGCGCGGCTCCAACTCTCAACCATCAACTCCCGACTCTCAACTTCCTGAGGTCTGGCACCCCGAGGTGAAGTTCTACGACCTGCTCGACACCAAGACCGGCGAGCACCTCGGCTCGTTCTATGCCGATTGGCATCCGCGCGAGTCGAAGCGCGGAGGTGCCTGGATGAACTGCCTCTTCACCGGTCACCCGGGCGGCGATGGCTCGACCCGCGAGGCGCACCTCGGCCTGATCATTGGGAACATGACGCCGCCGGTGGACGGCAAGCAGGCGCTGCTGACCCATGGCGAGGTCGAGACGATCTTCCACGAATTCGGCCACCTGCTGCACGGCCTGCTGAGCGATGTGCCGGTACGCTCGCTGGCCGGCACGAATGTCCCGTGGGACTTCGTGGAGCTCCCCTCCCAGATCATGGAGAATTTCTGCTGGGACCGCCGCTCGCTCGACTACTTCGCCAAGCACCACGAGACCAGTGCGACCATCCCGGACGATCTCTACGACCGGATGATCGCGGCGAAGAACTACATGAGCGCGACCGCCTTCATGCGGCAGCTTGCCTTCGGCAAGCTCGACCTGGAACTGCACACGCGCCTCGACCGCTATGAGGGCCGCGACCTCGATGAGGTCGATCGCGAGATCCTCGCCAGCTATCGCGTGCCGCTGAAGACCGACTCGCCGAGCATGGCGCGCCGCTTCAATCACCTCTTCAGCTCGCCCACGGGATACGCCGCCGGCTACTACTCCTACAAGTGGGCCGAGGTGCTGGATGCCGATGCTTTCACGCGCTTCCAGGAGAATGGCGTGATCGATCCGGAGACCGGCGCGGCCTTCCGCGAGCACATCCTCTCGAAGGGCAACTCGGTGCCGGTGGACGAGCTGTTCCGCCGCTTCATGGGCCGCGACCCGGAGCTTGGGCCGCTGCTCGAGCGCTCCGGACTGGCGGGTCCGCTGCTGGCGGATGCCGGATTGGAAGAGCCTGCCTGCGCGTAACACGCCGGAGACGGGCGGTTGCCTTTACAATCCGCAATCGCCAATCCCCAATCGGTAATTCGCAATCGAATGCGCTCCGGCATCCTATATCTCGTCTCCGGCCCGTCGGGCTCGGGGAAATCCACGCTTTGCCGCCGGCTCGCTGCCGAGGGCGAGGCGGAGTTTTCCGTCTCCTGCACCACGCGGACGCCGCGTTTCGGCGAGACGCATGGGAAGGAGTATTTCTTCCTCACCGTCGCGGAGTTCGAGGCAAAGATCGCCGCGGGCGAGTTCCTCGAACACGCGCTGGTCCATGGCAACCACTACGGCACGTTGCGCAGCGAGGTCATCGGCCGGCTCGCCGCGGGGACGGACGTGGTCATGGACATCGACGTCCAGGGCGCCGCGCAAGTCCGCGCCTGCGATGACGAGTCGATCCGGCTTTCGCTGGTCGATCTGTTCGTGATGCCGCCGGACGAAGACGAGCTTGCGACCCGTCTCCGTGGCCGCGGCACCGATAGCGATGAGGTCATCGCCCTGCGCTTGCGCAACGCGATCGACGAGATGCATCACTGGCCGGAGTACCGCTACCGCCTGCTTTCCGCCACGCCGGAAGAAGACTACGCGAAGTTCAAGTCGCTGCTCTTCGGCGAGCGGATGCGGGTGTCGCGGTTGTGGGTGGGGTGAAGGGGAGAGGGCTTGTCCCGGGAGCGCTGGTCTTCAGACCGGCTGAATGGTCCTCGGATGCCCACTCCTCCTTAGCGAATCCATTCCCGGGGGCTTCTCGATTTCTGTCTGCTTTTTAGGGCCCATTCGGCCGGTCGGAAGACCGGCGCTCCCGGGTCCCCCGTCACTTCCTCCCCCGCGTGCCGGACCACTCCCACAGCTCGGTCAGCAGCAGCCGCTCGGACGAGGCGATGACATTGGCGGCGGTGGTGAAGCACTTCGCCTCCGCCAGTTCGGCGCGCTTTTCCTTCAGTCGCTCCACGATCTGGCGGTAGAGCCCGGCCCGGCGCTTGTGCTCGAAGAGCGGGATCATCGCCAGGCACCACGCCGCGATCGCGGGCAGCACCACCGGCAGGAATGCCAGCAGCACCCGGTCGACGGCCGCTGGGACCTGCCACTTGAAGACGCCTTTGAAAATCGCCGCCGCGCCGAAGAGCATCGCGCCGGTGGAGGCAATGCGGAATGCGGTTTGGAAGACCTTGAGCCGCTGCGCCGCCAGCTCGCCCTTCGAGGAAAGGTAGCCGATCTGGCCATCCAGCCGCTGCTTGAGATAGCGGTCGCGCTCCACCTGCCACGACTCGCGTTGCCCGATCATTTGCCACGCCGCGCTGCGCAGGAAGGCGGCATCGTCGTGGAACAAGTCCGCCGCGAACGGCCGCAGCGGCGGGGCGAAGGCGTGCGACGCAAGTAGCGACCTCAGCAGCTCCGCCCGCAACCGGTCGTCCACCCACTGGTTGTTGATACGCAGGCGCGCACCTACCCACGGCAGGCACCCGGCGATGACCACAATCGCGAATTTCACCACTGCCGCCTGATCCGCGCCCGGGCCGAACACCGCCAGCACCCCGGCGATGACCGTCGCGCATTGGTTGAGCGAGATCGATCCCGCGGAAAACCAGCGCGACCGCGGTGCCCCGCGCACCGCCCGACGATCGAGCTCCGCGAACAGGGGCCGGATGCCCGCGACTTCCGGCAATCTCGCGATGACCTCGTCCTTCCAAGGCAGCGGCGAGCGGGCTTCCAGTGGCCCGATGTGCGCGGTCTCCGCATCGATGATCCGGTGAGGCACGCCGCGTTCACGCGCTTCGGTCACGCTCTCTGCAGTGCCGCCGATGCCGCGGGCCGCTTGGCCGTCCCACAGGAAGAGCATCGCGTCGCACACATCGAGGATCTCGCGTGCGGCGAGGTGGTAGGCCTCGGGGGCGATTTCATTGCCGGGCGCGATTTCCACGTTCGCCGCCGCGTCGATGAGTGCCTTCGCCTTGCTCCACTCGGCTTCGTCCTCGTCGAAGTCCTCGCGGAAGCGCTCCTCGGGAAACGGCAGCACCACGCTGTAGGCGAGGCCGAGTTCGCTGCAGGCTTCCAGGAAAAGCAGGTCCGCCCCCGCCGCGGCACTGGACCGGCCGGTGAGCACGCCATCCACGCCTTCGCGGAACTCTTGGAGCGCCTTCACGATCGCCGCCTTCGCCGCGACCGGCTCCGCAATCTGCCGGTGCCCCGCGAAGCCGATGATCCACACGCGGCGGAAATGAGTCGCTTCGATGGTGGACGGGATCACCCCTATCGCGCTGGTGCCGCTGCTTGCTTCCATGTCTTCATCATCATGCGGAGCTCCCCAAGCGGGATGGATTCCAAGGCATCGCCCTCGTCGGGAAATCGGCCCGTTTTCAGGATGTTTCCCGTGACCACGCCGTCCTTCACCGCCAGAAGCGTTCCCCAATGGCCGGTCACCCCCAGGAGGAATCCAGTGAGTTCTTTTACGGGTTGGCCTTCGAAGTGGACGAGGTGCAACGCAGTCAACCATTCCGAACCGGGAACCAATTTTTTCGCCAACGACCCTGCGTTATAAGGCTCGGTGAGAAGGAAATCGATCTCTTTCCTAAGCGGAACGACGGACCCGAAGTCCTCCAAGACCTCCGCGCGGAAAACCGGGACACCCTTGATGCCGGGATTCTCCACAGCCCGCAGGATGCGGATCCTCGCGTAAGGCCGCCCTGGCTTCCCTCTCTCGAACACCTCCCGGAATGACGTGTCGTTCTGATCAAGCGCGCGCAAGGGGGCGCCTGATATCGCGATCCAAACCGCGAGGAATAGAACCAGCGTTTTCATCATTCGTGATCGTCAAAGTGCTCCAGCTTCACCGCCTGCTCCGCATACGCCCGTCCCATCCCGCCGAGGAAGTCCATCAGCTCGATGTTGTCGAGGGTGAAGCCCTTCTTACTGACCTTCAGCGCCGCTTCCATGTCCGCCTCGCCGATCGTGCGATCGTAGCGCGCGTAGAGGAAGGCGCCGCGCGGATTCTCGCGGATCAAGTCGCCGATCTCGCTGTCGAGCGGCTCGCCGTGGCGGCACTCGCCGTGCTGGCGGCAGAGCAGGTCCTGCATCCACTGCGCCGAGCTGATCAGGGCTGTGGGGATCGACTTCGCCTGGCCGAGCAAGTTCTCGTCGATCCGCGTGCCGCGGCCTGTCTTCACCCGGCCGGTGCCGACGGAAACGAGGCTCAGGCAGTCCTTTCCATCCGGCCAGTTGAGGCGGTACTCCGGCAGCGTGGCCATGGTGTAGAGCAGGTAGGAGGGATTGTTGAAGGGCGTCACGCCGCCATCCTCGAAGGCGAAGACCTGCTTCTTCGTTTGCCCGCTATGCCGGTCTGCGATCTCGATCACCTCGGGCGGGAAAAAGGTCGGCGCGGCGGTGCTGGCGCGCACGATTTGCCACAGCGGCAGGTCGAGATTGCAGCCCGGCTGCGAGCGGTCGTTGTAGAGCGCCCGCGGGTTGTTCGACATCGGCCACGGCGAGCCGGTGGAGGCATTGCGGGTCACCACCAGCAGCAGCGTGCGGAGCTTGGCGGTGCCGAGCGTCGCGGGCGTGCCGTCGTCCTCGACGAAGAAGTCCTTGAGGAAATCCGAGATCGGCTGCCCGGCGAAGCGATGCTTGTGGATGCTGCTCAGGCCGGCCTTGGTGAACATCACCCGGGCATTCTCGCGGTAGAGGCGGATCACCTCGTCCACCGGCAGGCCCCACGACAGGAAGGTCGCGATGATGGCCCCCGTGCTGGTGCCGCCCATGTAGTGGAAATAGTCGGCGAGCACCGCATCCGGGCGGCCGTGTTTTTCCCGCAGCAGCGCCTCCATCCGCCGGGCGATCTCCAGTGAGAACAGCCCGCGGATCCCGCCGCCATCGAAGGCGAGCAGCCGTGCACGACCGGATGGGGGGGCGGTCCATTCCATGATGCCGCTCATCTAACCGCTCCGCCCCGCCGCGGCGAGCCGCAAAAAAGACCTCTCCGTCAGGTTTACTGAAGCCGTTTCGTTCTGGTTCCGGCCAGTTTTCCACAGAGCGCACAGAGGCAGGGCAGGAGGTCACAGACGGGGAATGCGATGGGTGCCCATCCATGAACTTTCTCTTCTGCCTTCCTCTGCGGAACCTCCATGTCGAACTTGTAAGTAGTCCCTACGAGTTCGAGTCACATTGCATATCGCCCTAAATTGAACGTGCGTAACTTGCCGAATGTCCTTTTCCATGATGCTGCTTGCAAGGCCGCTCGTGGCATTGATGCTCCGCCCCACTTGAAACCACGGGAAATTTCTCTCTTGTGGAAACATCCGGCACGGATCGCGCAGCTTGGATATTGGTTGCCATGAGTTTTTCCCCCCTTCATCGACGGTTTGTACCTTGGGCCATCGCGCTTTTTCTTGGCGCGGGGTGTGTCGTCGCGCACGCCCAGCAGGGGATCGCTCTACCGATCGAGGGTGAGCTGAAGCGTTGGCATAAGCTGACCTTCGACTTCGTAGGCCCGGACACCGGCGAGACGGCGACGCCGAATCCTTTCACCGACTATCGGCTGGACCTGACCTTCACCCATGCCGTCACTGGCACGACCATGGTGGTCCCGGGCTTCTACGCCGCGGATGGAAATGCCGCGGAGAGTTCGTCGAGCGCCGGGAATATCTGGCGTGCGCATTTCGCGCCCACGGAGGTGGGCGACTGGACCTACACCGTCTCCTTCCGCAGCGGGGCGGGTGTGGCTACGGCGGATAGTCCTCTGTCTGGGGCTAGTGGCGGTTATTTCGATGGCCTGCAAGGGGGATTCACCGTCGCGCCGACCGACAAGGCCGGCCGCGATTTCCGCGCGAAGGGGCGGCTTGAGTACGTCGGGCGGCATCATCTGCGCTTCGCAGGCACCGGGGAGTACTTCATGAAGGCGGGCACGGACTCGCCGGAGAACCTGCTGTCCTACGCCGACTTCGACGGGGATTTCAAAACCGACCTCCAGAAGGACGAGCTGGTGAAAACCTGGGCTCCCCACGTGGCGGATTGGCAGCCGGGCGACCCGGTCTGGCAGGGCACCAAGGGCAAGGGCCTGATCGGCGCTCTGAACTATCTGGCGTCCGAGGGACTCAACTCCGTGTCCTTCCTTACGATGAACATCAACGGGGACGACAAGAATGTCTTCCCCTACACGACCTACGCCGAGCGCCTGCGGCTGGACGTGTCGCGGCTGGACCAATGGGAGAAGGCCTTCGAGCACGCGACCCACAAGGGCCTCTACCTCCACTTCAAGACCCAGGAGACGGAGAACGAGATGCTGCTCGACAACGGCAACCTCGGCCCGCAGCGGAAGCTCTACTACCGCGAGCTGATCGCGCGCTTCAGCCACCATCTGGCGCTGAATTGGAACCTCGGCGAGGAGATCAACAACGCCTCGACCGCCCAGAAGGTGGCGTGGGCGCAGTTCTTCCAGCAGCAGGATCCCTACAAGAATCACATCGTCATTCACAATGGCGACCAGCACTTCGACCTGATGGGGCCGCAGTTCCCGCTCACCGGGATGTCATTGCAGCTCAATGAGCCGAACTTCAGCGACACCTTTGTCAACGTGCTGCGCTACGTGCGCCGGTCCGACCAGTATGGCAAGGCGTGGGTGGTGGGCTGCGACGAGCCGGGCAATGCGAGCGACAGCCTGCGGCCGGACAGCAATCCGGGGAACAGCCAGACCGACGCCCGCCGCGATGCGCTGTGGGCCACGATCCTCGCGGGCGGCGCGGGTTGCGAATTCTACTTCGGCTCGAAGTGGGCGCACTCGGACATGACCTGCCAGGACTTCCGCAGCCGGGATCTCTTCTGGGACTACTGCCGCCACGCGCTGGCCTTCTTCAAGGAGAACGACTTTTCCTTCGAGCTGATGTCCAACCAGAACGAGCTGGTCAGCGGCGCTGGCGACAATGGCAACCGCTGTCTCGCGAAGACCGGGGACACGTATCTGGTCCAGCTCCGCGCGGGCGGCACCCACACGCTCAATCTCTCCGCAGCGAGCGGGAATTTCTCGGTGAAGTGGTTCAATCCCCGCAGCGGCGGCAGCCTCCCGGCGGCCGATCTCCAGGGCGGCAGCGTGGTCAGCCTCGGCGCCCCGCCGGCGGATCCGGACCCGATCCAGGACTGGATCGTGCTGGTGAAATCGACCAGCGGCGGCAGCGCGACCAATACCCCGCCAACGGTCACGGCCGGGGACGACCGCCAGGCCTTTCTCACCAGCAATGCGGTTTCGCTATCCCTTGAAGGAGAGATTTCCGATGATGGTTTGCCGGATCCCTTGGCGCTCGATGTGGGCTGGATCATGATGTCCGGGCCCGAGCCCGTCACCTTCTCACAGGCGCAGGCAGCGGCCACTCAGGCGACCTTCACGGCACCGGGCACCTATGTCTTGAGCTTGGCGGCCGATGACGGCGATCTGGATGCGCACGAAGAGATCACCGTGACCATCGAGCTGCCGGAGCTGACCGGCCGGCGGAATTTTTCACCATCGCAGGACGCCTTCACGGACGCGGGCGAAAACAACAACGGCGAGACGCTGGCGGTCCGCCTGGACGACCGCAGGACTTACCTGATGTTCGACCTCACGGCGCTGGATGCGGACCCCATGGGTGCGGTGCTGCGGCTGACGGAAGCCGACGGCGTGGCCGCGGAAGCGGTGACGCTGCGGGCCTTCTCGGCGCTCTCGAACGATTGGAACGAGGCTGGCATTTCCATGGCTACTGCCCCGGAAAAGGGCGCGGAACTCGCTGTTTTCAGCGGGGCCGTCGGAGCAGGGGAGACCATCGAAATCGACTTGGGCGAGATGGTCACGGGGCCGGGCATCCACGGGATCATCTTGGAAGCGGAGTCCGGCGAAGCGTCGTTCGTTTCGAAGGAATCGGCCGACGAAGCCGGGTGGCCGAAGCTCGTGGTCACCACCCACGGCAACACGGTACCGGTCTATGACGGCTACGCGTTCCTCGCCACGGTCAATGAACCGTTGACCCTGCCGTATGCGGCGCTGCTGGCCGGAGCCTACGATCCCGATGGCGATCCGGTGACGCCGGTCATCGCGAACGGCTCGTCGTCCCAAGGCGGGCAGGTCGTGATGGATGCGGAAGGCCTGACCTACACCCCATCGATCGACTATTTCGGTCCGGATTCGTTCGTGCTGACGGTGGGGGACGGCCGCGGCGGCTTCGCCACGGCGGAGATCACCGTGCAGGTGAACGAGCCCCCTCCCGCCGCACCTCCCGCTCCGCCGACTGTGGAGCGGGTCGCTGAGGGCGTGATGCGCTTCCGCTATCTCGGCACGCCCGGCGTGAACCACACCCTCCAGCGTTCCATCGATCTAGTGGAATGGCTGACCTTGGCCACCGACCTCGGCCTGGAGACCGGAGAGATCGATTATCTCGACACCGAGGCCCTGGAATCGGCGGCGTTTTATCGGATTACGACGCCTTAATTCCCAAGGCCGCGAGTCTAGCCCCAGGGTAGTCTCGGCTTTAGCCGGACACTGGAAAAACGGGGTCTTTGGGGGCCACGATGGATAGGATGGACGGGAGTGTTTGAGGACTCGGGTCCCCGCTTCTCCGGCATTTTCCATCCTATCTATCCTATTCATCCTAGTCCGATCTCCCGGCGCTCACACCGCCGGAACCAAGCAACCACGCGGCTTTCCGGGGCGCTAACGGGAGAATGTTAGGGTTTTTTCCTCGCAGAATGAACCTTTTTAGTTATTAAGAGGTCTTTACCTTACACGCGCGCTTAGTGCGGGAAATCCCCCATACCGCCAGTGTGACAACGATGCGAAGGCTGCCGAAACCCGGTTTCGTGGCCCTCCGTCATCCCCGAATCGCCGTCCTTCAATCCTCAAAATTCCCAACAAGCCCTAGCTCATGTCGCCACTCCGAGCTCTTCTCGCCAGCCTTCTCCTCACTCCCGCAGCCGTCCACGCCGTTGTCACACCCGTCAGCTCCACGGACGTTTATCAAGAATCCGGCGGCATCGTCGTGATGGAGGCGGAGCGCACGCCGTCTTCGCTCGGCAGCGGCAGCGCTCGCTGGGAACTCTACGAGCCGGGCGAAACGAATTTCGTCGCCGGTGCCACCAATAACGCCCACCTCGAGTTCCAGGGGAACTCTTCCAACGGCGGCCCCGCGACCGCCCCGCTGACCTACAAGTTCCGCATCAACCAGGGCGGCTACTACCATCTGCACCTGCGTGCCCGTGCCCGGCTCGATGGCGCGGATTCGGATAAGAACAACGACTGCTACGTGCGGGTCAACGGCGACTCCTACGGCGCGGGCCCGAACGCCGGCGACACGCATCTCAAGGATGCGACGCTCAGCCTGCTGACGAACAACACCAAGCTCTACGGCGCCAGCCCCACCACCTGGGGCTGGTCCGACCAGCTCGACGCCGGCGGCGAAGCAAACAAGCGCTGGCCGGTTTACAACTTCGTCTCCGGCGGCACCTACACGCTCACGATCTCCGGCCGCTCGATCAAATACAACTTCGACCGCATCGTCTTCCGGAAGTCCACGATCTCCACCTCCAGCGCGAAATCGGCCACGCTGCCCGAATCCTCCACGGGCACCGGCGGCACCACCGGGCAATCGATCGCCACGCTGATGCTGGTGAATGCCGATACCGATGACGACATCGGCCCAATCACCAACGGGATGACCATCAATCTGGCGGTCACCGGTGCCAACCTCAACGTCCGCGCCGATACCAGCCCGTCGATCGTTGGCTCGGTGCGCTTCGGCCTCGATGGCGTGGCTGACTTCATGACGCAGAGCAGCGCGCCCTATACCCTCGGTGGCGATGCGCCGGGAGATGACTACCTTCCCTGGACGCCGTCGCTGGGCAGCCACACCTTGGTCGCGACGCCCTTCACCGCGGCGAGCGGCGGCGGTACGGTCGGTTCGCCCACGACACTGAACTTCACGGTAATCAACACGCCGCCCTCCGGTTCGCCGGTGGCAAGCGCTGGTTCGGACCGGTCGATCACACTGCCGACCAGCTCGGTGGTCATCAATGGCTCGGGCACCGATAGCGGCGGCTCGATCAGCGGCTACTCGTGGAGCCAGGTGTCCGGACCTTCCAATGCCACGCTGTCCGGAGGGGGCACTGCCAATCTCACCGCTTCCGGACTTGTCCAGGGCAGCTACGTCTTCCGCCTCACCGTCACCGACAACAGCGGCTTGACCGGCTACGACGACCTCACCGTCACGGTGAATGCCGCGGCCGGCGTCCCGGTGGCGAATGCGGGATCCGACAAGGCGATCACCCTGCCGACGAGCTCGGTGGTCTTCAATGGCTCGGGCACCGATAGCGGCGGCTCGATTTCCGCCTACTCCTGGAGCCAGGTTTCCGGCCCCTCGACCGCCACGCTGTCCGGCCAAGGGACGGCCAATCTCACCGCGTCCGGCTTGGTCCAAGGGCCCTACGTTTTCCGCCTGACCGTCACCGATAATAGCGGACTCACCGCCACGGACAATGTGACCGTGACGGTTTCCGCGGCCACCGGTGGCAGCGGCCAGTCGGTGACCACGCTGATGTTGATCGATGCCGATACCGACAGCGAGATCGGCCCGATTCAAAACGGCAGCACCATCGACCTCGCGGTCGTTGGCGCGAACCTGAACATCCGCGCGGATACCTCGCCGAATCCTGTGGGCTCGGTGCGCTTCAGCTTGAATGACGTGGCCGACTACGCCACCCAGACGAATGCGCCCTACGCGATGGGTGGCGACGCGCTGACCGATTTCTGGCCGTGGACGCCGCCGCTCGGCTCGCTGACCGTCACTGCCACGCCCTATACCGCTGCCGGTGGCACGGGCGTCGCGGGCACGGCGAAAACCGTGACCTTCACGGTGATCAACAGCCAGCTCACCGGCGACCCGGTCGCCCATGCCGGCCAGGACAAGGCTGTGGTGCTGCCGACCGCCTCGGTGATCTTCAATGGCACCGGCACCGACATGGACGGCAGCATTTCCAGCTACTCCTGGACCCAGATTTCCGGCCCGAATACTGCCACGCTGTCGAATCGCACCACCACCAACCTGACCGCGGCGTCGCTGGTCCAAGGCACCTACGTCTTCCGCCTGACCGTCACCGACAATGCCAACAAGACGGCCACCGACGACGTGACGCTGAACGTGCTGCCCGCCGGCAGCGGCAGCGCGCTCATCACCGGCGAGATGAAGAAGTGGCACAAGGTCACGCTCAGCTTCACCGGCCCGACCACCAGCGAGACCGCCTCGCCGAATCCCTTCACGGACTACCGCCTGAATGTCACCTTCACGCACCTCGCCAGCGGCAAGAGCTACGTGGTCCCCGGCTTCTTCGCCGCGGACGGCAATGCCGCCAATACCTCGGCGACCTCCGGCAATGTCTGGCGTGTCCACTTCGCGCCGGACGAAACCGGTGCGTGGAGCTACAACGCGGCCTTCCGCGCCGGCACGAATATCGCCACGCTGACTTCGGCCGGGGCCAGTGGCGGATTCTTCGATGGCGACACCGGCAGCTTCAACATCGCGGCGACCGACAAGACCGGCATCGACTTCCGCGGCAAGGGCCGCCTCGAATACGTCGGCAAGCACCACCTGCGCTTTGCCGAGACCGGCCAGTATTTCATGAAGGCCGGCACCGATGCGCCGGAGAACTTGCTGTCCTACGCGGACTTCGACGGGGACTTCAAGACCGACGGCCAGGGCGACTCGTATGTGAAGAACTGGTCGCCACACACCGCCGACTGGCAGGCCGGCGACCCGGTCTGGCAGGGCACCAAGGGCAAGGGCCTGATCGGCGCGATCAACTACCTCGCCGCCGAAGGCCTCAACGCCTTCTCCTTCCTCACCATGAACATCAACGGGGACGACAAGAACGTCTTCCCCTACACGACCTACGCCGAACGTAGTAGATTCGACGTGTCGCGACTGGACCAGTGGGAGACGATCTTCGAGCACGGCACCCGCAAGGGCATGCACCTCAACTTCAAGACCCAGGAAACCGAGAACGAACTGCTGCTGGACAGCGGCAATCTCGGCACCCAGCGCAAGCTCTACTATCGCGAGCTGATCGCCCGCTTCGGCCACCACCCGGCGCTGAACTGGAACCTCGGCGAGGAGATCGACAGCGCCTCCACGTCCCAGAAGCAATCATGGGCGCAGTACTTCCACGACAGCGATCCTTACAAGCACCCGATCGTCATCCACAACTCCACCGGCTCGCTGCACCGCGACCTGCTCGGGAGTGCCTCGAAGCTCACCGGCTTCTCGCTGCAGCTGAACGCGTCGGACTTCACCGACATGTTCTCGATGACCAAGGACTACATCGACCGGTCCGATGATGCCGACCGCCCATGGGTGGTGGCCTGCGACGAGCCCGGCGATGCCCAGTACGCGCTGCGGCCGGATAGCGACCCCGGCTCCAGCCACGTCAATGCCCGCAAGAACGCGCTGTGGGGAAACATCATGGCCGGCGGTGCGGGCTGCGAGTTCTACTTCGGCTATGCCCTGGCCCACTCCGACCTCACCTGCCAAGACTTCCGCAGTCGCGATGACTTCTGGGACTACTGCCGTTATGCGCTGCAGTTCTTCGCGGCGAATCCGGTGCCCTTCGAGCAGATGACCAACCGCAACTCGCTGGTCAGCGGCAATGGCAACAACGCCAACCGCTGCCTCGCGCAAACCGGCCACACCTATCTGGTCCAGCTTCACGGCGGCGGCACCCACACGCTGAATCTCTCCGGCACCACCGGCACCTTCACGGTGAAGTGGTTCGATCCCCGCAATGGCGGCGCGCTGCTCAATGGCCCCACCGTCAGCGGCGGCGGCACGGTTTCGCTCGGCGCTCCCCCGAACAACACCTCGCAGGATTGGGTCGCGCTGGTCCAGTCCACCAATATCGGTGGCGGCGCAACGAACCAGTCGCCGGTCGTTAGCGCTGGGGCCGACAAGTCGGTCGTGCTCAGCGGCAGTTCGGTGCCAGTGAGTCTGACCGGCACGGCCACCGACGATGGCTTGCCGGAAGACTCGCTGCTGTCCCGCACCTGGTCTCAGGTTTCCGGCCCGGCCGTGGTGAACTTTTCCAGCACCACCACCGCCACCACCACGGCCACCTTCACGGTTGCCGGGAACTATGTCCTGCGCTTCTCCGCTTCGGACACCGCGCTCAGCGCTTCGGATGATGTGGCGGTGCACATCGCCGCCCCGGCCGGCACTGGCGGGCAGACCGTGCTGCCGGTCCACGATGCCTACACCGAGGGCGGTGCGAACAACAACAACACCCAGCTCCGCCTCGAAAAGTCCTCCACCCGGACGCGCATCACCTTCCTCCAATTCGACCTCTCGGGCCTCGGCTCTGCGCCGTCGTCGGCCGTGGTCCGCTTGACCGAGGGTGATGACACCTCGTCCGGCACGATGACGCTGCGCCTCTACGCCGCGACCTCCAACAGCTGGACGGAATCGAATGTCTCAAGCTCGAACCAACCCGCCAAGGGGGCCCAGGTCGCCGTTTTCACCGGCGACGTGACGGACGGCAAGGTGATCGATTTCGACGTGGCTTCCCACGTCACCGCGGCCGGCATCTACAGCTTCATCCTGGAGGCCGACTCGTCCACGAAGGACGTCTCGTTTGCTTCGAAGGAAAACGCGACGGTTTCCGCGCGCCCCGCGCTGGTGGTTGGCACGAGTTCGGCGGGCAATGCCCCCCCCACCCATCCCGGCTACAGCTTCACCACCGGCCAAAACGAGCCGATCCTGGTTCCCTTCGCCCTGCTTCTCACGGGTGCTTCGGATCCTGACGGCGACCCGGTGAGCGTGCTCGACGCCAGCACCACTTCGGCCGCCGGTGGCTCGATCGCGCTTGGCGGCGATAGCCTGACCTACTCCCCGGCCTCCAACTTCAGCGGATCGGACAGCTTCACGCTCACCATCCATGACGGCCGTGGCGGCATCGCCACTGCCACCATGACCGTCCTGGTCCAAGGGAGCGACGATGGCATCAGCGGTTACGCCCCGCCCGTGCTCCAGCGGATCTCGGCAAGCCAGATGCGCCTGAGCTTCACCGGCAAGCCCAATACCAGCTACCGCTTCCAGCGTTCCATCAACCTGAGTGCGTGGAGCACCCTCCAGACCCTGACGGCCGGGTCTAACGGGCAAGTCCAGTTCACCGACTCCAATCCGCCGGCTGGAAACGCCTTCTACCGGATTGCGACACCTTGATAATCAAGAAAACCGAGGAATCAGAGTCATGCTAATAACTTGCCAGTAGCGCCCGAAGACGCTATTCACCGCGCAGTCCCCGGCCCCGCCCCTTGCATGAAGCTGCTTCCTCTCGCACTCGCTGCTGCCGCCTTTTCCAATCTCGCCACCGCCACGGTGGTAAATATCGACTTCACCACGACTTCCGGCACCGGTTATACGGGTCTGGGGGCTTCCGACATCGTCGATACTGGCACCACTTGGAATACCGCCGCCTATTCAGGCTCGGGTGGCTCCGTGACGATGACCGATATGGTCGATTCCTCGGGCGCAGCCACGCTGGTCGACTTCACCGTCTCCGGCATCGAAGGGGCCCAGAACCCGGCGGGCAGCATGGAGCGCCTGGGTGGCTTCTCGAACCTGATGCGCGACTACATCCGGATCGACGCTGTGACGACGGGGGCCGTGCTGAGCGTGGGTGGCAAATTCTCCGGCCTCGTCGTGGGAGCCAGCTATGATCTTTATTTCTACGGGCAGGGGGAACACATGGCTCCTGGCGGCCCTCCGAGTGCCAACTACGGCCAGAACAGTCTTTTCACCGTCAACGGCACTTCCAAGCAGACCGGCTGGGATGGCACAGCCAACGGCGACGGCTCCCTCGACGAAGGGATCGAATACGTGAAATTCACGGCGATTGCGATCAACGGCGGCGCTGAGGGAGGCGTCATCAATTTCAACTGGGCGAACGTCGTCGCCACCGGCGCGACTCCCAACGTCCTGGCGGACGAGGCCACCAATGGCAGCACCCCTCCTGCCAATACCGGCTCCAGGTTTGCCGCGCTGAATGGCATCCAGCTCGTCTCGATCGTTCCCGAGCCCTCCTCCGCGCTGCTCGCACTCCTCGGTATGACCGGCCTGCTGGTCCGCCGCCGCCGCTGAGATTCCGGCCGATCTTCCTTTTTCACACCCCGGTTGGCCATGCCTCCCGGGGTGTTTTGTTTGGTGCTCTCCGTCCGGTTTGTGGGTGCTCCCCGCCGCCTCGAGCCGGTTCTCCTCCTGCAAATCCTGGGGGATTGGACGACAAGGCCTCGGCAGACCCACCGAGAGCCTGTTGCTCCGGGCAACACCGCTCACGAAACGAAGCCGTTCCTTGACCGCAGCCGGGATGCGGGCGAGGGGTCCACGACTTCCAAAAAAACCGTCTCAAGCTGCCGGATTTTTTAGAACGCCCCGCAAGCGATTTTTGCTGTGAAAATTTCGAGGCCCTAGGCCTACCCGGACCGGAGCCGCCTGCTCTTTCACTAGTCCCACATTTTGCGGGCATTTAGGGATTTCGGTGCGATTGTCAAGGTTCCGGCGGAACCATCACCATACCACAGGTGGTATTGTTAATAATTTGTGGATACCATATGGACAGAATCGGCTTGAGGTCTGCTACCCTCTCCGGCACTCTTCGCAACGCTGTGTCCGCCGCGCTTGGCCCCGCCCAAAAGCGCGGAAAATCACCTGAATTCTTCCAGAAAGTCGCCTCCTCAATGTCCGCCACCACCACCATCACTCTCGGAGCCCGCACCTTCGTCCTCGACCGTGAGAAGGCCGAGCAGGCCTTTGCCGCCAAGAAGGTCATCAACGGTCGCGAGACCATGTTCTTCAACATCCTCCCGCTGAAGTACCAGTGGGCGTATGACCTGTACAAGACGATGAAGAACAACCACTGGGAGCCCGAGGACATCACCATGCAAAAGGATGTCGAGCAGTGGCGCTCGGACGAGATCAGCGACGTCGAGCGGTGGATCATCAAAATGGGCATCGGCTACTTCTCGGCCGCCGAGGGCATCGTGGGCGACAACGTCCTCCACGTGGTCCGCGAGCTCGTCACCGCGCCGGAGCTGAAGCTCGTGCTCGGCCGCCACGCCCATGAGGAAAACATCCACGCGGACAGCCTCGTTTACATGATTTCCTCGCTCGGCATCAACCCGCACGAGTGCGAGGCCATGTTCGAGGACGTCCCCTCGATCACCGCGAAGAACAACTTCGTCGTCTCCAACAGCATGGCCCTGCGCCGCGACATCGACCTCACCGTCACCGCGAACAAACAGGCGCTGGCGAAGAACATCTTCATGTTCGGCCAGGTCATGGAGGGCACCCAGTTCTACGGCCTGTTTGGCATGATCCTCAGCCTCTACCGCCAGAACAAGTTCCCGGGCATCGGCAGCATGTTCCGCTACACCCTGCGCGATGAGTCGAACCACATCGAGGTCTTCCGCAACCTGCTCATGGACCTCATCGACGAGAACCCGGACATCTGGACCGAGGACTTCCGCGACGACCTTCGCGACACCATGGCCGAGGGCATCCGCCTCGAAAAGCAGTTCATCCGCGACTGCCTGCCCGTCGCCGGCCTGGGCCTGAACTCCGCCGACTTCGAGACCTACATCGACTACATCGCCGACCGCCGCCTGATCTCCTGCGGCCTCGCCCCGCTCAATGAAAGCGTGACGAACCCCTTCCCGTGGCTCGCCGAGATGATGGACATCAAGAAGGAGACCAACTTCTTCGAAGGCCGCGTGACCGAATATCAGAAAGCGTCTGCGCTCAGCACTGTCGATGATGACGAGCTGTGAGGGTTTTTGTGCCGGGTGATCGGTGATCAGTGATCGGTGGAAAGACAGAAGAGTCGAACCAAGAAACCATGAGCGAAATCGAAACCTTCGAAGATTTGGACGTGTGGAAGCGCGGCTGCAATCTGGCCGTGGATGTCCACGTCGCGCTCGCAACCTCGAAGGACTTCGCTCTCCGCAGCCAAATGGAGCGCTCTTCGCTGTCGATTCCGTCCAACATCGCTGAAGGTGCCGAACGCGACAGCACTCCGGACTTCATCCGCTTCCTTCGCATCAGCAAGGGCTCCTGCGGTGAACTTCGCACCCAGCTCTATGTCGCCGAGCGTGTCCGCCAGCGCCTCGGCGCTCCTCCACTCGAAGGCTCCCGCGAGATGATCGCCGAGACCCGGACCATTTCAAAGATGCTCCAGTCCCTCATCAACTCCCTCCTCCGCCGCCTCAAAAAGGATCCCTAATCCACTCTCAGTCTCCGCCTCTTCTATTCTTCCACCGATCACTCGGCACAAAAAGAACTCCCGCTCCGCCTCCTCAAAAACCTCCCTGCCTCTCTTCTCACACACTTTTCCCACCCTTAAGCTCGCCATGTACCGCGCCGTTAATCCCGACGAAGACCTTCTCCTGAAGCAAGTCATCACCGACCGCTTCACCCTTCCCCTCAGCGACCGTGCCTATGCCTGGCGCGATGTCCTGACGACCGAGCGGCGCAAGCCGATCACCGACATCATCGTCACCCGCGGCAATGAGGACACCCACTTCTCGCTGGAAGACGTCGCCGACGCCATCGGCGAATCCCTCGCCGACCTCCTCATCTCCCGCCAGGCCGATGAGAAATCCATCTTCTCCGACGTCAACCGCAAGTTCGTCTCCGACGTCGCCCACGCCGTCTCGAATTCGCTGACCAAGTCCCTCGACGAAGGCGGCCGCCTCCGCCTGTCCGAGGCCGACCTCTACCTGCTCATCGAGAAGGCCCTGCTTGAAAACGAGGCCTACGATGTCGCAAAGTCGCTCGCCTTCCGCCGCTCCATGGAAAAGACCGGCCACGTGGACGTCCACTCCAGCCCGCACGCGCTGCCGGTCCGCCTGATCCGCCGCAGCGGCAATGTGGTCCCATGGTCCGAGACCAAGATCGAGATCGCCGTCCGCAAGGCCTTCCTCACCATCAAGGAAAACCCCGAGGCTGCCGTCGATATCGCGAAGGCTGTCACCGACCGCATCCGCCGCGGTGACCAATCCTTCGTCCACATCGAGGACGTCCAGGACATGGTCCAGGAGGAACTCATGCGCCAGGGCCGCTTCAAGGCCGCCGAGCATTACATCCTCTACCGCGCCCAGCGCGCCCGCCTCCGCATCGAGCAGGAAGAAAGCGCCGAGGACCCGAACCAGGAGTTCATGGTCACCGTCACCACGGACGACGGCAAGGCCGCCTTCTGGGATGGCACCGAGCTCAAGAAGCGCATCTCCTACGCCTCCACCGGCCTGGACCTCTGCATCGATGAAGCGGAGATCGAGCGCGAGCTGCGCCGCTCCGTCGGCTCGGAGATCTCCGAGAAGGACCTGCGGAATACCATCATCCTCAATGCCAAGGCGCTGATCGAGAAGGACGCCGATTTCGCGAAGTTCGCCGGCCGCATCCTGCTCTCCTACATCTATGAGGAAGTGCTCGACTGGAGCATCTCCCGCGATGGCATCCACAAGCTCAAGCACGCGCACAAGCTCGCCTTCAAGAGCTACCTGAAGCACGGCGTGGCCATCAAGCGCCTCAGCCCGGAGCTGCTCGACATCTACGATCTGGACAAGCTCGCCGACGCCTTCGACCCCACCGCCGACCTGGATTTCGACTACCTCGGCATCCAGACGATGTATGACCGCTACCTCATCGTGGACAAGACCGGCAGCAAGCCCCGCCGCTTGGAAACGCCGCAGTTCTTCTGGATGCGCGTCTCCATGGGCCTCTTTAAGAAAGAGGAGAAGGACCGCGAGAGCTGGGTCATCCGCCTTTACAATCTCTACAAGGGCCGCCGCTTCTGCTCCTCCACGCCGACGCTCTTCAATAGCGGCACGCTGCACTCGCAGCTCTCCTCCTGCTACCTCTACAAGGTCGATGACTCCATCGAGAGCATCATGATCCGCGGCATCGCGGAGAATGCCTTCCTCTCGAAGTGGGCCGGCGGTCTCGGTGGCTCGTGGACAAGCGTCCGCGGCACTGGTGGCTACATCCAGGGCACCAATGGCGAGAGCCAGGGCATCATCCCCTTCCTCAAGCTCCACAATGACCAGCTCGTCGCGGTCAATCAGGGCGGCAAGCGCCGCGGCTCCGGCTGCGCGTATCTGGAAACGTGGCACAACGACATCGAGGACTTCCTCGAGCTGCGGAAGAACACCGGCGACGAGCGCCGCCGTTGCCACGACATGAACACGGCCAACTGGATCCCGGACCTCTTCATGAAGCGCATGGAGGACCGCGGCGTCTGGACCCTCTTCCGCTCGAATGAAGTGCCGGACCTCCACGACCTCTACGGCAAGGCCTTCGAACAACGCTACACCGAGTACGAAGCCATGGCCGCCGAGGGCAAGATCTGGTCCCGCCAGTTCCCCGCCATCGACCTGTGGAAGAGCATGCTCAAGATGGTCTTCGAGACCGGCCATCCCTGGATCACCTTCAAGGACCCCTGCAATGTCCGCTCCCCGCAGGACCACGTCGGCGTCATCCACTCCAGCAATCTCTGCACCGAGATCACGCTGAATACCTCCGAGGAAGAGACCGCCGTCTGCAATCTCGGCTCCGTCATCCTCGACACCCACGTCACCCGGGATGGCGCGCTCGACCACGAGATGCTGAAGGAGACCATCACCGTCGCCATCCGCGCGCTGGACAACGTCATCGACATCAACTTCTACCCGACCCAGGCCGCGCTCACCGCGAATAGCCGCCACCGCCCGATCGGCCTCGGCGTCATGGGCCTCCAGAATGCCCTCTACAAGCGCGGCCTCGCCTTCGCTTCGGATGCCGCCGTGGAGTTCAATGACGAGTTCATGGAAGCCATCGCCTACTACGCCTACGGCGCTTCCAGCGACCTCGCCGGCGAACGCGGCACCTACTCCAGCTACAAGGGCTCCAAGTGGGACCGCGGCCTCCTTCCACAGGACACCGTGGATCTCCTCGAGGACGAGCGTGGCCGCAAGATCGATGTCCCGCGCGGCGGGAAGATGGATTGGTCCGTCGTCCGCGAGAAGATCAGCAAGCACGGCATGCGGAATTCCAACGTCCTCGCCATCGCCCCGACCGCGACGATCTCGAACATCACCGGCACCACTCCCTGCATCGAGCCGAACTACAAGAACCTCTACGTGAAGAGCAATCTCAGCGGCGACTTCATCGTCCTGAATGCCGAGCTCGTGAAGGACCTCAAGAAGGCCGGCCTGTGGAGCCAGGAAATGCTCGACCAGCTCAAGTATTTCGATGGCGAGCTCGACTCCATCGACGACATCCCCGAGGCGCTCAAGCACAAGCACAAGACCGTCTTCAGCGTCGGCTTCGAATACATCATCGACGCCGCCGCCCGCCGCCAGAAGTGGATCGACCAGAGCCAGAGCGTGAACCTCTTCCTGGCCACCCCGGACATGAAGAGCCTCTCCCACATGTACCGCCGCGCCTGGGACAAGGGCCTCAAGACCACCTACTACCTCCGCACCCTCCAGGCCTCGAACATCGAGAAAGCCACCATCGACGTCAAAAAGGAGCAACGCGGCCACATGGCCAACACCACCGAAAAAACCGCCTTCACCGCCGCCGAGAAAATGGCCTGCAGCATCGACGCCATGCGCAACGGCGGCGAATGCGAAGCCTGCCAGTGATCCTTCCAGGGGCGGCTCCTCACCGGAGCCGCCCTTTCTGTTTCGAGCCCCATGCCTCCGGCCTCTCCCATTGACAGCCCAAGCGATGGCGGGCATCGTCCTGACCATGAAAGTCAGGCAGCCGTCACCCAAGCTCGTCGCGATCAGCAACGCGCTTTCGAGCGCGCCGCTGAAGCGATTGCCTGTGGAGACCGTGCGGGCTCAGGTGATCCAGCACCTTTCGGAGTCGAGATCCGAAATCTTGAGAACTGGGCCGGCGAAGAAGGACAGTTGATTCTCGCCGCGGAGGTGGACTCGCTGGACCTGGTCTCGAATAGCACCAGCGAGCACGAGGTATTCTATCGTCCAGCGGATGGAAGGGCGGTGAAGCGGACGTGGCCGGGCATTTACGGGCAGATCCCCACCGCGTCGAGTGGCACCCTGGACCGCCGGAATGCCACCCCGGCGGAATACCTGAAGCGCATGGCACTTCACATCGAGGTCTTCGCCAGCGACATCCGCCTTGAGGGCATCACGGTCTCGGACAAGCCCAGCATGATCATCGGCCAGCCGCCAGGGCAACCCTCGCTAGTGATCTCCCAGCGTTGGTACGCCAAGGAAGGCCTCGCCACGAACGAATCCATTCACGACCTTCTCACCGGGGAAGGCTTCCGTGCCGTCCCCTCATCCTACTTCGGATGGTACCGCCCCGAGGATGGCGTGGTCATCGTCGATGCGAAACCGGACAATTTTATCCGGACGCATGAAGGACTGATCCCCATCGACTTGCAAATGGCACAGTTTGACACTGACCAACTGGCCGCTGCCGGTCTATCTTCCGACCCAAGCGCACCGGTAATCTTCATCCCTCGATAGCCAGACTCCCAATCCCATCCCGCCCCATGGTTCCTCCACTGAGCACTCACCACCGATCACGCGGCACCCTCTTCGCCTCGAACATCGAGAAAGCCACCATCGACGTCAAAAAGGAGCAACGCGGCCACATAGCCCACACCACCGAAAAAACCGCCTTCACCGCCGCCGAGAAAAACGCGTGCAGCATCGAAGCCACGATGAACGGCGGGACCTGCGAAGCCTGCCAGTGATATCCGTTTCTCCTGAAACAGGCGGCCCGTGAAAAGGCCGCCGACTTTTTCCAAGTCAATAGCTAGCTTAACAAGCGGAAGAGATGCTCGTTGCGCTAGTGGACATAGTTCACATCACTAATGCTCACATCTGTTGACTCGGTTAAAAGCCTGATCAAAGTTGGCCACCTTCCAGGTCAACCTAAATGTGATTTGGACGGTTGGCTCAGCAATTTTCGACGAGATGAACTCCCTTTGGCTCAACACCTAGCATCTCGATATATCTATATTAGCCAAGCGCACGGCGAATCAATGTTCCTCGATGCGTTTCATTCGCTTAGCAGTCATATAGCGAAAGCAGCTACCAATGCAGACACTATCGCCACTAAGTGGTGGGATTTTTTGGGACGTGTCGTGGTGTCGCGTGTAACAGGTGAAAATCCGAACGATACTGACAGTGGATACACTTTTGCACGTTGGGCACGGCAACTCGCAGGCATTCCAGAGACGCGGATTCTTCGGCCAGAGGAAGTTATTGCGGCAAGGTATAACAACGATTTCCCGTTGCTCTTGGTGGATGATTTTTTGGGCTCTGGAGAGCAAATCATTAAGCATTGGAAGCGGAAGCATCAACTCTCCGGTCAGAGTTTGGAAGATTTGTTCGCTAACAGTGGCGGCTACGGAGCCTACTATTGCCCTTTGGTTGCGACGTCATACGGCCTGCAACGAGCCCGGAGCTGCGTCGGGCTAAATGTCATTCCAGTTTATACCATGGGACCGGAATACTCCGCATTACAAGCCGACTCAAGGATTTGGAAGAACGCCTTTAGCCAATCTCAGTTGGATGAATTTTTGAACAACACCTACGCTCGGGCTGCATTTTCGGACCCTAGGTTTAAAGGTGGATTCCATAATTTAGGCCTAACAATAGGATTATGGAATAATGTACCTGACGCATCCATCCAAATTCTTTGGGACGAGTCCCTCACGTGGAAACCACTAATGAAACGTGCCTAATGAGCTTTGATCGCAAATTTGTGGAATTGTTAAAGGATCGGCTCGGCGGATTCAAGTATGAATGGACCACAGCAGACCTCACACAGGTCTTTGCGCCACCTTCCTACTTTGATGATTTGTCGAGTGCGCGGCCGTGCATGCTGATCGGGGCGCGCGGATCGGGGAAAACTACCGCCCTACTAGGCATGACCCGCCTAGCGCGCGGCGAGGCAGATTCTAAGCACAACAATGACCTACTAGCAGTTTACGAGCGCGTCGACTCAGGAAAGACAAGCGCATTTTCAGGAGCGGGAGTTCCAGATTCCCAATGGGACAAAATTTTCTCTCACTATCTGAATCTCTCAATCTGCTGCCGGCTCATTCTGGAGATAAAAGAATGCAAAAATCCTTCCAGCGAAGAACAGGATTATTCTTCAGTCATCGAATTACTCAGAATCACTCCTCAGGAGCCCGAACCCTGTAATTTAAAAATTACCATTGAGATACTACGCCGAGCGCTTGTCGATTTGGAGAATGCGCTCAATGACATTCAGGCATTGGATGGAATACCTCTTTCCATTCTTCTGGAGCCAATCCGAGAGCTTTCTTCGATCGCTAAACAACTACTAGGGTTCAGCCGAATTATTTACATTTTTGACGAGTACGAAAACTTCGACGAAAGGCAGCAGCGAATTGTAAACACCATCATTAAACATTGTACTCCGGCCTTTGTTGTGAAAATAGGGCTGAAGGACTATGGACTGAAAACTCGGGATGTTCTGGCTAAAGATCAAAGAATAAGTCACCTAGCCGATTATGTGCAGTTGAGAATTTCGGAAATTTTTACCAAACAGCAATTTAGAGACTTCTCGTTACGAGTACTTGAGCTTCGACTCCAAGGCCGAATTCCTTCAGGGAAATCAATTGCGGAGCTATTTGAATCGCTTTCGTTAGAGGAGGAATACGATCGTAGTGTAGAGACCTCAATAAAAGTGAGGCTTGAAAATGTTTTTGCAGGCCTGCAGCGCGAAGGGGAGCTTTCTCTTCTTCAGAAGCGCTTTCTGCTGCTTGAGTCGGAGTTTAGAGGACAAGAACTCCTAGAATTAATTCAGCGATGGTTTTCCGACGATCGCAGCTTGAAAATTAGATTCGGAAATTATTCTTATGCTATTGTCCTAAGTGACTCAAAAGCAAAGAAAAATGCAGATGGTGTAAAAAAATTGTACCCTGGAATTCACACATTAGCTGACCTCGCTGGCGCTAACATCAGGTACTTTTTAGAGCTGGTATACGAATCTGTCTCGGAACAGTACCGTAGGGACCCTACATCTGAATTCATTGCAGCAGAAGCGCAAAGCATTGCTGCTCAGAGAGTGGGCAGACGGGCACTTGAGAACGCGACTGACGGTGCTCTTCATGGACCGGCCATTAAAGGAATTGTTATTGGAATAGGAAGGGTTCTGGAAAATCTTGCTAGGGGAGTTCATGGTCGTCGACCAGAGGTGACGACTTTCAGAATTAGAGATCCACGGCCCCCAGCACGCATTGAAGACAGCCTTTTCCTGGTTAGGGAGTGCATTCGGGAGGGACTCTTCATCGAAGCCCCGATTACCAAGCGTAGTGGCAGTCATGTGCCCATGACACAAGAATACCGGATCCACCCCATCCTTTCTCCATTTTTGGGAATAAGTCATCGAAAGAAGAGGTGTATCGACATTTACGCTGATGAGATTCAGGTGTTAGCACAAGATACTGAACGAGGAATCAAAGTGATTGAGTCCCGCCTGCGTTTGGGTGGTGTAGACGACTCCCTTCAATCGGATTTTTTCAGTGCTGAATGATGATAAATATCCCGCGATACTCCTTTGAATGGGAACCAGATCAAGTAGATCTCGGGGGGGCCTTGCTGGTCACTAACGATTCCAATACTGAAGATCGGCATTCTTGGTGGAGAAATGCATCCATTGCTCCAGAGGATATCATAATTATCACTGAAGCCGGCGGGCACGCTTCTCCGACCATAAATTGGAATGGTTTGGATTTCTCTCTTCGGCGCTCTGAAGAAATAGCAAGTTTTTTGAATCAGATTCAAGGAACTACTAAGGGTGTCGTAATCGATGTCACAACGTTAGCCTATTCCACCTGGGCAATTCTGGTTAAATACTGCCTCAAAGAAGGGATACCTATTCAGGCTGTTTATTCGGAGCCTTTGGAATATGCTGAGCCTACAATGGAAGAATTTTCATTGAGTGATAGAGTTGCGGGAGTTCGCGCGATTCCCGGTTTCGTTAGTTTGGACTCGGACTTTGAAGAAGCGGCCGAATTGCTAGTTTTCATGGGATTTGAGGGTCCAAGAGTTTCGCACGTGATGCGAGTGACAGATGTGCCAGAAGAGCTAGTGACCCCCGTGATCGGAGTGCCTGCATTTATCCCTGAATTTGCCCAATATGCTTACTTGGGGAACAGAAGAGTGCTCGATAGCTTAAGAGGCGGACGTCCTATTCGATGCGCTAAAGCGAGCTGTCCTTTCGCCGCGATTATGGTGCTCGATTCCGTCGCAAGAGCCACCAGTGGCCGAGAATTGAAGGTAGCTCTGTTGGGGACTCGTCCACACGCACTGGGTGCAGTTTTATATTACATAGTTAGCAATAAACGGATTGGTCTAATCTACGACTTTCCAATTCCGAGCCCTGGCCGCAGCGAAGGGTGCAGAAGAGTTCATCTTTACGACCTCAGGAGATTTTACGATGAATCAAGGCTCTTCAACCTTTGACCAATACTTCACACCGGAATCTCTGATCTGCCGTTTGATTGAGGAGGTTCCGCTAAAAAAAGTAAAACGCATTGCCGACTTTGCTGTCGGCAAAGGAGCATTACTTCTAGAAGCGAAGAAGATCTGGCCAGAAGCAGAGTTACTGGGAATTGATCGAGACCCCAAAATGGTCTGCTCGCTGAAGACGAATCCTACAAGTGGGACTTGGATCTGCGAAAATTTCTTGGAGTGGGCTCCAAAACAAGATGGGGCTGCTAAAGCAGCTTACCAGAGTGATCTGATCCTGCTTAATCCCCCCTTTTCACTAAAGGCGCATCCTTGCCTTTCTATTCCTTTTCAGGGGGCTGTTTACCGGTGCTCCATTGCCTTGGCATTCATTTCCTACGCGCTAAGATTCCTTAGAAAGGGCGGAGCTATTCTGGCTATTCTTCCTCATGGAGTCGTCCATTCAAAACGAGATGCCGCCTTGTGGTCGGCCATTGGAAAAACCTTTGATCTAGATATTCTCGAGGATCACGTTGCTGAGCGATTCCACGGTTGCCAAGTCCGCTGCATAACAGTTAAAATTTTCAACAGACGCCCAAAGATTCATGCGAAGACCGCTAAACCTCTTGAAGTAGTGCCGGACGCGTCAGCAGCCTTACAATTAAGTCGAGGCTGTTTCGATCACGTGTCATATAAAAATGCAGACTGTCGAGGTCGTCGCGGCCATTTACTGATCCATACAACAAATCTTAAAGATGGAAAAATCGTGGGCCGCTTTGCACGACTCTCCGCGGCCCTTCCTTATAAAGAGTACGAAGGGAGTTTGATTGTTTTCCCCCGAGTGGGCCGCCCTTCGAAAGAGAAGGTTGTCTTTATCGCCGATGCCAAAGGATTACAGTTCACCTCGTGCGTCATGGTAGTCGCCTGCGGAGAAATGAGCACCGCCCAAGCTGTCTTTTCTGCCATTTCTGAGGCTTGGAACTCATTTAGAAATTGCTACGGAGGAACTGGCGCTCAGTACACCACCCTAGAGAAGGTGAAAGACTTCATCCGTTCGCTTCCGGAAGCGGAAGGGGTGGAAGAAAGCTCGCTCAAACGGAGTTGTTCTCTTGCGGGTGGCTGAGCGGCCATCGCTTCGCTTGGCAAGGATGGGTCTGGGGTCGGTCCCCGCATCGTAACATGTTCCTTACTCTTCTTGGTTGGACCAGCCTGCGCGGCGCATCATCCGCATCGTCCCCAAAGCGGTTTCGGCAGCCTTGAATCCCTAAAACTCTCAAACTCCGCTCCGCCGGTATGGTAGACCTTAACGGAGGAGCGGAGTTCCAGAACGCGCCTTCGGCCTCCGGAAATGAAAGGGGTCAGGACGAGCATTTCAACAAACGCCCTGATGGCCTGAAAGGCACGATCAAGCCAAGTTATAGCGCGTTAAAATGCCTGTCCCTTCGCAAAGTGGCGGTGGAGCAGCCTCACTCGTCACCCGCAGCGGAATCCCCAACTGTCCTCGAAGCTGCGGCGGGAGAAGTGCCGCGGTTCAAGCGGGCACGGCTCGATGGCGATACAGCAGTCCTCACTGGCGGGATGATTTTCCCGCCGCGCTGCTTCCGCGGGCGGTCATGGCGTCTGCACGGCCTTTAGACGGGCGAATTTCGCAGCGTCCGGGGCTTGAAGCACCGTCAGCTTCACCCTGTCCGTGCCTGCCGTTGGCGTGTCCTTGGCGACCTCCACGCCGCCGGTTGATCCGGCGGTGTTGGCACCGACGGTGTAAATGGATGGCCACGAGGTGAGGGTAGTGCCTACTTCAATCGAAAGCGCGGTGGTGGCGCTGATGGAAGATTGGATGCGCTGAAAGGTGAAGACCATGTTGCCGCCGACCGTGGAAACCGTCGGCAGCTTGTCGAGCACGCTGGCAGTGGGATTGGCGGCACCGAGGATCCAAGCGAGCCCGTTCTTCACGCCGTCGCCATTGGCATCGGCATCGAAGAGCGCCCCACGCGCCCAAGCGTCGTAGGCAGGCTCAGTGGCAAAGTTCCAGGTGGTATCATTGGTAATCCCGGCGAAGCTGTTGCCCGCGGTGTCGTCGATGGCGGTCGCGGCGATCTGGATGGCGTGGTTCTTGCCGGCCACAAGGTTTGCCGTCGGGTTAATCGTCAGGACGGCACCGGAAATCGACACTTGGCTGGTGTCGGTGACGGCGATGGTCGTTTGCGTCGCGTCGGTCAGGTTCTTGACCGTGATGTTACCGGTGCCGCGGGAGATGTTCTCGCTGAATGTCGCCACGAGGTTCGCGCCGGAAACCACGGCAGTTGCGTTGTCTGCGGGGCTGAAAGAGGAGATCGTTGGAGCCGTGGTGTCGGTGCCGGTGATGACAGAGAGAGGCAAGGCGTTGGAGGCCGAAGTGTTGCCTGCACCTGTGACCTTGTTTCCGTATGAAGTGCTTCCGTTGCGGTTCCACAGCAGGATGCGATCAATCGCATGACCTGATGAGCGAGCGCTGATTTGGAAGGTGTAAGTGCCTGGGGCGAGCGTCCAAAAGAGAGGGAGGGGATAGTTGTCCTGATTTTTTGCATCCCAAATCCAGCCCGAACCATTCCGATAGACTTTGTACCAATTTTCGCTGGCTGATCCAATTTTGTCCGGGACACCACCGTTTGCGCCACCAGGCACTTCTTGCGCTGTGATGCTGACTCCACTTGGATTCAGCATGCGGGCAAATGAATCATTATGTTCGGTTGTCTCTGTGGAAGTATTAAAAGTGCCTTCAGTGCTATTATACGAGGATATTAATGAGCGCCATTGCAATTGATAGTCACCGGGGGTTGTTATCACTACCTTGTAGGAGATCAATCCTTTGCCAGGAGTGCTGGAACTGTTGAGAGTGCTGCCATAGAATGACCCAAATATGGAAGCGTTGTCGCTTCTGCCCACAACGCTTGTCGCCTGCTTCCATCCTTGAGCAGGCAGGGGTTCGGATTCGGCCTCCATGACCACCACTCCGCCGCTCTCATTGTAGGCAGCGGTGGCAGTGGGGGTGACCGTGAGCAATGCAAAGCATCCGGCGAGCAGCGAGATTTTCAAAACGTGGATGATGCTTCTCATAATTTCTTTCGGTCAGGAGGCTCGGGAAAATCGACACGGCCTCTTGTGAAGGCGCGATACCGTGCTTCAGTTGCTAGAGGCTGCAACTTGGAAGTGAATCGGGCCAAGCCGGGCGTGAATGGGGTCTAAATGGGGTACCAGCTAGATCACAGAAAGGGGTCAGGACGCGCATTTCAACAATTCTGCCGTCGATCCTATTACAGGTCCCGCTCGTCCACGCCGTCGAACTTTCCATCCTCCTTCTTTGACAACCTCGCGGAAGCCTGTTCAACTGAACCAGTGATTTTCCCTGCGCCTTCCTTTGTCGATTTCTTCGCTGGCAGCGGGTTGGTCACCCAGGGCGTGCGGCATGCCTGCGAACCGGTCTGGTCGAACGACATCTGCGCGAAAAAGGCCGCCATCTACCTCGCCAACCACGGCGACGGCCATTTCCACCCCGGCTCAATCGAGCACGTCCGCGGCGCAGAGATCCCGAAGGGCGACATCGTCTGGGCCAGCTTTCCCTGCCAAGCATGAAAGCGGCGAGTCAGCGGGAGCGGCTGATGCTTGCCGGGCTGTTTCTCTCGAAGTTCAGCAAGGAGGGCCTTCGCCACTTGGGATTCGAGACCTTTGCGGAGGCCTATAATGCGATGGGCTACGCACTTGGGGGCAAGCCGACGTCGATCAAGAACTACATGCAGGAGTTCGACCCGCTGTTTCCTAACGGTCGCAAGGGCTGGCACGGGCGGGAGATGCGAGCGCATTGTCGCGAAGCCTTCGAACAGTTCGGCGGCCTCTCGCTGGAGCAGTTTTCCCGACTGCTCACGCCTCTGCTCCTTCCCGGAAAGGTGCTGCCGCAAGAGCTGGAAGAACTGAACGCATTCCAGCACGATGATTTCGAAAACGAGAGCTTCTCCAAGCGTCTTATCACCGGTGTGGCGGCCGAAGGATTCTTCGAGTCCACTTTCTCAACCCTCACTGATTTCACCGGCCACACCCTCAGCAACGTCACCCGCTTCGGCTGCGGCTTTGACTTCCGGGTGCAGCCCGCCGGAATCGTTCCCTTTCTCGCCGTCGAAGTGAAGGGAATCGCGGGCGCTGGCGGTGACGTGATGATGACCAGCAAAGAGCATCGGGTCGCCGAGCACTTGGGCGACCGCTATTTCCTGTGTGTCGTTCGGAATTTCGTTGAGAAGCCGTCGCTGTCCCTTTTTCGGAACCCGTTGAAGCAGGGCTTCCAGTTCACGGCTCGGGAGCGCAGTCAAACGACCATCACTTGGCATTCGCGGGTTCCTGCCTGATTATCTAACACCAATCCGCCCATGAACCTACCTCCGCACAATCCCGATCTTGTGGTTCCTACCGACGGTTTCTTGGATCCGGATGCGACCAACGGCCTGAGGTCATCCTCGGCGAAGAGCGCAATGCTTCACTATCGACGAGAACGAGATTTCGATTGTGATGAGACGACCTGCTGCGTGGACCTCATGACCGATCTTTTGCATCACCTGCATGCGCGCGGCGAAGACCCGATCAAGTGCCTGAAGAAAGCAGGCGATTACTTTCTTGCGGAGGTTGCCGGTGCTGCAGCGTGAGGAAGTGAATCGGGTGAGTTCCCGAAGGGATACACTGACAGTACCCGCCAAATCACATGTTTCCGTCGATCCGCCGCCTGCCCGCGCGAATGAGCAGCCATCGTTTCGCTTGGCAAGGATGGCGGTCGCGTTCTAAGCCCGCGGGAGGAAAACATGCTTTCTCACGAACCAATCGAATGGCCGGATGAAGTCGAGGTGCTAGTCGATCGCCTGGAGGGCGAATCGGCAGGGCGGACTCTCAGCCGCGAGGAGCGGGCGCTGATGGATGTCTATGAGACCGTGCCGCTGCTGGAGGGCGAGGATGGCTTGCACGGCTTCTGGCAGAGCGGCGTGAATCACCAGCGGGTGATCAATTCCTTCGAGCTCATCGGCGCCACCACCTTGGTGGACCCGCTCAAGGCCAGCCAGTGGTGCGAGACCCGCCCGGAGGACCGCCACGACTACAGCGAAACCGAAGAGGAATACCTCTCGACGATTGAAGAAGAGCTTTTCGAGGGGATGGACGAGCTGGTGGACGTGGTGCTGGTGTTCATCGAGGAGGAGTTGGGGTAGGGGAGAAGTGCCGGGTGATCGGTGGGGGAATTGGGAAGGCAACGCCGGCCGAGACCATGAGAGCGATAGGAGGCGGTCGATTGGATCTTTGGGGCGCGGCGTTGAAGAAGTCGTTGATGGAAGCCGCGACGATGCCAAGACCTACCAAGAGCGTCAGGTCGCGAAAGCCATTGAAGAATCGGGTTCCGGAGAGTAGTTCTACGAAAGCCAAACGAAAGAAAGGGCCGATGAAACCGGAAGACCGTTATCACCGCTTCGTCCGCTGGTCCGATGAGGACCAGTGCTACATCGGTTATTGCCCGGACCTTTATGCCGGTGGCGTCTGCCACGGCGAGCGGGAGGAAGACACCTACGCCGAACTTTGCGCGATCGTCCGGGACGAGATCGCCTACCGCAGCGCGAAGGGAGAGAGGCTGCCCGGGCCCGCCGTCCGCGCCACGCGGGATCTCGATTTCGCCGCGTGAGTGCCGGTTAGCCGAGATCCTTGAAACTTGATCTGCTGCGCCATGCCCCTGGCTGAGGATCTGGAATAAGGAGACGGAGAAGAGGTGAGAGGGGCGAAGGCGGACGAGGACCTGCTAAATTCAGTGCCATTCAAGGGTCAGCTCCCTTCGGGGTATCGTGCCCCTTCAGGGCACTGGCGGTGGGGCGAGGGGACCCAGGGCGGCGCGATGCTTGCCCTGGGCTGAGGGATGTCGCCCCTTTGGGGCTGAAGAAGGGCTGGCTGTTCGCGTAGGGGTTGACGGAGCCTTTACCGGCTTAGCTCAGGCGCATTGGCGGACGAAGAGGCGAGCGTTCCGATTCCATCGGTGGCATGCCCCGTCCAAGAGGTTGCTCTCGAGCCGCAGGCAGCCCCCTGAGGGCACGCTTTCCGAGCAAAATGCACCAAGAGGACATGCCATTTATAAGCTCATATGTGAATTAATGAGTCGTTAGCAGTCGGATGCCGTGCATTAACTTGCAGGCCACTGGTCTCACCACCCTTAGTCCCCGGTCCCATGAAATCACCCTGCCTTTCCTCCGTCCGCTTTGCGCTGCTCCTGTCGTTCCTCGCTCCCGCGAGTCTCCAAGCCGCCACGGTCGTCTGGGGTGGCAGCACCGGCGACTACGTGACGCCGGGCAACTGGGTGGACGGGGCGGTCCCTGACACCGCCAACGGCGACACGGCGGTGATCAACTCGGGAAACGCCACCTATTCTCCAGGCAGCGATCTCGCGATTCACAACGGCGGCGCGCTCGTCATCAACGGCGGAAGCTGGTCCCAAGCCGGTGGCGACGCGTGGATCCAGCTCTCCGGCGGAGCGCTGACGGTCGCGGGCGGCACCTTTAACCACGGCAGCTCGAGCAACATCGTCCGCAATGCCAGCTCAAGCATCACGGTCTCGGCCGGGGTGGCCAATTTCAACGGCGACTTCCGCAACGAGGCCGCCCTCGGCACGTTCGCGATCACCGGCGGCACGGTGAATATTGCTTACGAATTCAAGCCAATCACCTCGTTCACGATGTCGGCGGGGACGCTGACCGCCAGTGTGATTTCATTCGCCGACGGACCGGGCTCCATCGATTTCACCGGCGGGACGATCTCGGTGGAGGGTGCCAGCTTTTACAACGGCTTCTACGGCGGAGGGACGCAGTCTCTCAACTTCAGCACGGGATCGACCGGGTCGCTGTTTTTCCGAAACTACTCCCTCGGGGAGCTGACGACGGATGAGTTCCTGATCAACGGCACCATCCGGTGGAACGGCACCATCGCCCCCAGCTCGTTCAGCGCGGTGGAATCGGATGGCGGTGTGCTCGTCACCATCGTTCCCGAGGCGTCGACTACCCTGACTTGGCTGGCCGGCATGGGGGCCTTGCTGATGCGGCGCCGCCGCAGGGCGCATTGAGCCGCTGGCTCGGTGCCTAGGCTGGACGGCACACCGCAAAGGTGGCGGAGGAACGCGCAGGACGCGTGCGCCACTGCCGCCTTGGCACGCGGATCGGAAAGATGGCGGGGAAGGAGATTTGCGGGTGGCGATGTGGAGGCGGACATTGCCCAGCCGGAACGGCGCAGCCGTTCCGCTACGAGCGGGTGGGCCGTCGAGTCTCGTTCGGGGCCGGCCGGGTCGATTCGCGATGAGGATTTTCTCTGCCTGGCGGTCCTGAGTGCTTGGCCGGCAGGCTTTTCCGGCGTTACCTTCGGGCGACCATGGAGACTGGGGAACTCCAATTCCGCAAGAGCATCGGGGATTTCAGTCGCGCCATCGAGCAGGGGCGGGCGGCGGTGTATCGTCGCAACTTCGAATCCCGTACCTACGAGTACATCGGCCGCTACATCAAGGAACTCACCGGCTACGACCAGACGGAGCTGACGCCGGAGCTGTGGGATTCGCTGATCCTGCACACCGAGCAAAAGGGCGAGCTACAGCACCTGGAGCTGGCGGAGGCCAACCGGCTGGTGCGCTCCGGGCAGGTGGAGCGTTGGCAGGCCGATGTGCAGATCCGGACGCGCTCGGGCGAGACCCGCTGGGTGACGGACATGTCCACGGTGCTCCGCGACGCGGAGGGGACGTGCTTCGGCTGCCTCGGGGTCTTGCAAGACATCACCGAGCGCAAAGCGGGCGAGCAGCGGCTCGCCAGGCTGAGCGAGGAACTTCGTCGACGGAACGCCCAGATGGAAGCCGATCTGGCGATGGCGCGGGAAGTCCAGCAGGCGCTGATCCGCAGCATGCCGCGGGAATTTCCCCGCGGTGCGGCACCCGGCACTCCGCGGCTTCATTTCTCGAAGCGCTACTTGCCCGCGGAGATGCTGGCGGGCGACTTCATGGAGATCCTGCCGATCGGTGGCCATGAGGTGGGCGTCTTCATCGGCGACGTGATGGGCCATGGCGTGAGGGCCGCCTTGCTGACTACTTTCCTGCGCGGATTGATGGAGGAGCTGGTGCCCGTCGTCAGTGATCCCGGCCGGCTCCTCACGAAGATGAACCGGAGCTTTCACTCGGTCTTTGGCCAGGGGGACGATCTGATTTTCGCGACGGCGATCTACCTGGTGATCGATGTGAAGACCGGGGTCACCCGCTTTGCCAATGCCGGGCACACTAAGCTGCTCCACTTGCGCCCGGGTGCCGGTGACGCCGGTAGCCGCCTGAGCATGCCGGGCAGAGGCTCTCAACCCGCGCTCGGGATCGTGGAGGATTTCCAGTTCACGTCCGCCGAGCTGTCGCTGGGTGAAGGCGAATCGCTCCTGCTCTACACTGACGGAGTGCTGGAGGCGGGCGACGCCGATGAGCAGCAGTATGGCCGGCAGCGGATGCTCGGCTACCTGCAGCAGCATCTCCAGGCAGGACCCGATCAGCTCCTGGACGGCCTGATCGACGATGTCCGCTGCTTCACCCACTCGGAGGCCTTCGAAGACGACGTGTGTCTGCTGGCCATCACCCGGTCGTAGGGCGGCGAGAAGGGAGATTCGCAGGTGGCAATATCTGGCGGCGCTCGCCCAGCCGGAACGGCGCAGCCGTTCCGCTACTCCCCGGGACCGGCGATTCCTCGTTGCCGTGATCGTTGGCTTGGGTAGGTTCAACGTCATGCGTTTTTCGATCGTGCGTTCGTGGTCGCGCATCGCCCCCCTCTGGCTCACTTGCGGTGCTCTCTTCGCTCAATCTCCCATCGCTCCCCCGAAGGCCGGTCCGCCGAAGATCGAGCCGGGTCTGGAGGAAGCGGTGCATTGGAAATGGAGCGTCGCCCCGGCGGCGACCAGCGCGTGGGGCCTGCCGCTGCCGGAGGAGCTGGCACCGAAGTCCACCGTCCCCGGCGCGGGTGGGGCCACCTCCACACCCTCGGCCTCTGAGCCGCGGCCCACGACCTACGAGGTGAAGAAGGGCGACGCGCTCGTGAAGATCGCGCGGAGGTTCTTCATGACCGCGGAGCAGTTGAAGCAGTTCAACGGGTTGAGGGACGACCGCATCGTCATCGGTCAGGTGCTGAAGATTCCCACGCCGGCGGAAATGCTGGAGATGGCACCGCCGCCGCCTCCGCCCCCGCCGAAGGTGGAAGAAAAGCCGAAACCGAAGCCCAAATCGAAGCGCAACCCCGCGAGGTACCAGGATGAAGACCGCGACGGCAACCCCACCGGACCGGTGGACGTGGAGCCTATGACCTACGAGCAGCTCGTGCTGGAGACCGTGCTGATCCAAGTCTTTCTGGACCGCGAGATGTTTTCGCCAGGCGCGATCGATGGCAAGAGCGGCCCGACCTTCCAGAAAGTCAGCCAGATCTATCAGGAGACGCACCCCGATGCCGCGAACCCGGCGCTGCTCAAAGCGAAAGCGCTGGCCACGGTGAAGCAGCCGTACACGAGTTATGTGCTGCGCGCGGACGACTTCAAATTCATCCAGCCACGGAAAGCCGGGGCGATCGTGGGTGCCGATGGCAAGCCCCTGCCGGTCGTGAAGAAAGCTCCGGCCAAGAAGGGATCTAACACCACTGCCAAGACCGTCCCGGTCGTGCCGCCGCTCACCTACGAGCAGATGGCTGCCGCCGACTTTCTCGGCTACGCGACTGTATGGGAATTCGTCGCCGAGCGTTTCCACTGCGATGAGGGATTCCTGCGCGAGCTCAATTCCAAGCTCAAGGATGTGCCCGAGGTTGGGACCATCTTCCAGGTGCCGAACGTGGTGCCCTTTGAAATCGAGAAGGCGCTCGATGCGCCCCTGCAGCCCGCCGCCGATCCGCAGACACCGGTCACGGCCGCGGTGGTGAATTTGGCGCGGCTGGAAATCTCGCGTGGGGCACAGCTCATCGCCGTGCTGCCGATTGCCTCGGCCCGCCCGGGCCTAACAGGTCGTGGCTCGTGGACGATCCTCAATGCGATCCCGCAGCCGCGCCTGACCACCACCCGCGAACCGCGCGAGGCACCGAAGGTTCCACCGGCCGCAGCACCACCTCCCGGTGTGATACCCGCCGATGCGCCTCTAACAGCTCCTGCGCAGTTCCTCGCTCCCGGGCCTAACAATCCCATCGGCATCATGTGGATCCATCTCGCGAAGGCCAACAGCACCGAGCCACTGGCCTACGGCCTGCACGGCACCGGTATCCCCGCGCGGATGAGGTCGCAGGAAGGCATCGGCGGCTTCCGCCTCGCGAATTGGGACATCGCCCGCGCGGTGCGCCTGCTACCGACCGGCACGGCACTGCAGTGGAAGATCGCCCCGTGATGCGGTGGGATGCGGCGAATTTACCGCGTTTTTACCCTGGGATCGGGCGCATCTGCTATGCTTGGAGCATGCTCGCAAAGGTCGCTCTACTTTTCACGGGAAGCGTGATGCTCGCCGCCGGCGAACGCGTGGAGCCCCGGACTTACCTTCCGGGTGAGGTGGAAAAGGAGGCCTACTATCAGAGTGCTCCGGTCTCCGAGCTGATCGCCGTCCCCGAGCTGCCAACGCCGAAGCCCAAGCCGAAGCCCGCGGATGACACCGGCATTTCCGAAGCCACCCGTAATTTCGCCACCGCCAGGATTCAGGCGTTAGCCAAATACTACGGAGTGCAAATCACCGTTCCCATGGAATGGGGGAAAACGGGAGAGGAGATTCGCGTATACTATCGATCTGCGGACGGCCATTTTATTGCGATGCACTTCGATCCGGACGAGAAACAAGTGGCGGGTGCCCATATATCCGGGTTGCGCATTGAGGAAGATGCGACGCCACCGGAGGCGGAGGAACGCTTCGAAAGCTATGCCGCGGATTTCCACCGGCGTGTCTTCGGCTTCGCCCCACCTGCCGAACGCGAGGCAGCTCATCCACTCCGCGTGGAACGCTCAACCCATACCCGCCAAGTCCGCTGGAGCGTCATCGTCAATGGCGCGACCATGATCAGGCAGGCTTACGTGAAAGCCGAACTTGACCCACGGGATGGCCGTTGGACTTTGAGTGGCTCGCGCGGCCCGTCACGTTCGGAAGTGAAGTCGATCGAGGAGCTGCTCCAGAAGGAACCGACACGAATCACGGAAGCGGAAGCGGTGGCGATCGCCTGGAAGCATTGGAAAGCAGTCGGCACCCCACCGAAGGATGGCACGGACTACCGTATCTGGTGCCGCTTGAAGGAAGGAGCTGCGGAGGAGAGGGAGCCATGGGGTGGGCTCAGTTCGTTCGATCGCGAGGCGAAGGCGTGGAAAAACAAGGCCACGGAGTCAGGCCCGATGGATCCGGTGTTCCATGAGGTGGGGATCTCCTTGCCGGGCCTCTTCCGTGTGAACGCTCTGGTAGATCGCATCGACGGGAAGGTGATCCGGATGAACCAGCGCAAGATGGCGTGGTGAGTGGGGTGAAAGGGTGCGTCTTCCGGCATCGGGCGCTCCCTCACAGGAACTCGACCAGAGCCCGCAGATAGTCATCGAAGGCCTCGGCCTGGGGCGCATGACCGACTCCCAGCAAGGCCACGAGGCGGGCTCCGGGAATCGTGGCGGCGGCCGCTTTGCCCAGCTCTTGATACTGCCCCATGGTGGCGGCGACATCCTTCGACACGAGGTTCTTGCCGATGGCGGTGCGGTCGCGTTCGCCGATGATGAGCAGCGTGGGCACCTTCACATCGGGGAACTCGTAGAGCACTGGCTGGGTCATCACCATGTCGGAGGTGATGGCGGTCACGCGTGCCATCCTTTCCTTGTCGGGGCCTTTCATCCAGCCGACCTGAATGGCCAGCAGCGGATCGTATTCGGCTTTCCATTGGCCATCGAAATAGACGGTGCGCATGTATTCCTTCACCGCGGAGGGTGCCTTCTTCAGCTCGGCGGCGGTGGCCGCATCGATGTTCTGATAGGGGACCTTGCGCTTCCAGTCCTCGAGGCCGATCGGATTGACCAGCACGAGCTTCTCGGTCGCCGCGGGATACATGAGAGCGAAGCGTGTGCCGACCATGCCGCCCATCGAGTGGGCCACCACCGAGGCCTTGGCAATGTCGAGGTGATCGAGCAGCGCCTTGGTATGCGCTGCCATCATGTGGAAGCTGTACTGGATGTCGGTGGGCTTCGAGGATTTGCCGAAGCCGATCTGGTCGGGGAGGATCACCCGGAAGCCGCGGCCGGCGAGTTCCTTCGCGGTGCGTTCCCAGTAGGCGCCGGAGAAGTTCTTGCCGTGGAGCAGCAGGACCGCGCGGCCATTCGGAGCCGCTGATGGTTTCACGTCCATGTAGGCCATCTTTAGTTCGTGGACCTGCTCCTTGATGGGCAGCTCGTGCACCTCGAAGGGATAGCGGTAATCTGTTAGGGCGGCATCCAGCGGAGGGAACTTCGCCATTTCATACGGTGCGGGTTCTTGGGCGGAGGCCGACAGGACCAACGTTGCCGCGGCGAAAAGGACGGAAAAACTGGAAGCGCGCATGATTCGCCAACTTCCCCGGCGAATGCCGCCACGCAAACGGGAATCGTCGCCGCTTCATGAGACATCACGATCGTGGCAAAATCGTTGCCGCTCGGGAACGGGTGTGCCGGGAGCCTCTATCCACACTCGATCCCATCATGAAACGTCTGCTGCTGTCCGCTCTGTCCATCGCCGCGCTACTTGCGCCATCCGCCGATGCGGAGCCGAAGAAGCCCTTCCACTTCGCCCACCGGGGTGGTGCATTCGAGTTCGAGGAGAACACGTTGTTCGCCTTCCGCAGCAGCTACGAAAAAGGGATTCGCGGCTTCGAGACGGACATCCGCATGACCAAGGACGGCAAGCTGGTGATCCTCCATGACGACTCACTCGACCGCACGCACCATGGCAAGGGACCGGTCGAGGCGCTCGATTCCGAATCCGCCAAGGGCATCACCACCCTCAAGCAGAATGAGCCGCTGCTGTTCCTCGACACGCTGCTCGATTTCCTCGCGGACAAGCCGGGCCTCTACGTCGAGTTCGAGATGAAGACGGGCAACAAGACGCTCTACTCGGACGACCGGATCGACGAGTATGTCCGCGAGGTCCACAAGCACGTCATGGCGCGGCGCCCGGAGAGATCGACGTGGGTCTTCACTTCCTTCGACCCGCGGCCGCTGAAGGCGATCCGGCAGATCGATCCGCAGGCGGAGATCATGTTCATCAAGGGCGGCCCGCTGGACGAGGCGTTGATGACGGCCGCGAGTGAGATCGGCGCGCGGCGGATCGCCTGCAAGATGGAAGGGACGACCCGTCTCGCGGTGAAAGCCGCGCAGAAGCAGGGCTTCACCGTCACCGGTTGGCCGGGCCACAATATCAGTGACTACTTCCTCGGCCTGGGGCTCGGGGTCGACGCGATCTGCAGCGATGTTCCGGTGATGATCCAGGAGTACATCGACTCCCAAGGGAAGTGAGGGTCTGGAACGGGGAAACCGGCTACTGCACGGCGAGCGCCAGCACCCGGCCGCTGCGGTCGATCTCCACGGTCAGCAGGGAATTGTTGTAGCTGGCCCACATCCACATTTCACCGAGCAGGGTGAGACGCTTGAACTGGGGCGGGCCCAACTCGGCCTCGATCTGGCTGATCCGCTTCATCCGCGTGTACGGTCCCGGATTCTTTACCGCTTCCGCGACCCGCGATGATTGGTAGGGGCTGCCCAGCGTCGTCTTCTGTTGGCTGGTGTGGGTCACCTTGCGACGCACCACGCCCTTTTCGTCGTATTCCACCCCGAGCGAATTGTAGATCACGGTGTTGCTGCCGACGATGGAGCCCGCGCCCATTCCCACCGCTCCGCTGTTCCAGTTGGCAGTCCGGCGGTTGCCCTTCTGGTTGGTATTGCCGGGCTTGCCCAATTGGCTTTCGAGTTCCGGATAGGTCGTCTTGCCGATCTGCAGGGAGGCGGTCGCCTCCGGAATGGCGGAGGATCCGGCCGCGGTGATCGAGCAGGAGGTGAATGCGGCCCCGCATGCCGCTGCGAGGATCAGATGCTTCAACCGGGATCGGACAGGCTTGGAAAGTTTCATGCGTGGATGTGGCCATTGATAGCGGACAACGGCGGGCTTTTGAACAAGGAAAACGTCCCTAGGATCCTCGACCTGCGGCGAATTCCGGATTGTTGCCACGGGCTTTGAGTTTCACCCCGGGGTCTAGCAGAAATCCGCAGGATTGCGGTCGCTGGACCCCTCCAAAATCGGGTTTCGACGGGGGGAACTACACTTTTCGGCAAACCCACTCTCGGTTTGTGCATTCATGAGCAACGATTCTTGTGTTCAGCGGTTTTCCAGTTCCCATGGTTGAAAAGGAACCCGACGTCCATGGGCTGTTCCGAAACCCCGCCAGTCAACCCCTGCCCCACTGTCATCATGAAAACCCAATTCTCGCGTCTGTTGGGACGCTCGGTCGAAGCATGCGCCTGCCCGATGGCGGCGATGATCGCGACCCTCACCTTCGCCAGCACCGGGGAGTCCGGTGCGCAGGTCCGCAAGGAAGACAATTTCGACACGCTTGATCTGGCCACGAGCTGGGTCGACGGAGTTGCTGTCCCCGGCCCGGGCGATATCGCGCAGTGGGACGACCGGCTCGCCGTGGCCAACACCTCTGATCTCGGGATCACGAATTCGAGCTGGCTGGGGATCAAGGTGCTCAATCCCGCGGGAACCGTGGGGATCACCGGCACCAGTCCGACCACGCTGACCCTCGGTGCCTCGGGGATCGACCTGAGTGCCGCGACGCAGAATCTGACCATCGGCAGCCCGCTGGTGCTGGGAGCAGCCCAAACCTGGAAGGTGGCCTCGAGCAGGACCTTGGCCATTACCACGCCCAATGCCTCCGCCATCAGCGGCACTGGCCCCTTGGCTATCCATGGTCCGGGAACCGTGCGCATCGGAGGACTGGCAGCCAGCTATGGTCCCATCACCGGTGGTATCAGCGTCTCGGGGGGCAGTGGATTGAACAATGTGTCTGCGCTGCCGGGCGGATCCGCTCTCATTTCAGCTTCCACCTTGATCTACGACCTCGCGGCGATCGTGCCCAGTGTCGGCGGAAGCAGTGGCCCTTCCACCTTCAATACTCCCGCCCTCACCGTGGGTGGTGGGACGGTTCATACGATCGGGGGCGCACGGATATCCGGATCCGGACAGCCCGCTTGGGTCCAGTCGTCTTCATTGTCGATCGCAGCCGGCCAAACCAATTTCACCCACAGCCGGGGTTCAAGCGCCCGCGTCATCAATCAATTCAGCTCGACGATCATCCGGGCTGTCGGCGGAACGGTCAATTTCAGGGACGTTCTCAATGGCAGCAGCGGCGCTAACGACCCGAACGGCGGTGGCTACCGGGCCAACAACGCCGCTGTCGTCAATGGGATCGTGCCGTTCATTACCTTCACGTTCACAAGCACAAACACCTCGTTCTTCGTTCCCAGCGCAACGGGCAACGGAACTACCGTCAACGGAGCTGCCTATGCTTATGCCGCCGCTAACGATACCACGCCGACCTCGCTAGGAACTAGTCCCAACGCAAGTGTCACCACGGACGTGGCACTCGCGGCCTCCACCTCGATCAACAGCCTGCGGTTCGGCAGCGGTAGCACCAAAACGATCACTCTCGATCCCGCCGCCACGCTTTCGATCACATCGGGTGCCATCCTGGTGACTCCCAATGGCTCTGCAAACCAGACGATCACCGGCGGCAAACTAATGGGCGGGAATCCCGGCTCCACTTCCGGCAGAGACCTCATCGTCCACCAGCACAACAACACCTCGACCTTCACGATCTCCTCGGAAATCGTGGACGTCAACGAACTGGTGGAAGGCAACCCCACCGACGTCCCAACCGCCTTGACCAAGAGCGGCGCCGGGAAGTTCGCCATCGGCGGATCTGCCACCTACACCGGGAACACCTTCGTCAATGCCGGCTCGTTGCTGGTCAATGGCACACTGACGGGTTCGCCTTCGGTGATCGTTGCCCGCGGCGGCGCGCTCGGTGGTACCGGCAGCGTCACCGCGCCGATCACCGTCAATGCCGGCTCGATCGCTCCGGGCACCGGTGTGGGCACCCTTGCCACCGGCCCCGTGACCTTTGCCGCGGATTCCTCGCTGGCCATCGAACTCAATACCTTCGCCGGAACCTCCGACAAGCTGGTGGTCACCGGCGGCGTCACCACCGGCGGGAGCAGGGTCAACCTGACGCTCGCCGACGTGGGCGGCGATGTGACGCTGGCGAATGGCACCAAGTTCACGCTGGTGGACTACACCACGACTTGGTCCGGCAGCGACCTGCTGACCTTCGGAGGCAATCCCGTCGCGAACCTGTCCACCATCGTTCTCGGAGCGAACGCCTACATCGTGGACTACGCCGACGCTGCGGTGGATGGCACGGCCCTGACCCTCACCGTCACCGAGGCCCCGGAACTCACGCCCTATCTCGTGTGGTCGGACAGCTATGCGCCCCAGATTCCCAATTCGGCGAACCGTGTGCCCACCGCCGATCCGGATCAGGACGGCCGCACTAACCTCATGGAATTCGCGCTCAACGGCAACCCGGCCAGCAACTCGGATTCCGGCAAGATGACCGTTTCGGCCGTGGATTCGAACGATGCAGGCAGCGACAACGACCTCACCCTGACCTTGGCCGTGCGCGACGGCGCGGTGGCGGCAGCCGGCCCCGACGGCAGCATCACGCTGACCGTGGGCGACATCGTCTATACCATCCAGGGCAGCCAGAACCTGGTGGACTGGAACAAGGCCATCAGCGAAGTCACCCCGGCCTCCGTGCTTGTCCCGGCAGCCAGCCCCGGCTGGACCGCCCGCACCTTCCAGGTCACCGACTCGAACGGTCTGCCGGAGGGCCGTTTCATGCGGGTGGGCATCACGCCTTGAGCGAGGCGAGGATCGAGAAGGATCTGATCAAGGCGGGGGGAGGAGACTCCTCCCGCTTTTTTTGCGGAGATGCTGGGTAGCCGGACTGTCTCCTTCACTCACTCCGCTACCTTGACCTGGCGGAAGATCCAGAGGCTGCCGAGGCCGAGGGCGATGGCGAGGAAGCCGAGGCGATCGAAGTGGAGCATCGACCCGCCCGGGGCACGGGTGACAATCATCCCGCCGATGGCCGCGGTCGCGCCCGAGGCGAGGTCGCGCGAGCAAGAGATCAGGCTCATGTAGGCACCCCGCTGCGACGCGGGCACGGCCAGTGAGATGGTGGCCTGCGCGGGAATGAAGCGACCGCTGGCGAAGGTGAAGAATAGCGCCGCATTCAGCAGCGTGTGCCATAGCGGCAGCGGCCCGGAGGTGGCCATGTGCCCGATGATCGCGCAGGCGCACGTCACCAGCACCACGAAGACCCGGAAGCGTCCGTGCCGGTCGGCGAGCTTTCCCACATAAGGACCGGTGAAGATCGTCACCACGCCGCCGACGAGATAGATGAGGAACAGGTGCTCCTCCGGCAGCCCCACGTTTCCGACCAAGTAAGGCGAGAGGTAGGGGATGATCATGAAGTGACCCATCACGCAGATCATCATCAGCGCGATGCCGGTCCATGCGTTGCGATCCTTCAGCAGGGTCAGGAAGTCCTTGCGGGGATCCACGCCCGCGATGTCCAGATGGCTGCGCACCGGCGGCAAGACGCGAAACAGCAAGACCCACACGCCGGCGGCGATGGCGGCGATCACCAGGAACGGCGCTTCCCACTTCCACCACTGGGCGAGCTTCAGCCCCAGCGGCACGCCGAGCGCCGCGGCCGCGGAGAAGGCCGTCATGATGATGCCCATGCCGCGGGCGCGGCGTTCCGCAGGCACCACATCGGCGACGATGGTCATGATCGTGGCTCCGCTGACGCCACCGAATGCCCCGCACAAGGCCCGTGCCGCCATCAGCATGCCCGGCGTCGTCGCAAGCCCGCAAGCCAGCGTGCCGAGGGCAAAGCCCGCATAGCAGATCAGCAGCAGCTTCCGGCGATCAAAGCGGTCGGCGAAGGGTGCCATGGCCAGCCCGACCACTCCGGCGGCAAGGGCGAAGACCGAAATGATGTGGCCGAATGAAGTCGTGCTCAGGTCCAGCTCGCGCATGAGCTGGGGGCCCAGCGGCATCATCACCATGAAATCCATGATGTGGGTGAACTGCACGCAGGCGAGCAGCAGGAGCAGGGTGCGCTCGGAGACGCGGGGCGCGGAATCCATGGTTCAAGCGCTCGTTTGAACGCGCGGCTTCCCTCGCACTGGATTGGGCCGGACGCAAGCCCGGCAGTGAGTCATTTCCGAGGCCTCCCAAGGGAGGACGCGGCGAACGGCAAGCGGGTGCCTTGATCGCCTGACCTGTAGGCACCAGCCACCTACTGGAAGCGGAGAAAGATGCCCAGATCCCGGTGCAGCGCCGATTCGATGCGCGAGCCCACCACCTCCGCCGACTCGCCATCGAGCAAAGCGCTCAGGCCACCGAACTTCAGGGCATTCACATCCGGCGGATTGCCTTCCGGTACCTTGGGCGGCGTGAGATTGGAGGGATATCGGAACCTCCCATCGGGAAGCTTGGTGACACCTGGCAACTCCATGAAGGCGACCATGGCCTTCTGGTAGTCCTCGTAGTCCTGAATGTATTGTTCGTAGCGGTCCATGTTGCGGCGGTTCTCTTCAGGGAACTTGCGGATCTTCGCCACGCCCTTCTCCCCCTCGATCTGGATGAAGTAGTAGATGATCAGGTGGGACGTCCGGTAAAGCTGCGGCAGCCGGCTGTGGACCTGACCGCCGAACGCCGTGCCCTGCTTCCCTGGGCCGCTGGCTTTCCACTTCTCGTCCGTCGTTTGTAGTACTTCCGCCACCTTGCAGAGAGGAGGAATCTTGCCGCCTTGCAGGTAATCGGTGCGCTCCGCCTTGCTCCAGCTCGGCAACTCCTTGCCAGAGGGAGTCGAAGCCCGGAGATGGTTCATGACGAAGACATCGCGCACACCCTCGCGTATCCTCTCGTTGTCTGTCTTGAAGACGCCTGCTTGGATCGGGATCGAAGCGATATACTCGGCGTAACCCTCGTTCACCCACAGCGGCAGGTTATCGAGCATCTCATGGGTGAGCATGTGGGTCAGCTCGTGAACGATGGTCGAGACATCGTATTCGTCCGAGATCTTGCGGTAACCCGCCGAGCCGGACTGAATGCCCATGAGTTCCAAGGGAGCGAGGAAGACCTTTTGCTTGGGGATGTAGACGCCTGCCGTATTGCCGGGGCCGCCGGCTTTTCGATAGTCTGCGAGCGTGCCGAACAACTTCGCCTCGAAGCGGTCCTTCTCCGGCTTCGCGAGGACGCCGAAGGGAGACTTGGCGTGAAGCTGGAGCGTCAGCTCGAAGGTCCGCGCCAGGTCCTTCATGAGCGTGGCGCCGAGATTGACGTCACAATGGAAGCGGAAGTTGTTGGTCGTGTAGATGAAGGTTCCCGCAGCCCCGGTTTCTTCCGCCACCATCAGCCCCGGCATCGCCTGGCTGGCGTTGGCGGGCCATGTCTGCCACTTCTCATGGTAGTCCAGCCGGTTCGCCTTCACGAAGACATTGTCCGCGGTGGAGAGGCCGGCCAAGGGAACGAACGAGATCTTGCCCCCGGGAAGCCGCAGCGCCACGTCCGCCCCGCGAATGCCGAGGTATTCGGCGGTGATCTTCTTGCCGCCGGTGTTGGTCCAGACCCTGGCGGCGGCATTAGTGGATTCCTGTTGGCCAAAGCCCGCCGGGGCCAAGGCCAGCAGCAAGACCGAGGCAATCCACGACTTGTGAACGCTTGGAGTCGAAGCAGAAGGGGACAATCGGGAATAACAACTCATGATGCTCGCGCGCGGAGGAGGCTACCGACCACGGAATGGCCGGGCCAAGGCATTTCCCGGCTGTTAGGAGCCATGAGGGGACGCACGGCTGGGGACGTCTCGCGCCCACCCGCGATCCGTTCTAATTGTCGTCCTTGAAAGGGCGCTTGAAGTGATAGCCCTCGCTGACCGTGTTACCCCCACGGGTGACGGTTCGCTTGGTGAGGCATCCGGAGAGACTGATGAACAGGATCGCGACCGCGGCGGTCTTCAGGAAGATTTTCATCGAGGCCGGTCTAGCCTTTGGAAGGAAGTGGGACAAGCCGCGAAGAACGGTGGCCGTCACGTTGCAAAGAAGTGCTCGCCGTCGCCGCCGGACCTCATCACTTTTCAGGAGCGGTCGATTCGTCCGGGATGGATCGCGACCTTGTTCTTATTCCCGGAACTCCCGCCCCTCATGAACCCACTGGTCATTCCTTCCGAAGGCACGAATTTGAACATCCTCGGGATCCCGATGGTGGTCCGGCTGCGCGGCAGCGACACCGGCGGCATCGTCGGCGTGGCCGAATCGCATGATGTGACCGGCAGCGGCCCGCCGCCCCACATTCACCATCGCGAGGACGAGACCTTCCAAGTGCTGGAGGGGGAATACGAGTGGACCGTCGGCGACAAGACCTTCATCGCGGGCAAGGGCACCACGATCTTCGCGCCGCGCGGTATCCCCCACGGTTACCGCTACCTCGGCACCGAGCCGGGCCGGCTGATGTGCACCATCACTCCCGCGGGCTTCGAGGGATTCTTCGAGGAAGTCGGGGCGCTGAGTGCGGAGGAGCAACAGGATCTCCCGCGGGTCATGGCCATCGCCGCCAGCTACGGTCTGGAGTTTCTCCCACCGCCCGGGGCGTGAGGGATCCGGCTGTAAACGATTTCGTCACGAAAACCGACGGTCGGCCCATGCTTGCCATCCGCGGGCCATTCGGGCAATTCTACCTGAAAGTTCGCCTCCCCGAATGATCAATAACGCTGGGAAAGATAACCCACGAGATCCGATGCCGAAGCGCATTTCAGAAACCACGGATTCTCTCCGACAGGTCGGGCGCACCCGCGTGACCGACCGAGGCTTCCTGGAGCTTCTGAACACCGACCTCAAGGAACTCGAGATCGGGTCGTCCCTCCGCAGGCTGGGGAATACCAAGGTGGTGGAGTGGGATTTCAAGGACACCCTGCCCGCGGTGCGCAAGCTCGCCCACCAGGAAGTCGATGTGGTCGGGTGGATGAAACGGATCGCCCACTACAAGGTGATGGAGTGGGACTTCAGGGACGCCCTGGCCAAGACCGACGACTACATGCCTCTGCCCGAGCTCACCGGCGAGGCGCTCGGAAAGGGCCCCGGCCCCGAGGAAATGGAAGACCTCGTCAGTCGGTTGAAGAACTTCCTCCAGTTCGTGGCGGCGAACCTCATCGAGGAACCCGGGCGGGCCCAGATCCGGGTGCAAGAGATCGCCCCCGGCGTGATGCGATTCCGGCTCGTGGTCACCCAAAAGGACCAGAAGCTGCTGGTGGGCCGGGACGGCGAGACGGCCTCGGCGATGCGGAACATGCTCAAGGGCACCGCCGCCGGGGAGGGCGTCCACGTGCTGCTCCAGATCCTTTCCCATGAGGAAGAACTGACCGAGAGCCTGCGGGAGAGCGACGCGGAGTAGGTGGGTTCGGTTGAGCCTTTTTCGAAATTTCCCAGTCGCTGATTCCCAACAAACGGCTCCAGCTTTTCGGGCGAGTCGGAGGTTTTAAGTGAACCGCGAAATTACGCGAAAGAGCGCGAAATCTAAAGGCAGGAGAAGATCTTGCTTCTAACAAATCTCGCGTGTTTTCGCGCAATTTCGCGGTTCCATTTCTTCGCCCAAACCCCGGCTTGGACGTCTACGTTTCGAAGCAAAGCACCGTTACCCTTGCCGCAGCAGCTCCGCGAAGTAGGGCATCATCTGCTTCTTGCGGGAAAGCACGCCGGCCATCTCGAAGAGGTTCTCGCCGACCCGCGGGTATGTGATGGCGTCGATGATTTTCCCTTCGCCGCTGCATAGCAGCAGGCTGGTGCTGCTGGTGATATCGGTGACCATGAGGCAACTGAAATGGCACGATCCTTCCTCGCGGGCGCGATCGAGTTCCGCGGCGAGATCTTCGCTCATACCCTTGAACACATCGAAGCCGACTGTCTCCATCTGGCTCACGGCGAGCTTCCAGCCTCCTTCCTCATAGATCTTTAGATCCTGGCGCACCGCCGTGCCCGGCTCCATGCCATCCACCGCACAACCGGCTGCGAACATCGTCGCGCCGAACGCTGCGGCATCCTCGTTCGCGAGCGTCGCCAGCCAGTCCGCCATCTCGCGATCCAGCGGCGTGGTCGTGGGAGACTGCAGGATCACCGTGTCTGACAAGATCGCGGCGAGCATCAGGCCCGCGATGGCTGGCGGCGGTTCGCAGCGGGCATTGCGATACATCTCCGCGATGATGGTGGCGGTGCAGCCGACGACCTTGTTGATGAAGGTGATCGGCTGGTCGGTCCTGCGATGGCCGAGCCGGTGGTGATCGATGATCTCCTCGATGCAGGCTTCCTCAATCCCATCGACACACTGCGAAGGTTCGTTGTGATCCACCAGCGCCACACGGAAACGCCACGGCGTGAGGAAGCTCAGGCGCGTGACGACGCCGCGGATGTAGCCATCATCATCCACCACACTGAAGCCGCCCTCGTTCGACTTGCGGATTTCCTTCTGAACGTCGCGCACCAGGTCATAGGGCTTGAAGGTCGGATACTGGCGCTCGATGAAGTCCCGCAGCGGTCGCGACAAGCAAAGGCGCGTGCTGACCTCAAGCGCGTGAAGCGTGGTGGTCACAACGCAATCCGCGCGCGTCCGGAGCATGGCTGTTAGATCCGCGTCCAGATCATCGGTGCCGCAGATTACGAGGACGTCCGCTTTGTCGATGGCATGGACTTCGCCACTGGAAGGCAAGACGGCCAGCGATGGCGCGGCACTATCCGGCGACGACTCGCCGAGACCGGGGAGCCAGACCCTCCCGTGGAATGTCGCCGGCGGCTCGCCGCAGACAACCTTTCCCGCGATCGACTCGACGAAGCTCCGGAAGCAAAGTGACAGCTCCGGCCCGCGGCCGAGATCCGCAAGGTCGCCTAACAGCCCCGCGAGCCGCAGTGAGGAAATCTTGCCGGCATACTTCCCCTCGCTGCCGATGACCGGGAGAAAGGCGAAGCGCCGCTGGGTGATGATTTCCTGGGCTGTGCCGATCGTGTCGTCTTCCGTCAGCAGCAGCAGGTCGGGCCCTTGGATCATGATGTCCGAGAGCTGCGGCAGCAAGGTGGTCGCCAGCTCCGGATGCGGCACCCCGAAGTGTTCCAAGACGAACGCCGTCTGAGGATTCAAGCTGCCCGCGCGGTAGGGCACGGCCGGAACACCGGCGACCTCCCGCTTGTAGTGGGCATAGGCGATCGCCGAGCAGATCGAATCCGTATCGGGATTCTTGTGCCCGATGACCATCAAAGGGGTTTCGGCGGAGGTCATGAGGGAGCGGGTTTCCCAGCGGCGAGCATGAGCCGTGCCCACACCGCGTGCGATCCAACGGAAACATCCCCGGGGTTTTCTCAATCGGTATTAATTCCAATGCCTTTAAGGACTGGAAAAAAGCATCACCGCGGATTACGCGGATATCGCTGATAATAAGAGATATTGAAGATATCGAACCAGATGCCTTCAAGCTCCCGGCTATTGCTCCCGGTGCTACTTTCTCCATCCGTGCTATCCGTGCTATCCGTGCTATCCGCGCAATCCGCGGTAAATCAATCCCAACCTGATCCTCGGTTCCCTCTCCGAGCGTCCAATCCTTAAAGGCATTGGTATTAATTCCCTGTGGCATCCGGCGGCAGGATTGGGGCATTTCGGCTCGCCGGGACCGACCCGCGGGTTAGGCTGTCGGGCCTATGAACGGTTCGTTGAAGCAAGCGCTCGCCCAGGCCCGGCAGTCACGGCCGGAAGCACTGCCCGCGGACTTCGCTGACGGGGTGATGGCCCGGCTGAAAGCGGGGGATCCGGTCATCCGGCCGCGCGACTGGATCGGACTCGGCGCAGCGGCCATCCTGACCGCAGCGGCCACCGGGCTCTTCACCGAGCCGGCAAATTCTTCTCCCCATCCGCCGCCGATGCCGATGTTCAGCAGCCCGGCCTTTGCCGCCCGATGACCACCACGCGCAGCCGTATTGTATGGATCCTTGCCACCGTGGCGTTGGCGGCAGGCACGTCGTACTTCGTCACCCGCACCGCTTCGACCCCCCCGGCCTTGCCAGCTCAGGAATTGCACGAGTGGATGCACGAGCAGCTTGCACTCAGCCACGAGCAGCATGACGCCTTGGAACCGATCGAGCACGCCTTCGCTACCGAGCGGGAGCGCTTGAAAAGCGAGATCGCCATCGCCGGGCGTGAACTCGCAGCGTCGGTCCGCCAAGGAAAGTCCGGCTCGCCGGAAATCGAGACCGCGCTTTCCCGCCTGAATGCCGCCCAAGCCGCGCTCCAACGTGCGACGCTCGATCACTTTTTCGCGATGAAGGATCACCTCGATCCCGCGCAGGCGGAGAAGCTTCTCCAGTGGACTCATGACAGCCTCCTCCCTCGCTAGCATCCTCGCCGCCTTGCCCGTGTCCCCGGTGCCGGAAGCGGCTGCGGAGCAGGCATGGATCGAGGCGGCGCGAGGCGGTTGTCCGCAGGCCTTCCGCGCCCTGGTGGAGCGCCACCAGCAGCGTGTCTATCACTTCTGCTTTCACCATCTGCGCGATGCTGGTGACGCTCGCGAGGCCTGTCAGGATACCTTCATCCGTGCCCATGGGGCGCTGCCGCGGTTTCGGCCGCGGGCACAGCTCAGCACCTGGCTGTTCCAGATCGCACTCAATCTCTGCCGCGACCGACTGCGAGCCCGGCCCACCGCACGCGGCCGGGTCATCGTCCCGCTGGATGACCACGAGCCGCCTTGCCACCGGGCCACCCCGGACGAGGCGTCGATGCGTGACAACGACCTAGCCAAGCTCGACCGCGGTCTCGATGCCCTGCCGGAAAAGTTCCGCACCGTGCTCATCCTCTCCTGCCTCGACGGCCTCAGCCACGGCGAATGCGCGGCGATCCTGAAATGCTCCGAGCGCGCAATCGAGGGCCGCCTCTACCGCGCCCGCCAGCGGCTCGCAGAGTGGTGGGAAAAAGAGGGCGGGTGAAAAATTTCCCGTGGGATCCGCCGCCCGTTTTCGTTTCAGCGGCGTGATCCTTTCCTCTTGCCCGCTCCGACAGTCCTTCGCGGCCCTCGCTTTCCTCACCGCCGCGGCTTCCGCCCAGGACGCCCTCGAACCGCTGGTCGTCACCGGCAAGGCGGAGAACCTGCTCGGCGAAGCCGATTCCGCCTCGAAGGGCCAATCGGACCGCGAGGAGCTGCTGGACCGTCCCTACTTGCGGCGTGGCGAGCTTTTGGAAGTCGTCCCCGGCATGGTGGTCACCCAGCACGCCGGCGGCGGCAAGGCGAATCAGTACTTCGTCCGCGGCTACAATCTCGACCACGGCACCGACTTCGGAATCTTCGTCGATGGCATGCCGGCGAACTACCGGGCCCATGGCCACGGCCAAGGCTACGCGGACATGAACTTCCTGATCCCCGAGTTCGTCCAACAACTGGACTATGAGAAAGGTCCTTTCGATCCCCGCATGGGCGACCTCACCACGGCGGGCTCCGCCGAGTTCTCGCTGGTGAACGCGCTCGACCGCGGCTTCGCCAGTGTGACGATCGGGGAAGACGAATACTTCCGCGGCGTCTTCGGCGACTCGGTGAAGGCCGGCAATGGCGTCCTCACTTTCGGGGCGGAAGCCACCTACTACAACGGCCCTTGGATCCTGGAGGAAGACGCCCACCGCTTCAATGGCCTGGTCCGCTGGAGCACCGGCAACGAGGACGACTATTTCGATGTCACTCTGCTGGGCTATCAGGCGGAGTGGACCTCCAGCGACCAGATCCCGGAGCGCGCGATCCTTTCCGGACAGATCGATCGCTATGGCTTCCTCGATCCCACCAATGGCGGCGAGTCGCAACGCTACTCGCTTTCCATGAACTGGGGCCGCCTGTGCGATGACGTTCGCTGGCGCGCGAATGCCTACGCAGGCTACTACGACCTCGATCTCTACTCGAACTTCACCTACTTCCTCGACGATCCGGTCAATGGCGACCAATTCCGCCAGTCCGACCAGCGGGTCTTCTTCGGCGGTGAAATCTCCGCCACGCTGGAGAATCGCAGCCTCTTCGGTGCGGAGACCGACTACACCATCGGCTTTCAGTCCCGCAATGACGTGATCTGGGATCTGGAGCTCGCCCGCACCAAGGCTCGCGCCGATGTGAACCCAATCCGCAACGACGATGTCTTCACCGGTAACTACTCCGTCTTCGCCGCTGCTCACACGAAGTGGAACGATTGGTTCCGCACCGAAGCCGGGCTGCGCGCCGATGCCTTCTACTTCGACGTGGACAGCGACACTCCCGTCAACAGCGGGAACGAATGGGACGGCATCGCCGTGCCCAAGCTGAACCTCATCTTCGGACCTTGGAACGACACCGAGTATTACCTGAATCTCGGCGGTGGCTTCCACTCGAATGACGCGCGCGGACTCTTCACCCGCATCGATCCGAATGACGGCGTCACCCCCGTGGCTCCCGTCGATCCGCTGGTCCGCACCTGGGGCAGCGAACTCGGCGTGCGTCACCAGTGGAGCGATTGCCTCACCCTCACCGCGTCGATTTGGTATATCTATAGCGAGTCGGAGTTACTTTACGTCGGCGACGCCGGGAACGTCGAAGCCGGACCCTCGACCGATCGGTACGGCATCGAACTCGCGGGCTACTGGCGGCCGAACGAGTGGTTCTCACTGGATGGAGAAATCGCGCTTTCCGAAGGCCGCTTCACCGACACCTCGGCGGGCGCCTTCGTGGAAAACCAAGTGCCCCTGATCCTTTCCAGCGGCATCACCCTCGGCGAAAGGACCGGACCCTACGGCACCCTGCGCGCCCGCTACTTCTCCGAGCGTCCCTTGGTCGCGGACAAGACGGTCGAATCGGAGGACTCGCTCCAGTTTAACGCCCGCGTCGGCTACCGCCTGGAAAACTGGGACTTCGCCATCGACTGCCTCAATCTTTTCGACCGCGCCGACAACGACATCGAGTACTACTACACCTCCCGTCTTCCCGGCGAACCTGCCGCGGGCATCGATGACGTGCATCTCCACCCCGCCGAGCCTCGGACCCTGCGCGCGTCGGTGACCTACTATTGGTAGAACGCTGACGGGGCCAGCGGAGGATCAAACTTGCGCCGCCGGGAGGGATGGCGCTGCATGTCATGTCATCCTCCCGACCATGGATCCTCCCCCCATCCGGCCCCGCCGCTCCGTCGTCCTCACCGCTGCCGGATGGTTGTTCATCGTGACGGGAACACTGCTTCTCCCGATCAGTGTGATTTCCCTGCTGATGATTCTGGCGCGCAGTTATGGCACGGCCTCGGCAGATGCCATCGGCTTTCTCAGCGTGGTCGTCGCGCCACCGGCGGCACTCGTCACGGGCATCGGATTGCGGTGTCGGCGGGCCTGGGCATGGCCGGTCGCGCTGCTGCTGGCGGGTTTCCTCGTCGCGCTAAACATCCGCGATCTGCTCGACCATCGTTCCACGACGGAGACGACCGTCTCGCCCTCCGGCGTGCGGACGACGGTGCTCGCCTCGCCGCCGAACTACCACAGCCTGCCCCTGATTGCGGTCGGCGCTGCCTTGATCGCGATGCTGCTCAGGCGACCGGTTCGCTCGGAACTTCGGGTCGCGCGCGCTGCGGCCGTTAGCATGACTCGTCCGACCAGCCACGATCTGAAGCGCGATTGGCGGGTCGGACATCGCGGCCGCGACGGCATGTATTACGAAGAAGAGCATGGCGGAAACTGGCAGCGCATCGACATCGACGGCGAGATGCTGATGGGCCCCGCCCATCACGTAATTTATTTCGCCTCACCCGCAGCGTGGCAGCGCTATCCGGAGTGGGCACGTCATCGGCGCGAGGAGATCATCGCCCGGATCAAGAGCGAGTTCCGCCCCCCGGACTACGAGTATGAAGACGGTGGCACGGTAGCAGCGACGCACCCTTCGCCCCTGAAAACCACGCCGCAGCAATGGGGTGCACTGGCGCTTGTGATCGCGATCCTCCTCGCGCTCGCCGTGGGCATGGGATGGCTGGTGAAAAGCGGTCTGGAACGCGACGCCACGTGGTTCCCTGCGAAGCGCTCCAGCATGCAACGCGCCGTGGCACGCCAGGCCGAGCCGGCGACCTACTGGATGGCGATCAGCCTTTACGCCGCCATCGGCCTCGGGGCCGGCGGGTTCGCGCTGTGGATGCTGCGGGAAGGTTTTCGTTCACGGCGGCAATAGCCCGCGCGTCTATCACCTTCATTTTTTCCCTTCGGCCGCCGTCTTGATCTCCACGGGAGCCGGGGAGACGAATCCAGCGCGATCGCAGCGACCGGTTTCGTCGGAGTATCGGACGAGGCATCCGTCGCGAGTAAAACGCAGCTCCCTCTGCGTGCCGGGAACCATGTTGATTCCCTTGTAGCTGGGGTATTCGGAGTAATCCCAAGCGCCGGCGCGGACGACCCAGGTGAACCAGCCGGTAGGATCAATCCAGCCGTCCTGCGCCATCGGCTCCTTTTCGACGAGGATCACGGCCGTATCCGACCATGGTTCCCGGGCCGCGACTTCCGCCTTCGACTTGATGAGGATTTCCCGCTGCGTGGCGACGCTGCCGCAACTGGCGAGGAGAACGGGGAATAGGAAAGCGATGGTGCGCATGGCGGGAAAAGGTGCGGAGTTGAAGACTGCGGACGCGCCCCCGATGGGCCTGCCCGTAGGACCTACACCTAAAGCACGAATCTGCCCGAGGCCAGAGGAAATCCGGCGGTCAGGCTGTCATTTCGAGACCACCGTCAGTTTCAGACGGCAGGTCTGCCGTCCCGGGACTTTCGCGACCAATTTGCCGGGCTCGACACGGTCGATTCCTTCGACCCGCAGCTTGGCATTGCCCCGCGAAAGATCGACCGTCGGGGCTGTTCCCGTGACCACGACCTTGTCGGAAAGCGCGATGTGGAACTCGAACTCGCCGCCGCCCGTGTTGGTGATCGTCCACTCCATCGAGTCGTCCTTGCAGGCGATCTCCAGGCAGGCCTCGCGGTCGCGGCACTCGATGCGGTTCGGGGCGGTCATTCGCACCGCCGGCAGGGAGCGGGGGCCGAATCCGCCGGGGATCGACGTGCCGCCGCCGGGTTCGGCGGAGAGGAATTGTTTTCCACCGGCGACGAGGCTGGAAATGTGGCCCAGCTCGCCGGTCTCGATCTGGTATCCCGGACCCGCGAGGCGGTAGGTCACGGGCAGCGGCTGGAAGTCGAGCGACCGGGGCTCGAGGGTGTCAGTGCGGAAAGGCGCGGCGGGCAGGCCGGCTTCGTTCACGACGTTTGCCTGCGGTAGCCCGCCCCAGGCGAATCGGACGGTCTTCGGCGCGGGGACGCCTGGTGATGTCAGGGCCACGCGATTGCCATCCACAGTGGCGGTGGCGAAGCGGTAGTCGCCATCCTCTCCGGCGATGGCGAAGCCGCGCAGCTCCTTGCCATCGGAGCTCTTCACCGGTCCGTCGAAGACGACCACCATGCGATCGACTTCGGCTTTCACATCTTTTACGCGCGGCCCATTGGCGACGATGTCCGAGCCATAGACCGCCTTGCGGGCAAGCAGCGAGAGGCGGCGGCCGATCTCCTCCTTCTCGACGGGATGAAGGTCGAAGCCATCGGTGGTGTCGTGGGTCACGGCGAGAAAGTTGTGCGGCGAGGCTTCACAAGCCTTCGACTGGGCCTCGCGCAGCCAGCCGTAGTCGAGGCCCCCGCCATTGCCCGAGTAGGCGGGTAGCTGGACCACGAAGAACGGTAGCTCGGGTTGCTTCCATTGCTTGCGCCACTGCTCGGCGAGATTGGCGAGCAGGCTCGCATAGACTCCGGGGCGGCCCGCATTTGCTTCGCCCTGATACCAGAGCGCGCCCTTGATCGGGGTCGCCGTCAGCGGCGCGATCATGCGATGAAAAAGATGGCCGGGACCAATGCCGAACATCGAGCCGCTGATCTCCTTCTCCGGGATAGCCGGCAGAGTGCCCTCCGGCGTCCACGCCTCGATCGCGGTGCCGCCGAACGAGCTGTCGATGATGCCTAGCGGCACGTCCTTCAACTTCGGATCGTCGCGGAGATGCAGCGCGAAGCTGGCGGCGACGGCGGAGAATTTCCTCAGCGACTCCGGCGTGGCATGGCTCCACTTCGCCCCCGGGTCCGCCTGCGGTTTGTCCGCCCCGGCCTTGGGCATCATCAGCAAGCGCAAGCGCTGGTCCGCACCGGCGTTGGCAATCATCGCGGTCCCGCCGAGCGCTTCATCAAGACCCATCTGCATGTTCGACTGGCCGGAGCAGACCCACACGTCGCCAAACAAAAGATCGTCGATTTTCGCCGTGGTGCTGCCGTCCGAGACTTCCAGCGCGTGCGGGCCACCGGCGGGCTGCGCCGCGAGTTCAACGCGCCATGTGCCATCGGGCGAAACTTTCGCGGGCTGCAAAAGCTTGCCGAGCGACACCGTCACCGAGCCATTCTCCGGTCCGAGCCCCGTGACGACGATTCCCGCATCGCGTTGCAAGACCATGCCGGGCGAGAAGAGCGGGCTGAAGCCCAAGGGTGCGGCGAATGCGCCGAGTGGAGCGGCTAACAGCAGCGCCAGGGAAATGCGGAGCGACGCTTTCGTCGGACGAAGTACTAGATTCATCGAAGTTTGGTTCTTCAGCGCGGGATGTCCTTCGCGCGCCGGCTTGGGGATCAGCGCGCCATCGATACGACGCCCGATCCGGTATTTTTCAAACCTCGTCCACATTCAAACTTAGCCACCGCCGGGCTCGAAGAATAACTGGTAGAAGCCTTTTTCGCCTGCGGCGCTGCCGGTCACCGATTGCTCCGTGCGCTGCTGTGGCGTCATGGCCTCGATCTGTGCCCGGGTAAAGGTCGCGATCCGGTTGGCCACGTCGCCGAGGGCGGTAGGATCATCGCTACGATGCACGTAGTAGTTCCCCAGCGGCTTCAACTCCGGCAATACCACGATGATGCTGCCTTCCAGGGCTTCGCACCGGAGATGGAAAGCCAGATCGTCCTGCGCATCGTTGGGATCGAGCTGGAGTTCGTACTCGGCGAGATTGGAGGCTCCGCCACCATCCGAATCGGTGGTGGTTTGGCCGGTGAGGCCGTGGGATGTCAGCCATTCCTCGAAGGTCGGCGGGGAAACGACCGGCAGCACCGGGAAGACCTCGATGCCGGAGAGCACCGGATTCTGCACCACGTGCAGGAAGCCGATGTTCAATTGGCCGTCGCTCACGGTCACTGGGACTTCAACCACCAGGGCTTTGTTCGCTCCCACTTGAGCGAAAATGTCGAGGTTATCGATGGCCAACGCTCCCTCGGCGGTGACGTCAAACACCCGTCCACCCACGACTGAAACGCTGGCAACCACCTCCACGAAATGCAGCACCACTCGGTAATCACCATTCGATACCGCAAATCCGTAGGTCAGCTCAGGCGCAGTATCCCGGTCGATGCGACGCTTCTGATAGAGCGCCGGTTTGTCCGTGCCGGTGATGGCGGCGGTGTTCGAATCGGTGTAGCCCGTATTGGAACCGTAATCCGCCGCCCAGGTGTTTCCCTGAGGATCCACATAAGCGGCGTTGCTGCCGACATTCACCCGCAGCGTGGCAGCGGGCGCGAGCGTCGGGATCGCATTGACGGTGGCGGGAAGCGACTCGTTTCCCGCGGCATCGATGGCCCTGACATCGAAGGTGTAGGTCGTGCCGTTGGAGAGACCGGTGTCGGTATGGGTGAGAGTGAGGCCGCTAACCGTCGCGATCGGGTTGGGATTGCCATTCCGGCGGATGCGGTAGCCGGTCACTCCGACCTCGTCGCTGGCTGCGGTCCACGTGAGCTGCACCGCGCCATTCCCGGCAGCGGCCTGTAGCGTACCCGGCGGCGACGGTGCCTGGCTGTCGGCCGACGTTGTCGCCGTGGTGGAGGCTGCTTCGGAGTGATTGTTCGCCGCGTCGTAGGCCTTCACCTGATAGGTATAGGCGGTGGACGGGGAGCGGCCATGGTCGGTGAAGGTCGTCTGCTGGGTGGTTCCGAGATCCGCCGCGCCGCGATAGATCCGGTAGCCGGTCACCCCGACATTGTCCGTGGGTGCGGTCCAGCCGAGTGTCACGCTGCCGGCCGTGACCGCACTGGCGGCAAAATTTTCCGGCACTTCGGGTGGCTCCGAGTCGCTGGAACCCGAGCCCGAGCCACTCGGATCGTAATCGATCGTGATGATGTTCGAGCACGAGCTGCGATTGCCGCTGCCATCGACCAGGATCGCGGACAGCAGCTTGATGCCGTCCGGCGCACTGGCGTGAGCCAGCGTGAGGGGGAAGTCCACAAATCCTCCCGCACCGATGGTGACAGATTTGGGATCAAAGACGACCACCTTGTTCGATTCATAGGGATCGACATCGTAGCCGCCATCCACCGGGAGGTGCAGCTCGCTGTGCGCCACACACAGCCTCGCCGAGGCACCCGCCGGACCGGTGACCCGTACGGTGGGATTCGCATTCAGGGTAAAAGGTGATGCCTTGCCCGTGACGGAGATCACCGGCGTGGCGAGATTCGACGCGGACAAGACCCCTTGGGACATCAGGTTTTTGTTAGAGTGGCCCGGCACTCCCCCCATCCGCACCACCCGTGTGGTATCATCGTCAAAGGTGACAGTGATGGTGGCCCCGATCAGCTCGAGCCCGGAAACGCTCGCCGCGTGATCCGGCCCGGGTCCTGGCGCCCCCTTCACGTTTGTCGGATCGATATCCGCAGAAAAGGTCATCTTTTTCCCGGGGCCAAAGGACACGCCGGCACCGAAATTGACGCGGAGCGCATCGTAGCCGTCTTCGCTGCCGATGCCATCGTGCGGCGACTCGAAGGCGTGGGTGGGCGTGCCGGTGCCATTGAATGAGTCTTGCTCGAAGGCCTTGCCATCGGGATCGCCCGCCGTGCCGGCGGGATCGAAGACCACATCCGGCAGCATCGCGGTGCTCAGGTCGATCCTCGCGGAGAGGATCTTCTCGCCGGAGGTGGAGAGGTTTTCCAACTGGAACGAGCCGCCGGTATTGGTGCTCGAATTTTCGATGCTACCGCTGCCGCTGTTGATCGTCAGCCGTGCCGCGGCGGCACCATGGCTGATGACGGGAGCCAGCGACAGGGTCGTGGCGAAAAACGCGAGCCGCCAATACGGCCCCGTAATACGAATCGGGGGGTGGGGGAACAGTATCATTGAACCCGGCGGGGTGGGGGGTGGGACGCCGGTGAGTAGTATCATTCCTGAAATCACCGTTTTCGCAAGTACCCATGTGAACCGGGCAAAGCGCCCGGAATGAGTTCCGTTTGCGTGGCGGGCAGGGAGGACTTACCCGTTCCCACCATGAAGCCACTCCGCCCTTTGCTTTTCGCCACCTTGGGAAGCGTCACCCTGCTCCTCGGGACAGCCGGCGCCAAGCCGGAGAAAGACAAGGAAAAGGGAAAGGGCGGCGACAAGCACGCCGAGAAGGGGAACAAGGGAAAGCCCGACAAGGCAGAGAAGCACGCCGACAAGCAGGCGGAAAAGGCCGACAAGCACGTGGCGAAGGATGTTGGGAAAGGGAAGAAGCCGAAGTTCCAGGACGCGGATCGGAACCGTGTGGTCGGCTACTTTGCCACCTACCGCGATGAGGCCCACGGCCTGCCTCCGGGCTTGGCGAAGAACCTCCGCCGCGGCAAACCGCTGCCGCCGGGATGGCAGAAGAAACTACAGCCGGGCTTCGTCATCGCGGATGACTGGTGGGCCGACTTTTCGCCCGTCCCCTACGAATGGTTCCCCGAAGTGGAAGTCGTCGCGGACACCCGGCTCTATTGGTACGGCGATCGCATCGTCCGCGTCTATGAACCGCGGCGAGAGGTCATCGACGTGATCATCGTCCCGACAATCCGGGTCGATTGGTGACACGGGTTACCGCGTAGAAAGAGCAGGCGACACACTGCGGATCGGATTACACCTTTAGCGTCCCTTCGATCGAGTCGTCGAGGGTCTTTCGGATGGCGGCACCGATCAGCATCTTGATGCCGGCGATGGCGTTGCCGTGCTTGGTGTCCCAGTAGTAGCCCTCGGTGGGTTCCACTTTGATCACGGTGATGCGTGGGTCGTCCTTGCCTTCGGTGAACCAGGTCCGGATCACCGGCTCCCACAGTTCCTCGATCTTCGCGCGGTCCCGCGAAATGGTCGCGCGCCCCTTCAGGTGCATGAAGTCGGAATGCGTGGAGCCTTGGAAATAGAGTTCCACCAGGGGCAGGGCCCCGAGTTCTTCGTTCTTGAGGCTGTCATGGGAGCTGAGGAACCAGAGGTTTCCGGTCTCATCGACCTGGCGCACATTCATCGGTCGCGTGTCGGTCGTGCCATTGGGTGCCATTGTGGAAAAAAAGCAGTTCGGCGCCTTGCCGACGATTTCCTGGATCTTCGCCACCGCATCAAGGCCGCCAAGGTCTTCACGGGTGTCTTCCGGTTGTTGCTGATGGATGGAATTCATGGAAAGAGGGTCGGGTTCGCGTCGCCCCTCGTGAAACAAAAGGGCCGACCCTCCAAAGGGACGCAGGAATCCGGACTTGTCCAACGAAAGCAAATCCACCGACTACTCCACCTTCACCGACGCGTGGGCGATTGAGAGATTCGGGAAGTTGTCGCGGGCGAAGGCGTAGATCTTGGTCGGGCCGGTTTCCTTGGGAAGCTGCACGCGGTAGAAGCCAGGCTTCTTGCCCGACTCGTGCTTGAGCGGCTTGGCGGCATCGCGGCGGGCACGGTCGCCAGTACGCTGGTTGTAGTAGAAGCTGACCTCGACCGGATTCTTCTCCTTGTCGATCACGTCGAGCCGCACATCGATCCACTCGCCGGGTTTTCGCGGCTTTTCCGAATCGCGCAGGAGGAAGGTATCGATGACCGGCGGCTGATTGACCGCATCCTTGCCCGTGAAGGCCTTGCGGGCGCCCCAGTAGCTCGGGCGGTAGGCGTCCTCGATGAAGAAATCGAGCCAGATGCCGGGGTGGCTCAGTTCGTTGCCGAAGTTGAACAGGAAGCCGCCGGCGAACTGGTCGCCGGATTGCTTCATCACGTCCGGCCAGCCCTTGGCGAAGATCTCGTACTTCTGCTGGTCCTTCGGCTCGGGCCTCACGCCGTTCGCATCAGGCTTCAACTCCCACTCGCCGGTCGCGCCGAATTCGCCGAGGAAGAACGGCTTCTTCATCCCGAGCTTCTTCAGCTCCCCCGGCACGGCGAAGACCGCATAGCCATAGACATTGATCCCGTAGAGATCGAGCGAGGGGCAGTGCTTTTCCCAATAGGGCACATCCGTGGTCCATGCGGAAACGGAGGCCACCGGGTGATTCGGATCGATGCCCTTGATCGCCTTGCAGACGGTTTCCAAGTACTTCGCGTAGGCTTCCTTTTCCGGCTCGGTGGCGATGTTCAGGATCACCTCATTGCCCACGCCCCAGCCCAGCACCGCGGGGTGATCCTTGAACTTCTTCACCGCCGCGAGCGCGCTGTCCATCTGCGCCTGCTTGCCCTTTTCATCGTTGATCCAGTTGAAGCTGTCATCCCCCTCCGCCCCGGGCCGGCCGTGGCGCATCCAGATGCCCAGCAGCACCTTCATCTTATGCTTCTGCGCCAGATCGAGCAGGGTCTTAGTGGTGTCGCCGGTGCCCCAGGTGCGAAGCGCGGTCACCTCCAGTTCCGCCATCTTCTTGAAGTCCTCCGGGTTCGGCTTGTCGGCATAGGTGATGCCGTGGATTTGGAACGGTTTGCCGCCCACGTGAAGCTGGCCATTCGAGACGGTGACGGGTTCGACTGCTCCCTTCGCCGACAGGGCGAAAAGGAGGGCGGCAAACGAGGAACGGAGGACGGGAGAGATCATGCGGGTTTCCTTGGATTGTGTCGGAAGAACGTTCCGATGGCATCGCTTATTGCATAAAATTGCATGTGTGGAATCAGAATCTTCCGGCCGGCTTTCAAACCCGGAGTTGGGCCATCTTGAGGTCCTCGTCGCAGCCATTGATCTGCGAGGCCCACAGCTTGATGAAGTCGAGCTGCATCGGATCGATGCCCGCGCTACGAATGACCTGCTCGAGGCCAAGCATCGCCTTCATGACTTCCGGCGTGCTTTCCAATATTCGAGACGGGCCTTGGTGGTGTCGGTGTCGATGGTCTCCGTACACCCGGACTTCGGGGCATGCGACATGTGACAGTGTGAAGAAAATTTTCCGATTGTCGTAGCACCATTTGAATATCAGGGTTTCGGACGCCTCGCCTCATTTTTTTACACACGATGATATCCACAGCCAATCTTTTCATAAGCGGTCTTCTTGCATTGCTAGGATCCGCCAGTAGCTTGTCGGCGGCGATCACCGTGTATTTTTACGGCGTCAACTCCCCAAACGATACAAGCCCCAATCCATCCCCGCTGTATATAGGACCAGGATCGGGAGGCATGTATGTTGCCACAGGTGGCGGGGTAAATCTATCAATAGCGGGTGGATTTGGAGATCCCTTCTTTTATAGGTCGGATGCCACTCTTATCCCCGACGGTCGCACGGGAAACGTCTTGTATTTTAGTATCGAACTCCAAGGAGGCGCGATCCCCGGCGATCAAAATTACTCGTATCTCAAGTTTGGCGAAGGGTATTTCGAGCCCTTTGAATCCATTGCCCAGTTCCATTTTGAAGAAGATGGAACCGGCTGGCTGGTTGCAATTGCAACGACAAATACTGGAACCACAGCATCCAATATTCGTGGGAACAGCGATGGTAGAAGGACTACGGTTGCGGAAGGAGCCGCAGCGATTGCAGAAGCAAGTATTCCGGAACCATCTTCGACTGTATTCTTGGCAGGAGGGATTTTGGTGGGATTCACTCGCCGGAGACGAGGCAAAGCAAGTCTCTAACAGTGCCTCCCAGCATGTCCGGTTTGGGAATTCGTGGAACTTTTCATGAGTGAAGGCGAGTCGCCGACCAGGGGGGTGGAGGCTGGGGTGTTCCTTCCCAATCCACTAGATTTTTCCGTGACGGCTGTGGCAGCTCCGCGTGGACTTCATGAAGTCCTCCACCATGCCCGCCACCGACCTCCCCATCCTCGCCGCGACGGAAACGGCGATCGCCCACGGCATCGTGCCGGACCGCTGCGAGATCCTGCAGGATGGCAATACCCTGGTGCTTCGCCTGACAGAAACGCTGGTCGCCCGCGTGGTCCAGGATCGCGATGGCCCGCGGCAGGGGACGACGTGGTTCGCGCGGGAGAATGCGGTGGCGCAGCATCTCGCGAAGAATGGCGCACCGGTGATCCCGATGCATCCGGACATCCCACCGGGACCGCACGAGCATCTCGGCTACCCGATCAATTTCTGGCGCTTCGTCACCCGCATTGATGAAGAGCCGGAGCCGGAAGCGGTGGGAAGCACGCTACGCCATTGTCACGCGATCCTACATGCCTTCCCGGAGCCGCTGCCGGAACTGGCCATCCTAACAGAAACGGTGGATCTGCTAGGAACCTTGGAACGCCGCGCTCTTTTTCCGGAGGACACCTTGGAACTGTTGCGCGGCCACCTGACGAGGTCGGTGACGATGCTCGCTGCCCTTCCCCATCAGCCGCTGCATGGCGACGCGCATTTCGGCAACCTGATGAACACGAGCGACGGCCTGCTGTGGACGGACTGGGAAGACACCTTCGCCGGTCCGGTCGAGTGGGATCTGGCGTCGATCATTTGGAATGCGCGCATCCTCGATGAAGATCACGACACTGCGGACCGCATTCTCAAAGCATACCAAGCGGCGGGTGGATGCTTCGATCCCGCGGCACTCGAGCAGAGCTTGATTGCGCGGGCGGCGGTGATGAGCGCGTGGTATCCCATTTTGTATCCCGATCCCTCGGCGGAGCGGCGGGAGAAGCTGCGGTTCCGGCTGGAGTGGCTGGAAAGGGTGTTGCCCTGACCTGCTGTGGCGGTTCCGGATGGCACGGGATTAGGGGCAGGTTCGCCGGGTTTGCCGGGCGGAATAAATTCCGCGTTCCCAGTGGGCGCTTCCGAGGGTGTCCCAAATCTTAGGGACATGACAAAACTGCGGATTTCGGTCACCTTCTGCTCATCCGAAGGGGCTCCGGCCCATAGGAAATGAAAATTTCATGACGAAATTCATTGGGGCCGCATGAGTGTGCGGCCCCTTTTCGTGTCCGGGAGGAGCGGTTTTTTCAGCGGATTTCGCTGAAATGCACCCCGAGCTCGCGGCCGATCCGCTCCAGCTTCGCCCGCTCGCGCGGCTCGATCAGGGTGATGGACACGCCTTTCTTACCGGCCCGCGCGGTCCGGCCGCTGCGGTGGGTGTAGTACTCGAGCTGGTCCGGCGGCTGGTGGTGGAAGACGAAGGCGAGGTCGTCCACATCGATGCCCCGCGCGACGACGTCGGTGGCGACGAGCACGCGGATGCGGCCCTTCTTGAAGGAGCGCATGACCTTGTCGCGCTCCGGCTGGGTGAGGTCGCCCTGCAGCACATCGACCGCGAGTCCGTGCTTGGCCAAGACCTTGCCAAGCGTGATTGCGCCGGCCTTGGTGCGGCAGAAGACGAGGCCGCGTTCGTCGTCGCGACGCTCCAGGTAGCTGGCGATGAACTCCGCCTTTTCGTCGCGCGGGCAGACGGCGAAGCGGTGGTCGATGTCGCGGTTGACCACGTGGGCGCGGTCGATCGTCACCCGCTGCGGTGAGCCGGACATGCAGCCGTGGATGAGCTGCTGGATCGCATCGGGAAAGGTCGCGGAAAACAGCCAGGTGCTTTTGCGGCCGCGGGTCCAGGCGAGGATTTGCTCCAGTTCCTTCTTGAAGCCCATGCTGAGCATCTCGTCCGCTTCATCGAGCACCACATGGCGCACGGCATCCAGCGAGAGCACCTTTTGCTTCACCAGCTCGACCAGCCGGCCGGGGGTGGCGACGACGATGTGGGTCGGGCGCTGGAGCGCGGCGATCTGGCGGTCGATCTTGTCGCCGCCGCTGACCACTTCGGTGAAGATCTTCGCCGAGTGCTTGGTGAAGCGGAAAAGCTGCTTGCCGATCTGCTTCGCCAACTCGCGGGTCGGGGCGATGACGAGGGCCTGGATGACCTTGGAATTCGGGTCGACCTTCGTCAGCAGCGGCAGGCCAAAGGCCGCGGTCTTGCCGGTGCCGGTCTGGGCCTGGGCGATCAGGTCGCCGCCGTTTTCCATGAGGAAGGGGATGGCCTTCTGCTGGACTTCGGTCGGCGTGATGATGCCGAGTTCTTCGAGTCCCCGGATCAGGTCGGCGGGGATGCCAAGTTGTTGGAACGTGCTCACGATGAAAAGGGGCCGCGCCGGCTAGAACCGGCGGCGACGGGGTGCCCCGACCCTGCGTTCCCGGCAAGCCCGTGGCGAGCGGTGAATCACCGGAATGCGCGAGCTGGGTTTGGGCTGGCCGCGAACCATGGCGGTGGGTAGCAATGGGACCGAACGCCCCAATTCCTTCATGGAAGTCTCAAGTCTCCGTCTTAAGTTCCCGGCCCACCTCGCCTCTCGGCTGATGATTGCCGGCGGTGTGGCAGCGCTTTTCTCCGCCTGCAATCGCGACGCGGCGAAAGTGGAGAACAGGGACAAGGCGCAGGCTGGAGATGCTGCGGCCGCCGGGAAACAGGAACCGGCGAGACCGGCAGAGGCCCCCGGGATCCCACCGCTTTCCCAAGTAGCCCTTGATCAGTTGATGCAGCAGTGCGTCTTGGTCCGCTCGAAGGATGGCCGGGACACCCCGGGAGTGGTGGTGTTTGAGGAGGAGATCTCTTCCTCAGGCTCCACGCGACATCTGATCGCCGCCAGCACTTCGCCCGAGTCGGACACCATCCGTCTGGCCTATGCTTCGACCAAGGGCCGCGTGGCAATCTCATCCGGCACTCGGGAACTGGTGTTGCCAAACGGGCTGTCGCTTTACTCCACCACCGCGAAGGTTCCCTTCATTCCCGGAAAAACCGGCCCAGAGGAGGGGCCCGTTCATGCTTGCCGGTTGAGAGGCAGCGGCTCGATCGACCCGAAGGAAAAAGCGGAGCTGGAGGCGAAGCTCGCACCCTTGCGGAAACAGTCGGAGGAACTCACTGCGAAGCAGCACGAGGCCATGAGGGATCCCGGAATGGACCGGGTGAGCAGGGAGCAGGCCATGCGGCAGAGCAGTGAAATCGCGATGCAACGGGCCCGACTGTCCAGGGAGATGTCCCAGCTCACCAACCGGCTTGCCCTGCCGATCGACTCGATGTCGGGAGAAGAGGTGGGCAGCGCGAGCACGGTCGAGGCCATGGATAAGTCGTCGATTGCCATGGAGGGCACCGTCCTCGCCAGCAAGGACGGGACGGTCACGGCGATCCGCCACGAGGGCAAATGGATCGATACCGAGGAGATGATGCCGGCGGACCTCGCGGCTCCGGCGGGCATTACTCTCAGTATTTCCGGCAGCCAGCGGGACGTCCGAGTGAATTGTGAAATCGAATGGACCCAGCCGATAGGCAAGCCCGCATGTTCGATGGTAGCGGCGACCACCTACGAGCTGGAATCGATTCAAGGCGCGGACATTGCCGAGCGCCTGACCAAGGTCGAAGCCAGGAAGCTCTCGTCCTCCAAGGAAAAGTCCTCTGGCAGCAGCAACTGCGAGTGGAATGGCAAGCCAACGTCGCTTTGGATCAGGATTTTCAAGGACACCGACCCGGCTCACCCGATTATCGACGAAATGGTGCAGCTGGATTACCCGGACCAATTCGTGGCAAGATGGGGAAAGCCGCCATCGCCCTTGATCAAGCATAAGGCGTCCCAACAGGACAAGCCTGCCGACCTGTTGCGCGAGACCAGCGTCGTCGCCGCGCAAGGAACCATCCTCGACATGATCGCGGCGGGCGACGGGTCGGTCCTGATCGTGCGAACGGATCGTCCTCCGTACTGGGCTCCCTTTGACCTGAAGACCGGCCGGTTTGAAGAAGCCCCGTGGAAGGCCGGACCCGACACTCTCCTGGCGGCCCAAGCCGGCAAGGTCTATCTGATCGACCGGAAATCCAAAGTCCTGGAGATCTGGGACCTCGCTTCGAAGAAAAAGACCGGCCTTCAGCTCCTGGCAATGGAAGGCGACCTCGTGGCTGCGGCTGCTCCCTTGTCCTCCGCCATCTCACCGCTGCTGGTGACGTCGGACAAGACCGCCCGCTTCTTCGATCCCGTACAGTTCGACCCGCTGGCGAACGGCCTGGCCATCGATGCATGCTTTGCCGCCGAGAAAACGCGGGACCACGAGCTGCCCCGGCTTGATCCATCCTCGGTCCATCTCAGGGCATCGGGAGATGGTGCCCTGTACGTGCTTTACGGCGACCCGGCCGGATCACAACGCTCGAATCCGGTGATGATCCCGATCGAAGTGGATTCCTCGTTGCTGGCGATCACTCGCAATTCAAACCCGGGATTCCTTGCCAGCCGGGGACGGCAGGTGAGCCGGGATTACCCTGACCACGGTGGCAGTGACCTCGAACTCCGCCCGCGGGCTTCCCAAAAACCATTTCCCAGCCCTCCCGGAATGATCCGCTTCATGGATGGCGAAAACCGTGAGGCCATTGCGGAGATGTGGAGTCTCCCCGTGGCCCCATCGGAATCCTCAAAGTCTGCCGGTCCCCTGCCGCGCGATCGCGAGCTGTACTTCGATTCCTCCCATGACATCCTGCTGGCACCTGATGGAGACAAGCTGCATGTCATGCGCCTCAATCTCCCGAAGCGGTCGCAGGCGGCCCCTGACTTCGCGTTCACAGGCGAGGAGATCCAGATCCCCCTGCCACCGGGGCGCGACCACAAGCTCGTCTCCGACTCCGGTCAGGAGAAGGCCGGAGAAACGGTGATCGAAGGCAATCTTGCGAAGTGGAAGGTCCCCGAGAACTTCTCCAGCAGTAGCGTCAACCTGACCTTGGAATGGACGGCGGAACTCGGGTCCACCATGAGCCGCCCGATCCAACGCCGGATCGCCAAACAATCCCCGCGCCCATTCATCGAATCACCGGACGGAAAGGCCAGGCTCCCCCTGCGGCGGACGGGAGTCATCTCCACCCAAGATGAAATCCGGGGCTTCGCCGGCTCGGGCGAAATCCTGCTCACCCACTCTGGCGACACCTACGGCGCATGGAACCTGTCGACGTGCGAGCGTCTGCTCGACATCCAGGAAGATGGCCGCTCGATCTTCGGAGATGCCGACCAGCTCTATATCCTGAAGGACAACGACACCCTCAAGTCGTTCGACCTTCGAACCGGGGCAGCTTTGAAGGAAGTGTCCTTCGGAAATGCCGCCGAAAGGAGAGAGGGACTCGCCGGGATCACCACGGGCATCTCCGCCCGTGGTCCGCTGCTCGCGGTGGAGAAGGACCACATGAACCGCTATCTTGCCCTCGTCGATCGCAAGACGCTGGAGTCCCGTTTGCTGAACTTCCCCCGCGAGACCCAGCAGCTGTTCTTCATTCCGCAATTCACGGCGAATCCCAGCGGCTCCGCCATCTGGTCCTTCACCGCCGGTGTGTTTTGGGAGAACAACAACACGAAGATCACGGCGACGTCGTTCCCGAATACCCCAATCAGCGGGACTCCCGACGCCAGTGGCCGGTATGTCGTCGGGAGCGGCGGCATTCTCGATCTCAAGGCATCCCCTCCGGTCATTACCAAGACCTCTGAAATCCGGGGAGGTGCCGAATCGATGGAATGCTCGCTCGATGTTTCCGGCCAATATCTCCTGCTCACCGACTCGTCATCTCGGCCCGGACAAGCCGTGATCTCGGTGCGGGAAGTGGCGAAGTCGGGAGAAGAAATCTTCAAGCTCATCATCCCTGCGGATTACTTGCGATCTTCTCACGTCATCAGCGGCATTCAAAAATTGATTACCCCGCTTTCCGATAGCCCGCGCTCTATCGGTGTTTTCCACTTCGACGTTCCGGCCTTGGCGGTGAAGCTTGCCGCCGGCGCCGTGGAACCCTGATCACTGCCACTCCATGACGATCATGAAACTCCGGATGATTGCCCTGCTGGCGAGCGCCCTCTTGTCCTCCCACGGACAGGCGCAAGATGGCGACGCGACGAAGCTGTTCAAGTCCATGGAGCCCTCCGTGGTGCTGATTTCCGATGAAGAAGGAGGGGGAAGTGGCGTGGTGATTTCCGCCGACGGCCTGATCCTGACCAATGCGCATGTTGCCGGCACGGCCTTGCCGCTGACGGTGGAAGCAATGGTGACCGAGGCCGGCAAGGAGGTCCGCAAGAGTTTCCCGAATGCCACCGTGCAGAAAATTCATCCCACGAACGATCTGGCACTCTTGAAGGTGACGGCTCCGGGATGTCGCTTCCATCCCGCAGCCCTGTCGAAGTCCGACGCGGACACCAAGGCGGGCGGAACCTGCTACGTCATGGGCTTCCCTTACTTGCCCGATCAGGACAAGCCCGAGATCACCATCACCAAGGGAATCGTCAGCGCCGCCCGAAGGATGGTGGGTGGGTCGCCCTACATCCAGCTTGATGCCGCGATCAATCCCGGCAACTCGGGCGGTGCGCTTATCAATGAACGCGGCGTGGTGATCGGCATTCCGACGCTGCGTTTCGAAGGCTCCGATCGCATCGGCATGGCCGCGCCGGTGGCCGGCCTCAAGCTCGAGGCATTCGTGGATCCGAAAGAAGCCAAGGGCGATCCGGCCGAGGCGAAGCGCCTGTCCACAATTGCGGCGAGGCTTTACGCCAGCGACCTCTTTTCGCTGGGCACCGACGACGAAGCAGTGGCCGTCGCCATCTACATGCAGCGACAGGCGATCGCGCTCGAACCCAACAACCCCGAGTGGTCGATCGCCATTGCCTCGATGTATCGTCGGCTGAACAAGTTGAGTCTGGCGCGCGCCTATGCGGAGAACGCGGTGAAGCTGGCACCGAAGCATCTCGGAAGCCGCACGGTTCTAGCGGCCATCCACGACGAGTTGAAGGAGCCCGCCAAAGCCGCCGCCCAACGCCTCCAAGCGCTTCCGCTGCTCGCGGAAGATACGAAACCCGACGTCAAAAAGTTCCTGTTCGAGAAGCTCGCGGAAAACCTCATCGAAACCGATGATGGGGTCCGGGCGGTCTATGTGGTTTCCTGGGCGCAGGCGGCGGTTGGTGGTGGAGGTGGGCCCGGGCAACGCCTGATCCTGCAAACCGCCGGGCAGAAAGTACCGGAAGCATTGGTCCGCGAGATCCTGGATAAGAAGAGCGGGCACAGCATCGAGGACATGGAAGCAATGGCCCGGAAGGCACCCGCCGCCGGGTCCACGCCGCCAGCCGCTCCGCAACCGGCAGCGAACAACGACCAAGCTGCCACCGCCGATGCTTCCGCATCCGCTTCAACGGTGGTTTCCAAAGTGAACTTCAAGAGCGGTGCCACGGCCCGCCTCGCGGATGCTCCACCGGGCGTAGTGTTTCATCAGGAAAGCAGCACTGTGGAGTGGACCCCGCCGACCTTTTCGCGAATGGAAGAAACGCGCGTGCTCTTCGTGCTCACCCATCCCGATGGGAGCGAGGAGCTTCAAGTGCACACGGTTCGCCGCAAGTGACGAACCTCCTGGATCCCTTCACTTCCGCTTGAGCGGATCCTTGAACTGGTCGCGGTCCACCGATCCGGAATTCAACTTCGGCGCTTCGGTTTTTTCCGCGGGGATCACTCGGCGTTCCACGATGCGGGTCTTCGGACTGAGGACGATGGCGTGCTCATCCAGCCGGGCTTCGAGACCGGTCTGCTCGAGGATCTCGCTCATCAATTTGCCAGCGGAGAAGCCCTTCGCGGTGATGGTCACGGTGGGAGTCCACTTCTTGCGATCAAAGGCCTTGTCGATCCACTGGAGCTTCACGCTGCCCTTCGTCTGCGTCTCGACCAGGTTTGTGAGCGCCGCGAGGGCGTCTTCCACGGTCGCCTTGTCGAAGACGATCTCGGGAATGATCACGCTGGCGAGCGGTGTCTTCGCCAGCTGCGCCTTGAGGTTGGGGCCTGTTTCCGGCTTGGCCGCAGGCGGTGGCGCGGGTGCCGGAGTCTGCGCGAACACCGGCACGGACAGTGATAGCAGGATAGCGGCGATGATCTTCATTAACCGCTACCAAGCCATCGTATGACTGCCGGCGCAAGGAGGATCGCGGCGGCGACACAAGGCGTATTTACTTTGCGGGGACCTCCTTGAACCAAGCCATCGCCTTGCCGAACTCCTCGCGGTTGAGGCTATGACCACCGTCGAAGAGCTCCAGCCGGACATCGCCATATCCCTGCGCCTCGACGCTGTCCTTCACCTTGCTCGCGTGGTCAGGGGTCGAGATCGTGTCGGTCTTGCCGTTGCTGATGAAGACGCGGACTTTCTTGACGCCGGACTTGCGGAAGCCGGTCTCCTCGCGCGCGTCGTCGGTCATGTCCTGAGTGCAGCCGCCGAGGAAGAGGCCGGCCACTTCCAGGTCGCAGGCCAGCAGGTCACCGGCTCGGTAGAAGCTCGCCTTGGCACCGCCGGAAAAACCGCAGCAGGCGAACTTCCACGTCTTGAAGGTCGGCCATGCCTTGGCGAGCGCTTCCACGGCCTGCTTGTGGACGGCGAGGTCGCCGCCTTCGCTGCGCTGGTTGTCTTCCATGCGCGGATTGCCCTGATCGGTATCGGCGGCGATGACCACCCAGCCGGCCTTCGTGGCGGTGTCGGCGTATCCGCCGATGGCGCCGATGTTGCCGCTCTTGCGCTCGCCCTCGTTGTTGATCGGCGCGCTGACCCACATCACGTGCTGCGGCTTGGCGGGATCGAATCCCGCGGGCAGGGCGACGGCCAATTTCATCTGGCTCGGCTTGGTATCGGCCTTGGAGAATTTCTTCAGGGTGGCGGCGGAAAGCGGTTCCTGCACGTTGTTCACGGAGCCGTCGGCCTTGAGCGGCGTGCCGCAGAGGCTGAGCTCACCGGCTGGTGCCGCTTTCTCCTCCGGCTTGGTCTTCTGCCACTCCTCGGCGAATTTGCGGTCGTCCGCGCTCAGGCGGGCGAGCGCGAGTTTGACCTCCTTGCCTTTGAAATTGAGCACCACTTGGTCGCCATCGAGTCCCACGATCTCGGCATCGATCTTTCGGCCGGTGGTGTCGGTCCAGACGCGGGCACTGGCGGTGGTGAGGAGCAGACCACTGAGAAGGACAGCCGCCGCGGATCTTGGAATCATGATGCACCGGCTACAGGGCGGCACACCCACTGTCAACGGCCGCCAGCGTGGCGGTAACGACATGCTGACGCTGAGGAGACGGCATTGGCGGAGTGGCAGTCCGGGAGGCTATCTTTGACTCATGAAAGCCACCGCCACCGCTCTCGATCCACGCGTCCGCATCGGTCACGTCCACCTGAAGGTCGCCGACCTCGAGCGCTCGCTCCGCTTTTACCGCGGCGTGCTCGGTTTCGAGGTGATGCAGCGCTTCGGCGACTCGGCGGCGTTCCTGTCCGCGGGGGGGTATCACCACCACATCGGGTTGAATACTTGGGAAAGCCTCGACGGGAATCCGCCGCCGCCGGGGGCGACCGGGCTTTACCACACCGCCATCCTTTTTCCGGACCGGGCGGAGCTGGGAAAGGCGCTGCGCCGCCTGCAGGAGGCCGGCATCCCGCTGGACGGGGCCGCCGACCACGGGGTGAGCGAGGCGCTCTACCTGCGCGACCCGGATCAGAATGGCGTGGAGCTTTACCGCGACCGCCCGGAAAGCGAGTGGCCGCGCCACCCGGACGGCAGCCTGGCGATGTTCAGCCGGTCGCTGGACCTAGGAAAGCTGCTGGCCGAAGCGGCGGCCGTCTAACCGCCGAAGTTCCGGAGTTGAAATCCTCACGAAAACCGCTTGCCTCTGCGGAATGAAATCCATCCTGGCCTGCCTCCCCCTGGCACTTTCGCTGAATCTCCACGCCGCCGTCGGCGAATGGCGTGTCCTGAAGGACGGCGAGGGGGGCTCGATCAAGGCGCGCTTCGAAGGCGTCGCGGGTGACCGCTACCTGCTGCGCCGCGAGGCCGATGGAAAGCTCTTCGAGGTCTCGCCGGGGATCTTGCAGGGCGAAGACCGCACCAGCTTCGACTCGCAGGCCAAGCAGCTCGGCGAGGAAATCGAGAAGCTGGATAAGATGGCCGGCCACGACATGTTCTCGGGAACTCCCTTCGAGGTGCGCAAAGCGGACGAAATCGCCGCCGCGCTGAGCCTCAGCCAGGAGTCCAAGACCCAGCACAGCGCGAGCTGGCGGAACTACACCGGCGACAGCTACCGGCTCTTCGGCGTGCGCCCCTACTCCGTGGCGCTCTATTCCGATCAAGACGGCCATGCGACCGTGCTGTCCGCCGTTTTCTCGAACAAGGGCGACTTCAAGAGTGGCGTCGGCCAAGGGGAAGATCACTTCGAGGGCAAATCCACGGCGGACGCCGATAGCCTCGCGAAGGCGATGGAGGCGGACGAGAAAGCGGTCCTTTCCGCCATCACCGGCGTGCTCGGCGAGCCGAAGACGCAGCGCTTCGGCGACTCTCGAGCCACGCGCCGGAAGGTCAGCCGCTGGGACTGGAACGGCCACTCGCTGCTTCTTTCGAGCCAGGAGGGCGAGTATGTGTCGCTCTCGATCGTGCCGCTCGATCTCGCCGAAGCCGGCGGCAAGACCGCCAAGGTGAAGGACGGCGACATCCGCAAGCGCCTGATCGCTGACGTGGTGAAGGAGAGCAATGGCGACGTTTATCTCGGCCAGATCCCGATGGTGAACCAAGGCCCGAAGGGCTACTGCGTCCCCGCCACCTTCGAGCGGGCGATGCGTGCCGCGGGGATCGAGGCGGACATGTACCTGCTCGCCATGGTCGGCAAGAGCGGCATGGGCGGAGGTACCTCGGTGGAATTCCTTCTCGAAGAAATCCGCCAGCAGGTCCGCACCAAGGGCCGCCGGACGAAGGACGAGCGGGTCAAGGAACTACGCGTCCGCGACGTGAAGCGCTACCTCGACCAAGGCGTGCCGGTCATGTGGACCATGCGCTCGCTGGATGGCTACAACAAGATCGCCAACGCCAACACCTCGAAGCGCAAGACCATCACCGACTGGACGCAGTGGGCCAAGGAGATCGCCGTGGAAGCCGAGACCCTCGCAAAGACCGAGTCGGAGCAGGACAACCACCACATCTGCATGATCGTCGGCTACAACGAGGCGACCAACGAGCTCGCCGTGTCCGACTCGTGGGGTGCCAGCTACGAACGCCGGTGGGTGCCTGCCCCCGTCGCCAATTGGGCGAGTTCGGGCGGGTTGTTCATGATCTTGCCATGATTCACGGCGGGCTTGTTCCGGAGCCCGAGGCGTTGTCCCGATTTTGATCAGCAAGCCATGCTTCCCAGGGGGGCGGGAAGCACGGATCCATGCAAACCACGCTCAGGCGAAAACGGTGTCCAGCGATCCGGCTGGCGTCCGCGGGCGTCTCGGCGTGACCTTTTCCTCGCACCAGCGGGCGAAGCGTTTGGCGATGACCGCGGCGAGGCCTTCATTGGTGAAGCCATCGGGATCGAGGATCAGCTCGGTTTGCGGGCAGCAGCGATCGCAGTGTGAGAGCGAGACGCGGAAGACATTGCCGAGGTCGGCGGTGGCTTCGATCGCGGTCTCTCCGGAAAGCACCGCTCCGCCGAAGGCCGCGATATCCCGGGTCATGGCTTCGAAATCGCAGCGGAAGTCTTCCGTGATGCCCTGCTTTGCCGCGGCGGCGAGCACCGACTGACGCCAGAAGGGGTCACCGGCAAGTTGCCGGATTTCCTCCGCGTCGAAGGCCCGGCAGTGACCGTCGGCCAAGACGCCGGGCCGGTTCAGGTATTCGCAGACTTCGCGGCCGAGCCGGGAAATGTCGCAGCCGCAGTTGGCTCCGATCGCGAGTGAAAATCGGGGTGTGGAATGCTTGAGCCAATCGACCAAGCCAACCGCCCCCACGGTGGTAAAAGTAGTCGTTCTCATGGCGTCTCCTTCCTACTCCCTCGCGCTGCCGATTGCCACCGCTAGAGCAGCCTGTTAGTGCGCATATCCTCTTACTGGGGGAGAGGGGGCGGCTGGAGCCGGGGAGCGAGAGGAATCCCCCGGGCGAGTGATTGAAAATCGGCCGATTTCGTGTCGCGGGCGGGAAAGTGGTCCGAAACGGCCTCGAAAAGAGCCGTTGGGTTGCCAGCCGGGGGTCGGGGGTGACTCTGGTTTCAATCCCCGGACCGCCCAAGCGCTTCATCGGCTCGCCCGACAGCGCGATTCCAGGGACTTCCCAAAACCCAAAGTCCATGACCCCGACCTCAGAAAACCCGCGCCTTCTTCCCAAGCGCCTCTCCCTCCTTCTCACCGCCCTCGCAGTGTCGGGCGGTGCCGCCCCGGCCGCCAGCAACTCGTGGATCGCGGGCACCAGCGGCAACTACAGCGACGCCATCAACTGGACCGGCGGCGTGAATGTGCCGAATGGCGCGGCCGACAACGCCAGCTCCGACGGGGCCGGCTCGGTGATCCATTTCCTCTCCACCGATACCGTCACGCTCAATGCGCTGAACCTGAACCAGACCAGCGGTGCGACCGTCTTCAATCAAAGCGGCGGCTCGCTCACGCTGACTACGCTCGGCTTCGGTGGCGGCGGCGGTTCGCGGAACCCAACCTACAATCTCAGCGGCGGCACGGTTTCGATGTCCTTCTTCACGTGGGGCAATGGCAGCAACGCGCGCTTCAATGTGACCGGCGGCGGGGCGACCTACAGCGGGTCCGCCATCACCATCGGCGTGGCCGGCGGCGCGAATGGAGCGATCACGGTTTCCTCCGGCAGCTTCAGCCATACCGGCACGGGGCAGATCCAGCTTGGCACCACAAGCGGTGGCACCGGCGGCATCCTGATGACTGGCGGCACCTTCAGCACGAACTCCGCCGGGCTCCGCATCGGCACCGGGAATGGCACCGGCAACATCACGCTCTCCGGCGGGGCGATCTTCAACGCCAACGGCACCGGCACGACGAACATCTACCTCGGCAACAACGGCGGCAGCGGCAACCTCACCCTGAGCGACACCGCGCAGTTCAACAGCAGCGGGTATGTCCTGTCGGTCGGCCAGTTCGGGAACACCACGGGCAACAAGGGCACGTTGACGATGTCCGGCACCTCGACGCTCAGCGCGAATCGCATCGTGCTCGGCGGTGACAATTCGGCGAGCGCGATGATCGGGATCGTGAACCTCAACGGCGGCACGGTGTCCACCGGCTCCATCCGCCTCGGCTCCAGCACCGTGGCGGCGAGTGCGACCGCGAACGTGATCAACGCCAATGGCGGCACGTTGAAGGCCGTCAGCCACGCGACCAATTCGAACTTCCTCCAGGGAGCCTTCGTCAACTTGCAGGCCGGCGGGCTGAAACTCGACACCAATGGCAACGAGGTGACCATCACCAACGCGATGTCGGGCAGCGGCGGCCTGACCAAGCAGGGCAGCGGCACACTGACCCTCACCGGCTCTAACAGCTATGCCGGTGCCACCGCTGTCGAAAGCGGCACGCTTCATCTCGGCGCGGGTGCCGCGCTCGCCGGGGCGGTGACCATCGATGACGGAGCCACGCTCTCGGGCATCGGGACCATCGGGGGAAGCACCACGATTGCCGGGACCCATGCCGTGGGCGCGAGTCCCGGGCTGCAGACCTTTTCCTCGGGGCTCGAGTATCTCTCCACGGGCGTGGTCGCTTGGGAACTGGTCGCGAACACGACCGCCGACCGCGGCCTGGCTACCGGCTACGACGCGATCGATGTCAGCGGCGGAGCCGTCATCGTGAACTCCGGCGCGACCATCAACCTCGTCTTCAATGCCGCGGGCTCGACGGTGGATTTCAACGATGGCTTCTGGGCCAGCGATCAAAGCTGGCGGGTCATCGATGTGAGCGGATCCGCCACGGATGGCGGAGGCGACTTCTCGCTCGGCAGCGTGAGCCTCGATGCGAACGCGCTGTCCTCCGCCGGCTTCGGCAGCTTCGCGATGAGCAAGACGGACGGTGACCACTACCTCGTCTGGACCGCTGTGCCGGAGCCCGGTGCCGCCTTGATCGGCTCGCTGGGCCTGCTCGGCCTGCTGCGCCGTCGCCGCCGGTGAACCAACCCCTTTTCCCAAGAACCCTGAACCCAATCGACCATGAGACCCATCCAACCCATTCCGCTGACCCGGGCCGCTTGCCTGGCGACAGCCCTCGCCTTCACTGGCACGACGTTCGTGCACGCCGCCACCTACTCGTGGGACGGCACGACCGGTCCCTATAACGTGAACACGAACTGGAGCACGGACATCACGCCCGTGGCTGCCGACAACGCGCAGTTGACCAACGGCGGAACGATCCAGATCAGTGCCGGAGTGATTGCCCCTGCCACTGGCTTCCTCAACAACATCCCGGCCAGCAACGGCATCGTGGAAGTCTCCGGCGGCACGCTGAACTCGAACAACCTGCAGGTCACCGGCGGCACCGGCGTGTTCAATATTTCGAGCGGCACCGTCACTGTTCCCACCGATGCGCGCATCGCGGCGACCAACGGCCAAATCAACATCTCGGGAACCGCCATCGTGCATTTCCCGAAGCTCACGCTCGGCTCCGTCGCCGGAGTGACCGGTGCGACCATGACCGTCTCCGGCAGCGCCGCCGTCCAAATGGATCAGAACGGCAATGGCCGCGAGCTCTGGATCGGCGGCAATAACAACGGCAGCGGGGTACTCGTCCTGAAGGACAGCGCCTCGTGGACCTATGTCCGGAAAGACGGGACCACCGACTTCGCCATCGGCCGCGGCACGGGCTCTGGCGTGGTAACGATCCAGGACAATGCCACCCTGAGCTACACGGCGGGGATTGCCGCTGCCGCGCCGATCTGGGTGGGCGGGGCGCCGAACTTCGGTGGCGTCGTCGGGAGCAACATGGCAAATGCCTTCAACATCAACGGCGGCACTGTCACCGCATCCGGCATCCAACGCTTCGGTGCGGGCAATGGCTCGCTCAATCTCAACGGCGGCAAGATCGTTGCCGAGGGAGCGAGCGCGAACTACTTCGCCGGGTTCACCGGCACCGGTGGAAACCAATCCGTCAACCTGCTGGCCGGCGGCATGCGCTTCGATAGCAACGGCTTCGACGTCACCACCACCAGTCCGCTTTCCGGCGTCGGTGGCGTGGAAAAACTCGGCACCGGTTCGCTCATCCTGAGCGGTGCCTGCACCTACTCGGGCGACACGAAGGTCACCGCCGGGACGCTGGTGTTTAACGCCGCGTTTTTGCACGACAGCAGCAAGCTCACCATCGCCACCGATGCGTTGGTCGATCTCGCTCATGGCATCGAGGACATCGTCGATGAACTCGATCTGGGCGGCACTCCGGCCGGAGCGGGCACCTGGGGCTCATCGGCGTCCACCGCGACGAATGTGAACGACACCTTCTTCGCCGGCACCGGCGTCATTCGAGTCGGCCCGCCGCCGGTGGCCCGCAATCTCACGTGGACCGGCGGCGAGAGCGCATTCTGGGGAAATACCGCCCCGGATCTCAATTTCAAGGACGCCTCGGACGCGGACGTGGCCTTCGCGGCGAATGACAATGTCGCCTTCAATGACACTAGTACGGTAACCACCGTACTTCTCAGCGGGAATATCCAGGCCGGCACGGTGTCGTTCGCGGGCGCGCAGGACTGGCTCATCGATGGCGCAGGCTCGGGCTTTGCCGGCGGCACCGGTTTCGCCGTGAATGGCACGGGCACCGTGACCCTCGGTGGAACTTCCAGCACCTTCACCGGCCCTATCGCCGTGAACTCGGGCGTGCTGAAGTTCGGCGACAACCAGGCATTCGGCGCGACCTCTGGCATCGCCATCGCCGCGGGTGGGCAGGTGGACCTCAACGGCAAGACCCCCGGTGCCATCCATTCCTACACCCTGGCCGGCAGCGGGCCCGGAGGTGCGGGTGCGATCATCAATTCCTCCGCCACCGTCGCCGGTTTCAATTCCAGCGTGAAGCACCTCACCCTGACGGGCAATGCCACCATCGGCAGCAGTGCCGGCCGCTTCGACATCGCACCGGGCGGGGGCACCATCACCGGCAATGGCCACACGCTGACCAAGGTTGGCACCTGCGACATGGGCTTCCGCGGCGATGCCAGCGGCACCCCGATCCACTTCGTGATCAACGCCGGCACCGTGTGGGCGGAGAATACCGCGAATGCCTGGGGCGGCGCGACTGGCACGGTCACCGTGAAGAGCGGCGCGCGCGTCGGCACCTTCGGCGTCCTTTCCATCGCGACTCCGGTCACGGTGGAAAGCGGCGGCACGCTTCACAACCAAGGTGCCGGCACGGGCACCTGGACCGGAGCGCTCGCCTTCCAAGGCAATGTTAGCCTCGATGCCGGTGGCGGAGCGATGGTGCTGAGTGGTCCGATCACAGGGGCCGCGAACGTCACCAAGGTCTTCGGCAACGACATCACCCTTGCCGCTTCGGCCCTGCCCTTGAACGTCGGCTATACCGGCAACACCACCGTCAATGGCGGCCGTCTCATCGTGGAAGCGCCGTTCTTCGCCGACGACAGCGACGTGACGGTGGCGACCGATGCGCTGCTCCGTCTCAATCATGCGGCGCAGGACACCGTGGACACGCTCACGCTCGCGGGCACCCAGATGGCGGCGGGCGTGTGGGGGGCGGTCGGCTCCGGTGCACCGAACACCAGCGATCGGCTGGAGGGCACCGGCACCCTCTTCGTCATCACTGGTGGAGTCGCGAATCCCTACGTGGCTTGGGCCGCGCAGATCACCAATCCCGACGATCGCGACCGCGCTGATGACCCTGACGGCGACGGCTTTACCAACGAGAGCGAATACCTCTTTGGCACGTCACCGGTGGCCAACAATGGCGCGCTGGTTCAGGTGGCTGGCTCTGCCACGAACCTCATCGTCCGGTGGAACCAACGGACTACCGGCGCGACCTATCAGCTTCAGGAAAGCACGACGCTGACCGAGGTCCTTTGGCCGGCCAGTGGCGTCACCCCTGCAGTGGCGACTGATCAGAACGGTGTGCCAGCGGACTACACCCGCATGGAAGCCACCGTGCCCGTCGATGGCGCGAAGAAATTCGTCCGCGTCAGCGGCACCGAGAACTGAGTCCTCTCCTGGGTAACAAATTGGGTTAAACGAAGCACCGGCCGTGGGGCCGGTGCTTTCTTGTTTTTCAGAGAAGTCCCGCTTCAAGGGCGTGTTGTCCCGGCTTCAGCCGGACTCTGGCTATGCGAGGCTCTTTGGACGATTCAGTCCGGCTGAAGCCGGGACTACTTTCAACTTGAATCGAACCATCAGGGTAATGCCACCCGATAGCTCTCGCCCTTCGTGGTGGGGAGGCGGAACACGCCGTCCTTCGCGGCGAGTTCAACCGCCTTGCCATCGCCACGGGTGAGCGTGACCTTCGCGGGATTGCCGGACAGGCGCAGCACCAGTTCCTTTCCTAACAGGGACTTCAGCGTCGCTTCGGAGAGCTTGCCCTCCTTCCACGCGGCATCCACCTCGAAGCCCCCGCGCGCGCTCAGGCCTTTGACAGAACCGGTCGGCCAGCCCTTCGGCAAGGTCGGCAGGATCGCCACTTCACCGGCGTGCGATTGCACGAGCATCTCGCAGATGCCGGCGGTGATGCCGAGGTTGCCGTCGATCTGGAATGGCGGGTGGGTGGTATAAAGATTATCGAGCGTGTTGTGGGTGAGCAGGCCGCGGATCATCGCCTGCGCCTTGTCGCCTTCACCGAGGCGCGCCCACAGTGCGGTGCGCCAAGCCCAGGTCCACGAGCGCCGCGAGTCACCGGAGGTGCCACGGGTTTCGAGCGACAGCGCGGCGGCTTTCGCGAGGTCCGGGGTGCGGCTCACGTTGATCTGGTTGCCGGGATAGACGGCGTAAAGGTGGGAGGTGTGGCGATGGCCGCTCTTTTCCAGGTCCGGTCGCTCGGTCGTCCACTCCATCAGCTGGCCCCACGAGCCGATCTGCGGGCCTAACAGCTTCTCGCGGGCTGCGCTGATCTTCTTGGTCAGGGCGTCGTCGATCTTGAGTTCCTTCGCCGCATCGAGCGTGAAGGTGAAGAGATCCCACACGATCTGTTGGTCGTGGGCGACGCCATCCTCGCGCGGACCGTGCTCGGGCGACCAACCCTTCGGAACGACCAGCTTGCCGTCCTTTTCCACGAGGTGATCGAGCCAGAACTCCGAGACGTCCGTGAAGATCGGCCAGGCCTTCTCCTTGAGGAACTTCGCGTCACCGGTGAAAGCGTAGTAATCCCAGAAATGCCGCGCGAGCCACGCGGACGAGGGCAGATTCCACTCCCAGCCATTGCCGCCGGAAGCGTTCACCGAGGTGCGCATGGTCCAGCCGGGCGTCTTCTCGCCGAAGGCCTTCACCGTGGCAGCGCGGCTGCCGGGGATGCTGGCGATCACCCAGTCGTGCAGCGGCTTCGCGCACTCGGCGAGGTTCGCCGGCTCGGCCTGCCAGTAGTTCATCTGGATGTTGATGTTGGTATGGTAGTCGGCATACCAGGCCGGCTTATTGCTGTCGTTCCACAGGCCTTGGAGGTTGGCCGGCAGCGAATGGCGCGAGGAGGACAGCAGCAGGTAGCGGCCGTAGTGGAACATCAGCGCTTCGAGCGCCGGGTCCTCGCTGCCCTTCTTGTAGGCCTCCAGACGGACCTTGATGTCGCCTGCCTTGGCCTCGCCGAGGTCGAGCGTCACGCGGCCCATGAGCTTCTGGAACTCGGCCACGTGACGAGTACGAAGGTCATCGTACTTGCGGGCAAGCGCGACCTTCGCCTTGCCGGCAGCGGCTTCCACCGGATCCGCACCGGAGCGGAACTTCTTGGCCGGGTCCATGGCGTAGTCGGTGCCGGCGGAGAGGATCAAGGTGAGCGCGCCGGTGTCGCGGAAGGTGAGCGCATTCTCCTTTGCCGCCAAGGTGCCGCCCTCGCTGGTGGCTGCAACCCGTGCGGCATAGCGGAGCTTGTTAGAGAGTTCGCCGGTGAAGGCGAGCGCGCTGGCATTCGCGCTGGTGGTTTCGCCATGGGCACCGGCGAGCCGGAGCTTGCCGGCCAGCTTTCCGGTCGAGCGGAAGTTCACCACGATCACATCGTCCGCGTGGCTGGCGAAGGTCTCGCGGGTGATGGTGGCGTCGCCGGCCTTCCAAGTCACGGTGTGGACGCCGGTCGCCAGGTCGAGCGTCCGCGAGTAGTTCTCCGGCGCGCCGGGCGGCTTGCCGAGCGTGATTTCGGCGAGCTGGAAATGGCTGACGCCGGGATTCGGCGGGAAGGTCAGGCGATAGTGCTTGAGCGGCGCTCGCTTGCCGCCGAGCGGGAGGGTGAAGTTCTTCGTTTCACCACGACCGGCGAAGGGCTTCTGGTCCTTCATCTCGTGCAGCACGTTCCACGTCTTGCCATCGAGCGAACCTTCCAGCCGCCACTGCTGCGGATCGCGTTCCGGCACGTCGCCTCCGGAGGTGAAGGCGTAGGTGTGAATGATCTCCGCCTCGGGCAACTCGATCTGCCAGACCACGTCCTTGCCCTTGGGCTCAATGCACCACTTGGTGGCCGCGTTGCCATCGGCCGCGGCCGCCGGGCCTTCGTTGGCGTTGTAGGGGACCTGACCGCTGGCACAGGTCCCGGGGGGATGAGCCGAGGCCGCACCATCGAGTTCGATGAACAGGTCGCCGAAATTCTGGTAGCAGCCGAATTCGTTGACGTCGTAGCCGCCGGAGTGATTGTCGCCGCCTGTCCAAAGCGTGATGTCGTTGAACTGGATGCGCTCGCGGGAAGGGTTGCCGAAGATCATCGCGCCGATGCGGCCGTTGCCGACCGGTTGGGCACCGCCCTCCCAGTTGGAAGAGGTCGCGGAATTCGCGTCGCCAAACGAGGCTCCGCCGCCACCGGACTGGGTCGCGCCGGGTGGCCGGTCGTAGCGGATTTCCAGCGGGCCAGCGGCTGCGGTGGCGATCAGGGCGAGTGAAAGGGTGGATTTCATGGGCTCGAGTGCGGCTCCGATCTACGGCACGAGATCACGGATTTTCGAGGAAAAGCGGCTCATGATTCCAACGAAAGCATGACTCCATGGATAAATCTGGCTTGATGCCACCCCTCGGCGAGGGGATGGAGGGGGCGTCCATGACCACGCCGACGCCACGATCCCTTCACGATTTCTCGTTTCACGAGATCGAGGGGGTGCTGCGCGCATCCGGCCTGAGCGCGCACCATGCAAAGGCGCTGTGGCGCGCGGTGCTGCGGGAGAATGAGCTCGATCTCGCGTCTCGCGACTTCTCCCCGCCGCTGAAGGAATGGGTGGAAAGCCATGTCGGCGAGGGCAAGGCGTTCTTCCTGGATGCGCCCGAAGTCGTGGATGAAACGCACAGCTCCGACGGGCTGACCCGGAAATTCCTGCTCAGGCATCGCGACGGCCAGACGACCGAGACGGTGCTGATGGGCTATGACGGTCGCTTCACCGCCTGCGTCAGCAGTCAGGCCGGTTGCGCGATGGGCTGCGTCTTCTGCGCCACCGGCCAGATGGGATTTGTCCGCCACCTCCGCCCGGGAGAAATCGTGGCGCAGGTGCTGCACGCGCGCCGTGTGCTGGCTGCGACCCAGCCGGACAAACGGATCCGGAATCTGGTGCTGATGGGCATGGGCGAGCCGCTGCACAACTACGACTCGGTCATCCAGGCGCTCGGCATCCTTTCCAATGTCCGCGGGACCAGCATCGGCCCGTCTCGAATCTCGATTAGTACGGTGGGCGTCGTACCTGGCATCCTGCGTCTCGCCGAGGAAGGGCAGCCATACCGGCTCGCAGTCAGTCTTCACGGATCGACCGAGGAGGAGCGCTCGGCGCTGGTGCCCGCGAGCAAGAAGTGGTCGCTGGCCGAACTCATCGCCACCTGTCGCAAGTATGGCGAGGTCACCGGCAAGCGGATCTTCTTCGAATGGACGCTCATCGCCGGAAAGAATGATTCGCCGGATACGGCGCACCGCTTGGCCGAACTTTTGAAGGGCATGGAAGCCCACGTGAACCTGATCCCGCTCAATCCGACCACCGGCTTCGACGGCACGGCGGCGGCAGTGGAGTCGGGCCGTGAATTCCAGCGAATCTTGTTAGATGCAGGTTTCCCCTGCACCTTCCGCCAGCGCCGCGGGATCGATGTCGCCGCGGGTTGCGGGCAGCTCAAGGCGGCGAAGGTGAGGGCAGCACGCTGACGGCTCGCTTAAAGCGTACGTGGTCCCGGCTTCAGCCAGACTGAACGAGGAAAACGGCTCGCACGTCCCGCGAGTCCGGCTGAAGCCGGGACTACTTACACTTGGAGTGCGGCTACTGGGATTTGGTCACCGGCCGAGGGCGTTGGCGGCGGCGGTGAGCAGCTTGGTGGCTTCGTTCCGCCACTTCAGCGACAGCTCGGCCTCCTTGCGGTTGACGTAGGAAAAATGCTCGGGAGTGAAGTTCGACGTGTCGTTGCCGACGAGGTTCAGGACGTCCTGATAGAAGCCGGCGAAGCGCTTCTTCAGGTCGCGCTCGGAGGAGCGAAGCTGCTTCTCGGCGAGCTGCTTGTTCATCTGGATCAGGCGCTGCACGGGGGCGACGTCCTTGTGCTCCGCGAAGATCGACATGACCGTCGGTCCCTTGCCACCGGCGACTTGCATGTCGAGCCGCAGGCCGTTCTGGCCGGGCTCGAGCGCGGCCATCGCGAAGACGAGGCGGGTCCGGGAATCGAAGGTGGAGATCCGTTGGTTCTCGGTCCGCAGGCTGTCCAAGGAGGCGGCCCGCCACGGGACCTCGCGGTCGATCCGCGAGGCGAAGCGGCGGACTTGCGAAAAATCGGTGCCTGCCGACCAGACGTCCTCACGGGGCGCCTCGGCACGACAAACCACGCCGACGACTTCGCCGGTTTCCTGGATCATCACCGGGCCGCCGCTGTTGCCTCCGATGACCGAGGCCGACACCTCGACTTCCTTCGGGCCGAGCGCGACGACCTTGCCGTTGAGAAGGGTGAGCACATCCGACCCCCCGCTATTCCCCACCGCGACGATCTCCTGACCGGTGGTGACGGTGCCCGGCTTCACCACGCTGAGGGCGAGTCCTTCCTTCACGCTGACCTCGATGCGCGCCAGATCGCAGTCCGTGGCGACCTCGCACTTTCCGAATTCCGTCAAGGTCGCGCCATCGGCATTCTTGACAGTGAGGCCCTTGCCCTGCGTGAGCACGTGGGCGGCCGTGTAGAGCCAGGTGGTGCCATCGCGGGTGGCGATGAAAGCGCTGCCTTTGGTTTTCTCACTTCCGATGAAAAGCACGCCGGGCAACTTCGAGCGGACGACGGCGTGCTTGTCCGTCTTGCCTCCGCCCTTGGGAAGAGCGGCCGGGGCCGGCGCAGCATCGGCGGCCGCTAAAGCAGGCGGCGCTTCGGGCGGGCGCACGCCGAGGCGGAAGCGCTGCACCCACGCGGCCGGAGCACTTTTTTCGTCGAGGGTGGAGGCACCCGCTTCATGGCCGAAGGAAACTCCGGCATCGTCCACCTTGCGAATGACCACCTGGCGATAGACCTTGCCGCTGGGCGATGCGATTCGCTCGTGCTTTTCACCGATGGCGCGGTGGCGGACCTTCGCGGTCACCTCGTCCTGCAGTTTTTCGTTTGCCTTGCGAAGCTCCTCGGCCTCGTCTTTCAGCGTCTCGTTCTCTTCGCGGGCCTTTTCGAGCTCCTTGAGCGTGGCGTCGGCTTTCTCGCCCGCCTTCTTGCCGGCCTCGACTTCCGTCTTGAGCTTGCCGAGCTGGCTCTTGAGTTCCTCGACCTCGGTTTCCTTGTCGGAAAGCTCCTGCCGCGCGCGTTCCGCGGCCGCCTTGGAGCCGTCGTTGCAGGACACCATGGCGGTGCTGGCGATGACTGGAGCGGCAAGCCAGAGGAGGGGGCGAGGTGATATCATTTATCCCAAGAAAGCAAAGGGCAGGCGATGTCCGCAAGCTTGCAATGGAGTCGCGATCGATTCGGGCTTTGCGCCGCACCGCGATGAGGCATCGTCTCCGCCGTGCAGATCAGGGAAGCCGCCGAACGCGTGCTCTTCGCGCAGACGCTCGAAGAGAAGCTCGCGCTTGCTCCGAAGCATGCGAGCGATGAGGCGCCCGGAGTGGCCATCGCGACGCCGGAGGCGCCGGGCCGACCGCCGGAGCTACGCATCCATGCGAAGGGCGTGCGGGTCGAGTTCCCCGGCATCCATCGCCTCGATGATGATCGCGAGCGCGGCGTGATGCTGCACTTCCTGGCGAATCACGAGTTGCTGGCCGCAGAGCTGATGGCGCTGGTGCTGCTGAAATTCCCGGATGCGCCCAAGGAATACCGCGCCGGAGTGTACGAGGCGATGCGCGAGGAGCAAATGCACGCGCTGATGTACGTGCGCCGCATGAAGGAGTGCGGCATCGCCTTCGGCGAGCTGCCGGTGAACGACTACTTCTGGCGGATCGTCGCGCCGATGGAGACGCCGATGGATTTCGTCACGCGGCTGAACCTGACCTTCGAGCAGGCGAACCTCGATTTCTCGAAGCACTACGGCGGGCTCTTCCGCCAGGCCGGGGATACGGCAACCGCGGCGGTGCTGGAGAAAATCTATCAGGATGAGATCGGCCACGTGGGCCATGGCGTGAAGTGGTTCCGCAAGTGGAAGGAGCGCGGCAGCACGGATTGGGAAGCGTTCCGGAAGTCGCTGGTTTTCCCGCTGACCGCAGCGCGCGCGAAGGGCGTGGCACCCTTCAATGCGGAGGGCCGTCAACTGGCGGGCTTGGACGATGACTTCATCCGCCACCTTGAAGTCTGCGAGCAATCGCGCGGCCGGACGCCGGTGGTGCATTGGTTCAATCCGAATGCCGAAGGTTATGCGATGCCCGGCCGCTATCAGCCGGACAAGACGGCCGTGGCGCTTGAAGAGGACCTGGAAATGCTGATCGCCGGCTGGTGTCGCAAGGATGACGTGGCGGTGCTGAGAAAGCCGCCGTCGCGCGAGCATCTGGCGTCCTTGAAGAAAGCGGGTTTCGAGCTGCCGGAGATCGCGACCGTGGAAGAATTGCGCGGGCGGAAGCTCGGCGGGCTGCGGCCATGGGCATGGTCGCCCGAGGCGAGCAAACTCTTCGAGGATCTGGCAGGCGACGTTTCACCGAATGTGTCATGGCAGTGGCGTGAGTCGGTGGCCCGGGAGTGGCTGTCGAAAGAGATCGGCCTCCGGCTGGAACAAGTACTAGGTTTATCCGAGACATCGATACTCCATCGCAATGTGGACGACGCGTGGACGGCGATCGACGCGCGGCTTGATGACTCCGAGATGCTTGCGAAGGCCCTCTTCTCCCGTGCCGGCCAAGGTCACAAGCGGATCAATCGCGACAGCCCCGCGGAGGCGACACGCAACTGGCTGCGCAACACCATCGCGACCCACGGCGGCGTGGTCATCGAACCGTGGCTCGAGCGCGTGACCGATTTCTCCGCGCTCTACGAAATGGATGCCAGCGGCCAAGCCGATCTCATCGGCCTGACCGTGATCGAGAACGACGCCGCGGGCCGCTACACCGGTACCCGCGTCGGCCCGAAGTGGGCGAACCTGCTCGATCCCGGGGTGGCCGCGTTCCTTTATCGCGAGGCCCATGTGATGCGGTGGTATCAGGAGAAGATCCCCGCCGCGCTTTCGAAGGTCGTGCCCGGCTATGTCGGGCCGCTCGGTGTGGATGCGATGGTCCATCGCTTGCCGGATGGGTCGCTGGCATTGAAGCACGTCATCGAACTCAACGTGCGGATGACAATGGGCCGGGTCGCGCTGGAGCTGCTGAAGAAGTCCGCGTCGAATCTGAAGGGGAGGCTGACGATCCTGCGGAAGGAGAAGTCTGGGCCCGAATTTACCGCGGCGGGATCTCTAGCAGGCGGCCAGGTGCTTTTGAATGATCCACAACAGGCACAACGGTTTCTGGCGGTGTGGGAAACCGCTGGAAGTACCATCGAATAAACTCCAGTGATGTGCGTCAGTTATCCGAATGAAGCGTCTGTTCCTCCAGATTCTGCTGCCCTTCGCCGTGGCGTTGCCGTCCGGACTCGTTCTGGGCGGAATGTCAGGTGAGGAGGAAACGGCTCCTCGTCTTCCGACCAAAGGGGCAGAGCCCGCATCGACCTCGGCCTCGCGAGCCGCTGCTTGAGGGCGAGGAGGAAGCTGTCCGGTGGCTGTCGGATGAACTTGCGGATGCCAGCGCAAGCGGATCCTCGGGGGGCTCTCTGGCTATGATGCCCCTTCTCCCGAGGCTTTCGCTACGATCCTGAACGGGCTGCCGAGCGAAGGGGACGCGACCGCATTTCGCGAGGCGATGAAGCGTTGGTTCCCGGACGGTGGTCCCTGAAACGATCATGGCCCCCGCAGTGAAACCGCGGAGGCCATTGGATCAGTTGGACGGAGAAATTTTATTCTTCATCCAGTCCCGCGAAGCCGTCGAGCGACTCGGGAACCATCACCTTGTCGATGGAGTGAATGACGCCGTTGGTGGCGACCACGTCGGCCTTGAAGATCTTCGAGTCTTCGACCTCCTTGGTTTCCGACTTCACGTCGACCTCCACCTTCTCGCCGTTCATGGTCTTGAGCTCGCCGTTCTTCAGATCGGCAAGCGCGAAGCTGCCGGGGATTACGTGGTAAAGAAGCAGCGAGCGGAGCTTCTCCTTGTTTTCGGGTAGCAGCAGCTTGTCCAGTGCGCCCTCAGGCAGCTTGGCGAATGCCTCGTCGGTGGGGGCAAACACCGTGTAGGTGCCCTTGGTGCCGAGCGTGACGTCGAGCTCGGTCACTTGCAGCGCCTTGGTGAGGATCGAGAAGGTAGCCCCATCTCGGAGTGAGGCGGCGATGGATCCCGGTTCAGGAGTTGCCGCCGCTTTTTCAGTAGCGGCGGGCTTCTTTTCTTCCTTTTTCGCCTCCTGCGCGAACGTCACCGGAGTCAGTGCGGCCAGGGCGAGAAGGAGGGCGATTGGTTTGAGCTTGGTCTTCATGGTATGATCGATTTTTGCCCATCAATTCTTGGTGGGCAGCGTTGGCCGCCTTTCGCAGACGACATGCCACGGCCTCGGGGCGTCCGCGGGATGGCTGCGTAACTCACTGTAGAATAGCGACCGTACAAATATCCGGGGGCATCTCCGGCGCTCCCGGAATCCGCCGCGGTCATGCATGGTGCATCCCTACCGGGGGCCTATTGCTCGTTCTCACCCTCTAGTGCTGCACCGAGAACTCGGGGCTGCAGACTATCAGGTAAATCGCCAGCTTCAGCCGGTTCTCATGCCAATCCCAGCCACCGGGACCGATGCGTGCGAGAGCCTCGCGGATGATCTGGAAACTCTGCGGCGTGAGGGTGCCGCCGGTGAGCACGAGGTCGAGGCGGCGGAGGAGAGGATCGGGGTCGAGCGGCTGGACGTCGGTCTGCCCGTCCTCATCGACCTCGAGCGATGGGATATTCAGGAGCATCTCTTGCTCGAGGCTGAGTTTGACCTGCCGTTCCGCACGGGCGGTTTCGCCGACTTGGCCGTTGACCGCGTTCCAGAAGTAGTTCGGTGCGGTGACGCCAGACGAGGCGTTGATGATCTGCATCTCGGGAGCCACCAATCCATTCTGCGAGAGGACGCCCGGTGGCGTGTAGGTCGGCAGGTAGAAGTTGAAGACGCTCGGGGAATTCAGCGGCTCCTCGACGTGAGCCGCATTGAAGCCCGACAGGTAGTACCAGCCCTCTGCGGAGGTGGCATTGAAAGCGCGGGCGAAATTGACGACCTTCAGGAACGGCTCGCGCATCTTGCCGAAGGTCGGATCGCTCATCTTGGCGGGATCGCGTGCTTCGGGGTCCATCAGGATGGCCTTCACCGTGCGGCCCATGTCGCCGCGTGGCTCGGCATTGAAGGCAGCCGTCACGCGGCCGATGTACTCGGGCGAGGGATTCGACGTGACCAGCCGCTGGATCAGCAGGCGGCCGATGAAGGGGCCGACATTCGGGTGATTGAAGAGGCAGTCGATCGCGGCATCCACGTCGGCCATGGTGGCGGTGCCGGTGCTGCCCGGGCTGGGCTCGCGTTCCGGGGTTGTCGCACCTAACAGAAGGTTCTTCGGCCCGAGGTCATGCTCGCTGTCCCAGCCCTTCATCGGGACGGTGAAGTCACCGTCGTAAGCACCGAAGTTGGCGGGATTACCGTTGGTGAGCTGGCCGTAGGAGAGACCAGTGAAGACCTTGGCGAACTCGGTGATGTCGTCGTTGTCGTAGGTCGGGATCGGCCGGTCCTGGCCATCGAGGATGCGGGTGCCATCGGGGTTCAGCATCCACAGGCCGATGCTGAAAAGCTGCATGATCTCCCGGGCGAAATTCTCGTCGGGGAAGGTCTTGGCCGTGGGGTTGGATTTCCGGTTCGCGAGATGGCTGAGGTACTGCCCCATGCAGGGGTGGAGGGCCACGTCCTTGAGCAGCGTCCTGAAGTTGCCGAAGCTGCCTTCCAAGAGCTTGTCGTAATAGTGGGTCATCGCCGCCGGCTCGGTGGCCAGCCGTTCCATGCGATCGCCAATGACCATGATCTGGCTGAGCGCAAAGGCCACGCGCTGGCGCAGGGGGTCGGGGAGTTGTTCCTCCTCCTCAGTGGCATCCGGCCGCAGCTTCGGCAGGCCCATTGCGCGGCCCCACCAAGCGTTCATCTTGCGGTTGTTCCAGATCTCCGCGTTGTTAGGTCCGCTGGAGGGTTGCTCGTTTTGCCATTGGGCCATCGGCAGCAGGTAGCCGATCGGGCGCGTCATCTGGTCGTCGATCCACGCCTCGATGCCCATCGCCATGACTTCCTCGACGTTCTCCGGGATCTGATCCGGATCGTCGGCCAAGTCCTGATCGGGTCCGAAGGCGGCTTGGATGAGGAAGCGGGCGGCCTCTTTTGCCGAGGGACCGCTTTCATCGAGAATGGTGGCGCTGGCCGAGTTCGCGGTGCCCACGTCGTAGCCCGTCCCGGTCTCGAGGGTGAGCGTCACGGTTTCCGCCGGTTCGGTCGGTTCCTCGGGTTGGTTGTCGTCGAGCGGAGAAATCGTGACGAAGACCTCGCGCTGGCCGGGGGCGAAATAGGCCACCGTGCCGGAGATCGACGCCGTGTAGTCGGACGCGATGGCCGTGCCGCCGAGGGTGAAATTCACCTCCAAGGGGCGCAGACCGCCGCTGCGTCGGAGCACGAGCACTGCGGGATCCGGCCAGCGCTCCGAGCAGGTGTCATCGTAAGTGGACACCGTGACGGTGCTCGCCGCCGACAGACCCGCGGCGACCCGCTGCGCGTCGAGCTGCGCGTAGCGGCCGGTGCGGTTGGAACTCGGATTGAACCCTACCGTCAGCTCTTCCCAATCGCTGACGCCATCCGCATCCGAATCGGCGTCGGAGGCCTGGAGCTTGAAGAATTCCCGGCCGGCGGGGGGGGCCAGCGGCCAAGTGAGCGGTCCGCCGGTCCCGGCGATGTCCGTTTCCAGCGGCGACCACGAAACGAGGTCGGGCGCGGTGTGGATCGTGTAGCGCTTGCCGGCGAGGCTTTGCCACTGCAGCACCGGCAGGCCGCCGGGGGTGGTGATTTCCAGCCGGGGAAACGAGGTGCCGTCGAAGGGATTGGTGCCGGCGGTGCTTTCGAGGGCATTGGTCCAGCCGTCGCCGTCGGAATCGTCCGTCCCCAGTTCGCTGGAAACGCCGAAAACCATCTCCCACACGTCGCTCTGGGCATTGCCATTGCCGTCGAGGGCGTGTGCGGCCGAGGCCAGCGACGCCACGGCAAGGAGACCAGACCAGCGTTTCATGATGAGGCGGATGATGCCCATTCCGGCGCAGGGAACAAGCCTGCGGGTCGTCCCCGGGTGAATGCGTTTGAAACCAGCGGCTTGGAGGAAAGAGCTTGTCGCTCAACGGCCGGGATGGTGCCGTGTAGCGGAAAGCAGCCCGAACGCATGCGACGGCACTTGAAGGCCCGCTATTTGGTTCCCGCCCTCGTGGCGCTCGTGATGATCATTTACGGTGCGGTCACCTCGGTGCGGAACACCCGTGCCATCCTCGAGGACGCCAAGAGCGTGGATCACACCCACCGGGTGATGATGGAACTGGAAAACTGCCTGACCGCGATGCTCAACCTCGAAACGGGTCAGCGCGGCTATGTGATCACTGGCCAGGAAGACTACCTTGCGCCGTACCATGCGGCAGTGGGCGAGGTGGACAAGCGGATCGATGTGCTGGCGGAATTGATCGGGAAAAGCCCCGTCCAGCAGGATCGCATGAGGCGGGTTCGGGATGCCCTCCGCCTGAAGAAGGAAGAGCTGGCGCGCGGAATCGACGTGCGGAGCAAGCAAGGATACGAAGCCGCTGCGGCGATCGTCGATACCGGCGAGGGCCGCACCCTGATGGATGAAATCCGGGTGCAAATCGAAGCGATGCGCCTGGAGGAGGCGAATCTGCTGGCCGAGGGGCAACGACGGATGGTGCAGAATTTCAAGGATACCAATACCGTGGTGGTGACCACCGGTGCCGTGACCTTGCTCGCGGGGGTGACCGGCGTGGTGCTGCTCGGGCTCTACCTCATGGCGAAGGAGCGCGAGGCGAAGCTGGAGCTGGAGAAGGAAAAGGCCGAGCAAGCGGACAAGGCCAAGACCGACTTTCTGGCGATGATGAGCCATGAGATCCGCACGCCGATGAATGCCATCCTCGGCTTCGGCGAGCTGCTCCACGAGTCGGTGGAAAAACCCCAGAACAAGCATTTCGCCCACGCGATCGTCACCAGCGGCCGTGCCTTGCTGACGCTCATCAACGACATCCTCGACCTCTCGAAGATCGAGGCGGCGAAGCTGGAGTTGAATCCGGAAGCGGTGGAGATGAAGCGGTTCACGGACGGTCTGGAGACGCTGTTTTCCTACCGGGCGCGTGAGAAGGGGCTGGAGTTCTCGATCCGGCTTGAGCGCTCGGTGCCGGCCTACTTGTTCTTCGATGCGCTGCGCCTGAGGCAGGTGCTGGTGAACCTGATCGGCAATGCGGTGAAATTCACCCGCGACGGCCGGGTGGCCGTGACGATGCGGGGCGAGAGCGAAGGGGAAGGCGACGAGATGTTCCTGGCCGTGGAGGTGGAGGACACCGGCATCGGGATCGCCCAAGACAAGCTGCGCGACATTTTCCGCCCCTTCTATCAGGTGGAATCCCAGCAGAGTCGCCAGTTCCAAGGCACCGGGCTGGGCCTGAGCATCTGCGAGCGGCTGGTCGTCCTGATGAACGGGGACATCGGGGCGCGCAGCACTCCGGATAACGGCTCCATCTTCCACCTGCGGGTGCCGGTGCGCCGCTGCCACGGCCAAGTCGTGGAGACCAACGCCGGCCTTGGCGACGGGGTGGTGGACTTCAACCGCCTCGCGCCCGCGAAGATCCTGGTGGTGGACGACGTGCCGTTGAACCGCGAGCTGATCCGTGGCTTCCTCCAAGGCACTCACCACGAGATACTGGAGGCGGAGAATGGCGAGCAGGCGGTGATGCTGTGCCTGCGCCAGAAAACGGACGTAGTGCTGATGGACCTGCGGATGCCGATGACCGACGGCCGCGCCGCGCTCGCGATGCTGAAGGCGAACGAGGCCACCAAGCACATCCCGGTGGTGGCAATGTCGGCCTCGACGTTGCTGGACGGACAGGAGGAGCTCAAGCGGATCTTCGACGGCTTCGCGAGCAAGCCGGTCAGCCGGGAGCGGCTCTATCTGGAACTCGCGCACTTTTTACCCGTCCCCGCCGCGGCGGCCACCGCCCGGCCCAAGGCCGCGGAGCCCGTGGTGATCGCGGCCAGCGATCGCACGTGGCCGGAGCTGCGCCCGGACCTCGAGCGGCTGCGCGAGACCAAGCTGGCGTCCTTGATCAAGCTGGTGCCGGCGCAGGCGACGGCTGGCTTTGCGGGCGAGATCTCGGCGCTGGCGCAGAGCCACCATTGCCCGCCCTTGGAAGACTACGCCCGCCGGCTGGCGACCGCGGCCGGGACGATGGATGTCGCGGAGGCAGGCCGTTTGCTGGAAGCTTTCCCCGGAGTGATCGAATTGCTTGTTGCCGATGTCTGACTTCGATCCGTTGCCGCCGCCGTCTGGTCCCGCCCTCATCCTCGTGGTGGATGACGAGCCGAGGAATATCCAGGTCGTCGGCCCGCTGCTGCTGAAGCAGGGTCACGAGGTCATCGCGGCCGGCAGCGGGGAAGAGGCCTTGGCCAAGATGCGCACGGCCAAGCCGGACCTGCTGCTACTGGATGTGATGATGCCGGGAATGACCGGCTTCGACCTGTGCCGGCGCTTGCTTTCCCAGCCCGAGTGGCACGGCCTGCCGGTGATCTTCCTGTCCGCGGTCACCGACAAGAGCTTCGTGACCGAGGCGCTGGCTGCCGGAGCGGTGGACTATGTCACCAAGCCCTTCCACGGCCCCGAGCTGCTCTCGCGCGTCCAACTCCACCTGAACCTGCGGCAGATGCGCCTGCGCCTGTCGGCGGCGGTGGAGGAGCGGAACCATCTGCTGGAGATCGTGGCGCACGATCTCAAGAATCCGCTGGGAGGCGTGATGTTCGCCGCGGCGATGCTCGAAGAGGAGGCGGGTTCATTGTCGCTGCAACAAGCGCGGTTGGTGGACAGCATTTCCCAATCGGCGGCGCGGGCGCTGGAAATCACCGCCTCGCTGCTGCAGACCCAGCGGCTGGAGGAGGCGAAATCCCATCTCGAGCTGACGTCGCTGTGCCTGCGCGATTACGCCGTGCAGGCGATGGAGGCGCTGTCTCAACAAGCGGCGAACAAGGAAATCGAAGTCACCCTCGAGTGCGCCGCTGAAACGATTCCGGTCCGCGCTGACCGCCGTTCGCTGCTGTGCTCGTTGGAAAACCTCGTTTCGAACTCGATCAAGTTTTCGCCGCCCGGTTCGCGGGTGTGCGTTCGTCTGACGAGCGAGGGCAGCGATGGGGTCTTCCGGATCGAGGATCAAGGCCCGGGTGTGAGGGAGGACGAGCGGTCGAAGCTCTTCCGCAAATTCACCCGCCTCAGCGCTCGCCCGACCGGCAACGAGCTCTCCACCGGTCTCGGGCTTCACATCGTCCACGAGCTGGTGAAGGCGATGGGTGGGGATGTTTATTACGAGGACGCGGCCAATGGCGGCGCGTGCTTCGTGGTCTCGTTGCCGCTGGCGAGGTGAGCCATTAAGTTCCTCGGCGAAAGCGGCGATTCATAAAAATCCCGCCGCCGGCTCCCTGCGCGGAAAAAACCATTGAAAACTTAGTAAATTTAAGTAATCTGGTTTTACTAAATTTTAAAATATCCGTGACAACCTCCCTCTCCCTCCCTTGTTCCCGGGTCCGGTCCGGCTTGCTGGCCCTTGCTGCTGCCTGTGCGCTCGTCCTTCCGTCGAATGCCGGCAACGTGGATACCGAGCTGTTGATCTTGGTCGATGCGCAGACCTACTCCCAGAGCGACTTCAACCTGATCCTCGACAACGTCGCGAAGTCCTTCGAGAGCCAGAGCTTTTACGCCGCGGTGACCCAAGGCGGGGTTTACGGCAAGATCGCGTCCTCGGTGATGCTCTACAACCTGCCGACCAACCCCGTGGTGATCACGTGGCGCGAGCTGACCACCCAGCAGGATTTCTTCAATTTCGCCAACAGCGTGCGGAGCATCGCCTATCCGAACACCGGCTGGGGCGTCAGCTACGTCAACGCCTTGACTTCGGCGACGAACCACATGGCTGCATCCCCTTCGAACGGGACCGTCCAGCAGATCACGATCATCGACGACGCGACCGGCTTCTATCAGGCGGACGCGAACGCGACGAGGGCCGCCCGCAATGCGGCGCTGGCCTCAGGCGTGGACGTCATCAACGCGATGGTTTTCGACGCCGCCTATCAGGAGGCGACGGTCACCAACTACTATCAGGCGAACGTCATCAGCCCGACGACCGGCTCGGTGAGCGTGGTCTCCAGCCCGCAGGGCGGACCGAAGCCTAGCGCTGACATGGCTCTCATTTCCAGTGCCGTGCAAACTTCGGTCGCCGGTCCGACCATTCAGACCGCGCAGGCCATCCCGGAACCGACTGCCGCGGGTGTTTTGGGTTTGGCGGGCGTCCTGGGTCTGCTTCGTCGCCGTCGCATCGGTGGGGAGGCCTGAGCCTGATCTCCATGCCGTTTTCGGGCATCGACTCCCGCGGCGGTTTACGGTCAGCATTTCCGCATGCCCCGCTTCACTGCCAATGCCGACTACGAGGAAAAGGACACGAATCCGATCCGCCTGGTGCCGGGCGATGAAGTGACCGTCGGTCCGGTCGATCGCGCGTGGCCCGGCTGGGTGTGGGCGGAGGACGACAGCAACAACGACGGCTACGTGCCCGAGGACATCCTGGAGCCGCTGGGCGAAGGGCGCTATGCCGCCATGGAATCCTTTGACCCGACCACGCTGGTGATCCACCGCGGGGACGAGCTGGAATCGCTCAAGCAAATCCACGGCTGGCACTGGTGCCGCAATGCCTCTGGCGAGGAAGGCTGGGTCGCCGGCTACCTGCTGAAGCCAGTGGCCTGATGGTTCACTGGGGTAGCAAGCGCTCGATCGTCTCGATCGAGCGCAGGCCGCTGCTCCACTCCGCGGGAAATGCCGCTGCCCCATGGCGGGCACCCAACAGCAGGCCTAACAACAGGCCCCGCGCGGCGGAGTCGCCGCCGAGCATGGCATTCGCCGACAGCGCCGCCACCGGGTCGGCCTCATGGCGGAAGGCCACCGCGAGGGTGATCGGAAACGCCCCGCCGATGCCGCAGCCGAGGCCCAGCGCGCCGGCTTGCGCCGCGAGATCGCCATCCGCGGCATCACGGCCGAGCGTGACCCAGTCGATCGCTGGCAGCGCGTCGTAGGGATGCGAGGCGGCTTCGTCGAAGGTTTCCTCGAAGCCTGCGCCCCCGGCGATTGAAAGTGCCGCACGGGCGAAGAACTCGGCGGCATCGATGACTTGCGGGTCGCCATGGGTCAGCGCGGTCTGCGCCCGGGCCAGCGGGACCAAGGTTTCCACCTCACGGGTGAAGGCAAACAGCGGGGCGATGCGCGCCGCACCGCCGAGATCGTGGGAGTCCGAAGGCTCCGCGACGCCTGCGGCGAGGTTTTCCAGCGTCCCGCGGGTCGCGCCATCGAAGTAGCTGCTCTTGTCGTCGCGGATCGTTTCCGCCCAGTGGCGCCAATCGGCTGGCCAGTTCGCCAGGCTGCCGCCGGCCCCCGCCAACGACTCCAGCAGCGCCAGCGTCTGGTCGCCGTAGTGGGTCAAGTCGCCGGCCGCCTTGCTGGCGGGGTGGTACGAACTACGGGGCGCGTCATAGGAACGGATGCCGCCCGGATACCACACCGCGATTTTGGCCGGGTCATAGACCCAGTGCGGGCCGAGGGCGAGGGCATCTCCGAAGAACGACGGGAGGACGAGGTCACGGGCGGTCATTGGCGACAGTTTCGGCAGGAATCGTTCCCGAGCAAAGGATTCGTTGGCATCCTCCGATCCACGGTTAGAAAGATCCCATGCGCGACGAACTTCTGCGAAACCCGGTCTTCGCCATGGCGGCCACGCAATTCGACGGAGTGGCCGATTTCCTCGGCCTCAGCGACGAATTGCGCGAGCGCACCAAGTGGCCCAAGCGACTGATCACCGTGACCGTGCCGATCCGCCATGACGACGGCTCGGTCAAAGTCTATTTCGGCCACCGCGTGCAGCACCACCTGACCCGCGGGCCGGTGAAGGGCGGCCTGCGCTACCACCCGAACGTCGACCTCGGCGAGGTCGCCGCATTGGCGATGTGGATGAACTGGAAATGCGCGCTGATGGACCTGCCCTTCGGCGGCGGCAAGGGCGGCATCACCTGTGATCCTCGCACGATGAGCCACGGCGAGCTCGAGCGCATCACCCGCCGCTACACGATGGAGATGATCCCTTTCATCGGCCCGGACATCGACATCATGGCCCCCGACATGGGCACCAATGAGCAGACCATGGCGTGGATGACCGACACCTACTCGACCCACGCGGGGCGTTTGGTCCCGGGCATCGTGACCGGCAAGCCGCTTTCGCTCCAAGGCTCGGCCGGCCGCACGCAGGCCACCGGCCACGGCGTCGCCTTCCTGGCCTGTCGTGCGTTGAACAAGCTGAACCTGCCGATCGAGGGGGCCACGGCCGTCGTGCAGGGCTTCGGCAATGTCGGCTCGTACGCCGCCTACTCGCTGTCGAATTCCAAGGTGAAAATCCTCGGGGTCTCGGATGTGACCGGTGCGATCTGGAATGCCGGCGGCATCGATACCCGCAAGCTGCGCGACCACGTGGCCTCGCGCGGCAGCATCCAGGGATTTGCGGAAGCCGAGCCGATCGATCCGGCGGCACTGCTTTGCCAGCCGTGTGACATTCTGATCCCAGCCGCCACCGACATGGTCATCACCGGCGAAAATGCGCCGCTGCTGAAATGCAAGGTGCTCGCCGAGGGGGCCAATGGTCCCACCACGCCCGAGGCCGATGCGATCCTCAATGAGCGCGGCGACATCTTCGTGATCCCCGACATCCTCTGCAACGCCGGTGGCGTGACCGTCTCTTACTTCGAGTGGGTGCAGAACCTGCAACGCTTCCAGTGGACCGAGCGGGAGGTCCTGACGAAGCTTGAAACGATGCTGGAGAACGCCTTCTCCCGCGTGCTGCATTTCGTCGAGCGCCACAAGCTCCCGCACCGCACCGCCGCGCAGGCGCTGGCGATCAAGACGGTGGCGGACGTGAAGGCGCAGCGGGGATTGTTCCCGTGAACTTGCGATGTGAGGGGATTCCCGCTAGCTTCCTTTCATGAGCCTCGCGATCCAGCTTCCGCCGCGGCAGGACCAGATGGAGTTCAATCTCCGTGTCTGGGAGCGGCTGCTTGCCGATCCGGAGCTCGCGAAGATCGCGGGTCGCTTCGAGACCGACCGCCACGGGCACATCATCATGTCACCTCCTCCCGGCTCCTTCCACAGCTCGCGCCAGTCACGGATCGCGATCCTGCTTGATCGTTTGCTGGGAGGTCGCGCGCTCACCGAGTGTCCTCTCTCTACTTCCGATGGCGTGAAGTCCGCCGACGTGGCGTGGTTTTCTGAGATTCGCTATGCCCGTGCCTTTGATCCGCGCTGCTTCCTGGAAGCCGGCGAGATCTGCGTCAAAGTCATCTTGCCCTCGAACACCAAGGCGGAGATGGAGGAAAAGATGGCGCTCTATTTTGACTCGGGTGCGATCGAGGTCTGGTTCTGCGACGAGAGCGGCGACATGCGGTTCATCGGAAAAGAGGGCCCGCTGGAAGGTTCGCTGTTGTGCCCGGATTTTCCGGTGTTCATTGAAGCCTGATGCAAGCGCTCCGGTTTCACGAATTCGGCAAGCCCGACGAGGTATTACGGTTGGAGCCGCTTGATCTGCCTTCTCTAGCAGATGGCGAGGTGCGCTTGAAGATCCTGGCGGCCCCAGTGAATCCGGCGGACCTGAATCTCATCGAGGGAACTTACGGCGTGAAGCCGGAGTTGCCCGCGGTGCCGGGCATCGAAGGCTGCGGTGAGGTAGTCGAGAGCCGGTCGATGGATTTCCAAGCGGGTGACCGTGCCATCGTGCTGCGCCGCGCGGGGAGCTGGGCGACGCACGTGCAATTGCCGGCGGAGAATCTCTTCAAGCTGCCCGCGGGACTCGATCCCTTGCAAGCGGCGATGCTGAAAGTGAATCCGGCGACGGCGTGGCGGTTGCTCACCGGCTTTGCCACGCTCGAGCCCGGCTCGTTGATCGTCCAGAATGCGGCGAACTCCGGCGTGGGACGTTGCGTGATCGCCATGGCGAAAGAACTCGGGCTACGTACGATGAACCTCGTACGTCGCGCGGAGCTGCGCGAGGAATTGCTCGCGCTCGGCGCGGACGTGGTAGTGACGGATGACGACGCGGGACTTGAAGGGGCGAAAGCGGCTGGCGTTGAAAAGCCGAAGCTCGCCTTCAACTGCGTCGGCGGCGAAAGCGCGTTGCGGCTGATGAACCTGCTCGCGCCCGGCGGCATCCACGTGACCTTCGGCGCGATGGCTCGCAGGCCACTTACGGTTCCGAATGGCTTGCTCATCTTCAAGGATCTCCAAATCCGCGGTCTGTGGATCACGAAGTGGATTGAAGCCGCGCCCAAACAAGAATTGGACGAGGCCTATGGAAGGCTCGCCCGCTTGATGCTCGACGGCAGCATGGGTTTACCGGTCGACTCGACCTATTCCCTGGATGCGTTTGATGCTGCCCTCGAACGCGTGGGCGGGGCCGGGCGAGAGGGAAAGGTGCTTCTGGTTCCTTGATCTGACAGGTGGGAGCGCGAGTGGACGTTTCATGCAACCGGAATGAAGACTCTGGTTGCATGGATGGCCTTGGCTTTGACCGCGTCCGCGGAAGAACCCGCGAAGGGAGAGAAATTCCTCAGTAATGGAGAAGTGAAGATCGGAGTCGACCTTTCGTCAGGAGGATCGGTGTTCTGGCTCTCCGAACTGCCTGGGGACCGTAACTTGCTCAATCACTTCGACCGCGGTCGCTTCATCCAGCAGTCCTACTATGGCAAGCCCGACGGCTCAAAATGGGTCGAGAAACCGTGGCGCTGGAACCCGGTGCAAGGCGGCGACTTCAAGGGAAAGCCGGCGCGTGTCCTGGAGACCCGGGTGGAAGGCGGCGAGCTTTACGTCAAAAGCGTGCCGGTCAATTGGGCCGGCGGCCAGGATGTGGAGGACTGCCGGATGGAGGAATGGATCAAGCTTGAGGGAAAGATAGCGAAGATCCGCTTCCGCTTCACTTACACAGGAAACGAGGAACACCCGCCCGCCCATCAGGAACTGCCCGCGGTCTTCATCGACCACGCCTTTCCGGACCTCGTCTGCTACAGCGGAGCCAAGCCATGGACGGGAGAACCGCTGTCGGTGCGGCAACCCGGATGGCCGAACGAAAGCTGCAAGGCGACGGAGGAATGGGCGGCATATGTCGGACCCGATGGCCGGGGAATGGGGGTGTATTTCCCGGGCAACAGCGAGCTCACCTGCTACCGCTATACCGGTGAAAACGGCCCCAAGGGTGCGGGGTGTTCCTACTTTGCTCCGGTCCGCACGATGCAGATCAAGCCGGGTTTCGTTCACGATTACACCATCCACTTGAGCATCGGGACTGCGAAGGAACTGCGCGAACGGTTCTCTGGAATTAGGAAGAGGCAGTGAACCGCGTGTGTCTCCTGTGATTGGGCTCGATCAAGGGCCGTGTCCGGGCATCTTCCTGAGCCATGGAGTTCACGTTCACACCGGTTCGTATCGGTATCCTGGTGGCTTTGCTGGCGGGGTTCTGGCTGTTAGGCGGCTTCAACATCCCCGGCGATGGCTTTGGTTATCTCCGGAAGCCGTGGCTGTATTCCATCCTGCTGTTTGGCTTGGGAAGCGTCTGCGCCACCATTGTGGATCACTGGGTGGGGAATCTGGACCGCAGCAATTTGCGTTGGCTTTACGTGGTCATGGGAGTGCTCGGCATGGGTGGTGCCTTCATGTATCAGCACGTTTTGAAATCGCGGATGAAGATGGAGCTCGAGTCGCTTGCCATGCTGGATATCGACGCGGGGATTTAGCAGCACGTATGCGCGTTCGTGAGAACGCGAAAGGAAGGGTGAGGTCCGCTTCACCGGTGGCTTCCGCGGTGTCACCACCGCGCCTACGGTGGCGGAATGAATTCCGCTCCCAGTTTGTTAGAACGCCCACTCCGCGCCGACCCAGAAGGATCGTGGTGCGGCGATGGTGCGGATGCCGTCGCTGCTCAGGCCGGTGGCGATTTCCTCGTCCAAGAGATTGTCGACCCGGGCGTGCAGCATCACCTGCTCGGTTGCCTGCCAGGTCGCGCCGATGCGCGCGCTGGTGTAGCTCGGGATGCGGCGTTGGGCGAGGGCGTCGTCGTATTGATCGGCACCATACTCGTAGCCGGCGGAGAAGGTGAGGGTGTCGGTTGCCCGCCAATCGGCGGCGGCGATCAAGCGCAGGTCGGGTGCTTGGGGAAAGGGCTTGCCGTCCAACAGCGGCTGGGTCGTGGACTCGCTGAATTCCGTGTCACTCCAAATGCCATCGACACGCAGGGTCACTTCCTGTCTGGGCTGCCATTCCGTGCCGACTTGTAGCCCCAGCACGCGGGCTTCATCGACATTCTGCCGCTGCGAGCCGGAGCCGCCGGGCGGGATGGTGCCGAAGATCGCGGCGATCTGCGCGGGGTCGGTGATCGGGACATTGGCGATGGCGTCGCGGATCCAGTGGTGGAAGAGGCTCGCGTCGAACTTCAAGCACTCCGCCGCCTGCCAATCGACTGTGCCCTCGATGCTGTAGAAGCGCTCCGGATCGAGCGCCGGGTTCGCCTCGGTGATGTCGTTGCGGACGCGGAAGGGACGGTGAAGTTCGTTGAGCGTCGGCAGGCGGAAACTCGTGCCCGCGGAGAGGCCAAGCGTCACATCTTTTGTTAGATCATGCGAGAGGGCGAGTGCGAGCGACGGCTCGACTCCATCGCGATCCGGCTGAATGTCCTTCCGCAGCGTGGAGCCATTCACCAGCGACTTCTCGATGCGGCGGCCATCTTCCAGTTCCCATGCATCGAGGCGGATGCTGGCATCGATCCGCGTGTCGGTGCTGGCCTCGTAGCCCGCGGCGGCGAAAACACCGGTCAGGCTTTGCTCTCCACCGGCTTGTCGCCTGCGCACGAAGCTGCCCGCGACAAAACCGGCGTCCTCATTCGTCGCTCCGTCGGTATGGCGGAAGTCGGCCCCGGTGGTGAGCGACCACGGTCCCTCCGGTTCCCATTGCAGGGTAAACGCGGCACCGGTGCCGTCGCCGGGAACGTGGAACTGATCGAGCGATGGCGTCTCCGCGGTGCGCGTCGCATTCACCGAGGTGAACATCGACTGGAAGCGCCGCTGCTGCCGGTAGGCCAGTGCTTGCCAGGAAAGTCCGCCATCGTCCTCGGACGTGACGCGCACTGCGAAGTCGAGGGCTTCGGTGGAGTTGCCGGCGAGGGGTGTGCCGTTGTTACGATCTTCCTCGTACCACGAAAACATCGGCTCGACGGTGATGCCCGGTGCCGCGCGCCAGGCGAGCTTGAGGTCCGCGCCATACGAGTCGATCGCCAGCTTGCGGTCGATCGTTCCGCGCTGCCACGACGGCACCGCGTAGAAGCCATCCGAGTGCAGGCCGAAGGCCGAAAACGTCACCGCCAGCGAGTCATCATCCGCCACCAGCGTGTGTGAGGTGGATGCCGAGTAAGTCCCCTGTGATCCGCCGCCGACTCGCAGCAAGTGGCGCTCTTCGAACGCGGGATGACTGGTGAGCTGGACCACGCCCGCGGGGCTGGCATTTCCCCACACGGCGGCGCGCGCGGCAGGGACGATGCGGACCGACTCCAGCGTCGAGGGATCGTGGCGCGCCCAATAGACCCAGCCGCCGAAGGGATCGTTCTGCGGAATCCCATCGAGCACCACCAGCGTGCGCGAGGCGGCGGTGGCGCCGGTATTGCGCAGGCTCACGCCGGCCGAAGTGGGATTGCCGAAGAGCGAGGTTTGGCGGCGGTAGAGGGAAAACGAAGGCTCGCTGGCGAGCAACTCGTCGAGGGTGCGCGGCGCTCTGTTGGAGAAGTCCTCTTCGTCCCATTCGGCGAGCGTCCAGCCGGGGAGGTCGGCCACGCTACCGCCGCGACGCTCGGCGAGCACGGTCATTTCCGGCAGCGCGTCCTGGGCGGCCAGCGGGGAAATGACAACGAGGAGGGGGAGCGTTTTCATCGTTGCTTGAGTCGCGGCCACCGTTGCGATTCCCGCGAAGCCTTCAATTCCGAATCGAGTCGTCTTTGGCAGGCACCGGGGCGGGGGCAGGCCGTGCGACGCCGGTGTCGCCATCGTGCAGCACTTTCTCCACGGGGACGATCAGCGCGGTCGGAACGATGGTAGCGGCCCCTAGCATCAGCACGATCACCGAGACCCCGCCGGCCACCATCAGCCCGTTGTTCTTCCGCAGCAGGCCGGTGAATACCACGATGGCGCTGGCGAGAAACAGGCCGGTGGTCCCCATGCCTCCCTTCCAGAGCAGCGCCCGCGTCAAGTCCGGCAACGGCGTCTCCAGATGGCCGTACATCTTGGCGAAGCGGCTGAGGATGTGGTGATTGTAGGCGGCCGTCACCAGGGCGGCGGTACCACAAATCGCTGCGAATAGTTTCATGCCAAGGTAAACGGAACCAACGGCCCGATCTTCCAAGCATCCAAGCCAGAGTGCCGGCGGAAGGAAACTTCTGTTAGAAACCCTTCCAGAAAAGGAAGGCACAGGCGAGAACCGCAACGCCGTAGGCCAGCCCGGCGATGCAGAGCCCCTGCCAGCGCCGCGGCGTGGCGGTCGCCCACGTCACGGAATCGCGGAACAGGTAAGGCATGCCGACCCAGTAGAGCGACTTGATGACCAGTACGAGCGCGAAGGCGGGGACCAGCAGGCGGCTCTGAGGGGCCTTGAGGAAAGCGGCTTCAAACAACGGCGCAGCGACCATCAGGCCCAGCAGCCCGAGCGCACGCACGGCCAGGAACTCCTTCACCGCCAGACCCACCGCGACGATCGAAAGCGGCACCAGGTAGCTGAGGTACTTCTTCAGCCCATTGAACTCGCCGAGGTCCATGGCGAGGAATTGATACCAGCGCTTGCCGGGTGCCTGCACCAGGAACCAGAACCAGAGCAGGCCCGCTGCCAGCAGGATCTGGCCGAGCTGCTGGTTGCGCGGGAGCTTTTTGAGGAATGCCTGCACCGGCTCCGGCTTCGCGAGCATGAACGCGTGCATGACCACGAGCCAGATGCCCAAGGCGATGCCGGTGCCGTGGAGGGACAGGCGTTCGTAGAGGTGCATCGGGTCCATGTGCGCACGGGGATTAGGGGAGCCCGGCGGCGGGGACAAGGCCGAAGTCGGCAGCGGCCGTTCCGGAACAAGGTGCAATTCCCACGGAGAGGGGGAATTTCGGTAGATTGATAGGACTCGCCTTGAATTGGTGCGTTGGTCCAGTTTGCAACCGTGTTCCCAGCCGTTTTCCGGCTCGTTTTGATGCTGCCGCTGACTGCGGCGGCCGCGGAAGAGCCGCGCCCGGTGCTGATCGTCCATTCGTTTGGTCGCGCCGTCGCGCCGTTCTGCGACGTCGCGGAGAGTTTCCGATCGGACTTCGCCGACGCTATACGGGTCCGTTTTTCCCTGAGGGATGCATCGTTGGAAATGGCCCGCTTCGACGGGGAGGAGCGCGATCGCCTCTTTTATTTCCGGGATCGCCGGTGCTGATGCTGGGAATCGACGAGCGCCGCCTCGAGGGCCTGGTGGGCTCGCCCGACTCCGCGATGGTGGGCGAACACCTCGATCCGGACGGTTACATTGAGAACATCCTCAAGCTCCTGCCCGACACGAAGCACATCCATCTGGTGATGGGGACGTCGCCGTTGAGAAGTTTTGGGACCAGGCAGAAGGCGGTCACCGATTGGATCGCCACTGCCAAGAACCCGAAGACCGGCAAGCTCTTCACCGAAATGGTCTATCAGCCGATGCTCGAGCTGCTGGCCTACCTGCGCGCCAATGGCTTCAAGACTTACAACGTCTCGGGCGGCGGCATCGAGTTCATGCGGCCGTGGGCGGAGAAAACCTACGGCATCCCGCCCCGATCATGACTCGGGCCCTGGGAAGCGCGATGCCAGAAGGACATTGCACCAAAGGACAATGGCGTGCTCTCGCCTGACTCCCCAGCATGCAAGTCGGTCGTATCGCTCGACCTTCGTGATGCTCTTCCGTCGGCGCGAAATCTTTCCTCCACACTCCCCATGAAACCAACCGCAACGAACCTGTCGGTCGCGCTCGCCTTCGGGCTGGCGCTCTTCGCACCGCTTGCCCACGGGCAGGGCAAGAAACCCAACATCCTCGTCATCTTCGGTGACGATATCGGCTACTGGAATGTCAGCGCCTACAACCGCGGGATGATGGGATATCGCACGCCGAATATCGACCGGCTCGCCCGGGAAGGTGCGCTCTTCACCGACCACTACGCGCAGCAATCCTGCACCGCCGGACGTGCGGCCTTCATCACCGGTCAATCATGCTTCCGCACCGGCTTGCTAAAGGTCGGGTTGCCGGGCGCGAAGGAAGGTCTCTCCGAAAAGGACCCGACACTGGCGGATCTCCTCAAGCCGCAGGGCTACGCCACCGGCCAATTCGGCAAGAACCACCTAGGAGACCGCAATGAATTCCTGCCGACGGTCCACGGCTTCGACGAATTCTTTGGCAATCTCTATCACCTCAATGCCGAGGAGGAGCCCGAGCATCCGGACTACCCGAAGAATCCGGAATTCCGCGCGAAGTTCGGCCCCCGCGGCGTGCTCAAGTGCAAGGCGACTGAGCAAGACAGCGGAACCGCAGACCCGCGCTTCGGCCGCGTCGGCAAGCAGTCCATCGAGGACACGGGGCCGCTCAGCAGAAAGCGCATGGAGACCGTCGATGAAGAATTTCTAAACGCCTCCCTCGATTTCATCGACCGGCAGGCGAAGGCCGACAAGCCGTTCTTCTGCTGGTTCAATTCTACCCGGATGCACATCTACACGCACCTGAAGCCCGAATCCAAAGGGAAGACCGGCTTGGGCATCGTGGCGGATGGCATGACCGAGTTCGATGGCATGGTTGGCCAGCTTCTAAAGAAGCTCGATGACCTTGGAATCGCGGACAATACCATTGTGATTTGGACCACCGACAACGGTGCCGAAGGTTTCTCTTGGCCGGATGGAGGCACCACGCCTTTCAAGGGGGAAAAGAATACGAACTGGGAGGGAGGCTACCGGGTGCCGCTTGCGATGCGCTGGCCGGGTGTCATCAAGCCTGGCACCGAGATCAATGATGTGACCTCTCACGAGGATCTCGTGCCGACGCTAGTCTCCGCCGCAGGCGAGCCGAATGTGAAGGAGAAGCTCCTCGCCGGCTACGAGGCAGCCGGCAAGACCTTCAAGGTCCACCTCGATGGATACGACCAGCGCGAACTCCTCGCAGGAACGGGACCGAGCAAGCGGGAGGAATACTTCTATTGGACCGACGACGGCAATCTCGCCGGCCTCCGCTACAATCGCTGGAAGCTCTGCTTCCTCGAGCAGCGCGCGGAGAGCCTCGATGTCTGGCAGGACCCCCTCATCGTGCTGCGTTTCCCGAAGCTCTTGGACCTCCGTGCCGATCCCTTCGAACGCGCCCAGCACGATGCCGGCGACTACGATCGCTGGCGGGTGGAGCACGCCTTCGCGCTCGTCCCTGCCCAAGCCTACGTCGCGAAACACCTGGCGACCTATCAGCAATATCCTCCGCGGCAGAAGCCCGGGTCGTTCTCCATGGACCATGTCCTCGAGAAGCTCCACGAGGCGGGCGGGGGATCACGCTGATCTCGGACATCGACCGGCCGACCAAGGGACTGATCGGCGTGAGCCAGCGGCCGATGGAGGACCTGCTCGAAAGCATGAAATAGCCGATCGCCTACCGCGACCTTCCCCTGATTCAACCACCCGATCCGTCACGTCATGAAACCATGGTCTCTCGTCATCGCGACCGCGCTGGTCGCTTCCCTGCATGCCCAAGCGCCCGCCACCTATGAAACGGGCGTGATGCTCAAGGCGTCCGACTTCTTGCCGGCGAACTTGCTACGAGGCCCGTCGTACCGGGTCCGCGACCAGGTGCCGACGGACGGGTACATGGCCCACTTCACGATCGACAGCGACTTCGGCACCTTCACCGCCATCGGCCTGCCGGAGGCGAAGCGCCGCATCACCGAGGCGGAAGCGATCCGCAAGCTCGTCGAAACCAGCAAGGGCGATCTCTTTGCCGAAGGGCTCAAGCGCTCGGTCGAGCAGCCGATCGACGCGGTCAAACACATCGTCAAGAACCCGGTCGAAGCGGCGAAGCAGGCACCGAAGACCGTGGGGCACTTCTTCGTGAAAGTGGGCTCCGGCATCGGCCGCGGCGTGACCAGGGCTGTTGATCGCGTGGACGACGCGGCGAAGAGCGGCCACACCGACGCCGGCCAAGCAGCGTCCGCCGCGGGACGTGGCATCGGCAATGCGGCAAAGAGCGCCGCCGGCTTCGACAAGGCCAAGCTCGATACAGCCAAGCAGCTCGGCGTCGATCCGTATTCCGACAACGAGCGGCTCCAGGAGGAGATGGACAAGGTCACCTGGGCCTTCTTCGCCGGTGGCCTGCCCTTGCGCATCGGTGCGGCGGCCGCATCGGCAGGGCTCGCGGTGGCCGCCACCAACATGGTGGGCATTCCGGAAGATACCTATGCGCTGACCTCCGGCGAACTCGCGGACCGCGACGAACGTTCGCTTCACGCGATGGGTGTGAGCTTGGAAGACATCAAGGATTTCCAAATCCAGCGCGTGCTGAGCACCACCCGCCGCCACCGGATCGTGACCTATCTGGAAGCGATGCCGAAGGCATCCGGGCGCGGCGATGTGGTGCGCTTGGCCAACGCCTGCAACACACCGGAGCAAGCGGATTTTCTCATTTCCGGCTTGGCCATCCTCGCCGAACGCGACCGGACGGGCGCAGCGGCGTATGTCTCGCTGAAAGTCCTCGGCCGCCTACCGGGCGCGACCACCGCGACCGGCGAGCTGCACGTACCGGCTCCGGTCGATCACGTGACGTGGACCGATGAGGTCGCTGGTTTCGCGCAACGCGACGACCTCGGCACGGCGCCCAAGGTGCTCCTTCACACCGGTCGGATGTCGGCGGCTGCCACGGCCGGCATCCTGGCCGCAGGCTGGACGACCGTCGGCGTGGCTTACCCCTCGCGATGAGAAGACCATGGAACCTCGCGCCCACACCGATGAGTTCCTGCTTGTCCACGCAGACCCGTGGTTCCACTCGCTTTGCGATTCTGTCCGGGAGATGCGCACTCTGCCCGTCGACAAATCCTCGCTGCTCCCGCTGGCACTGCCATTGCTCGTAGCGAGTTCGATCGAGATCCCGCTTGCCGAACTGATCGGCAAGGTTTTCAAAACATTGCTGTAACCCGGCTTTCCGCCCTCATGAAACTTCAGGCCATCTTTGCCGCTGCGTTTGCTCTCACCTCGTGCGTCGCTCCCGTTTCCTTTCATGTGGTGGAGACCAAGACGCCACCCGGCGACTATCATGTTGCGCCGCTTGATGCGGCATTGGCCGAGCTGGAGGCGGGCAAGGCCTCTGCGGACGCGATGGAGGCCAGCGGTCATTTCCTCGAGTCGGCACGCCTCGCCGGTGACAAGGCCTTGGCGGGCGAGCCCGGTGCGGTGGCTCTGTACAATCACGCTGTGGGCCGCTTGGTCGAGCGGCTGGAGAAAGCCAAGGCGCTGCCGTGGGGCCGCACCATCACGGTCGGCAGCGGACCCACTGCCCGCACCCTGCGCGGCAAGCTGGAACCGGGGGCCAGCAATGCCCACCGCGAGTATCATGTGGTCGATCGGTACGACTTCCGCGGCAAATACGCCACCATCCACGCGACCCGCCCTGGCGTCGGCGCACCGCTGGTCGTCTTGGCGGATTCGAGCCCTGACTTCCGCAAGACCTTCGATCCGCCGCAGGTGTCCATGGCGCTGACCGCCGTGGTGCGTGCGGAAGGCAGTCGAGGCGCGGTACTGGAGTTGCACGATCCGCTTGAGGAGGAACGCATTTCCATCGCCGGCCGGAATCCGGTGCTCGCGGCGAATTTCAGCGCGCCGGTGAGCTTCGTGCTGGCGGTCACGCGACCTGACAAGCTCGGCCTGATCCGTCTGATCAACCCGCAGAAATACTCCGACACCGCACGGCTCATCCGTCTCCAAAAGTACGACAAGAACCGGATTCCGGTCCTCTTCGTCCACGGTCTGCAAGACACGCCGGCCACATGGGCGCCGATGTATCACTCCATCATGCAGGATCCGGAACTCCGGAACCGCTATCAATTCTGGGTCTTCAGTTACCCCAGCGGCTACCCGTATCCCTACTCTGCGTCGCTGCTGCGCAAGGAGTTGGACGGCGTCAACCGGGTCTTCCCCGACCACAAGAAGATGGTCATCGTCGGCCACAGCATGGGCAGCATGATCAGCCGGCTGATGGTGACGAATGCCGGCGACCGGATCTGGCGCGACATTTTCGCGAAGGGGCCGGATGACATGCGCATCACCGGTGCCAGCCGCGAACTGCTGCGCGACTCCCTCTTGTTCGAGCACCGCCGGGAGATCAACCGCGCCATCTTCCTCTCCGCCCCACATAAGGGGTCGGAAATCGCGTCGAACTGGATCGGTCGGTTGGGCTCGCGGCTGGTGCGGATGCCCACATTCCTGGCCGATGCCCGCAATGCCGTGGCCTCCGTCATCACCGTGGATGCCGCCTCGCTGCAGCTCGATCGCGCGCCGAACAGCATCGATACCCTTTCCCCGGAGAACCGCTTCGTGAAGGCCGTCAACAAGCTGCCGATCGCGCCCGGCATCCCGTATCACTCGGTCATGGGTGACCGCGGCAAGGGGGGAAACAAGGACCGGACCCGGCCGATGATGTCCGACGGGGTGGTGGCATTCTGGAGCTCGCACCTCGACGGCTCGGCGTCGGAAAAGGTGGTCCCGTCCCATCACAGCGCTCACCAGCATCCGGACGGCATCGCGGAGGTGAAGCGGATCCTGAAGCTGCACTTGGGTCAGGGGCGCTGAAACCTCGATTAAAGCCGGAGAGGCCCCGCTCGCCAGACGCAACCGGACCTGCCAGAAATCGGGCTCACGTGACACGGACCGTCTTTCAATTTCTCCGAATCGGCCTGCTGGTGGCAGGGCTCGCCGGCTCTCCGGCAGTCGCCCAGCTTCCGTCTTTCAAGCTTTCCGAAGACAAGCCCGAGGCTCTCAAAGAGGAAACGACCGAGGACAAGCGCAAGCGCCTGAAATCGTGGCTGGACGATTGGCGGGGACAGGTGGAAGCACTCGACAAAGGGGGGGCGCTGCCGACGGGCATCACGCCGGAGGAAAGCGCCGTCCGCCGTTCCGATCTCTTGCTGGGAATTTTCACCGCGGAGAACTCCGTCCGCTCGCTCGACACCGCAGAGATCCTCAAGCAGTCGATCTCCCAGGCCAAGGAGGACAGCGCCAAATGGAACGGCTTCGACAAACCGGGACCCTACTCCTTCGTCCTCCACGACGAATTGCGGCGGCAGCAGGAAGGCATCGCCACCCGGATGCGGGCCTATGAGTCGGCGGTGAACATGTTCGACCGCGAGCTGACCAAGCGCCAGGACGAGATCAAGAAGACGGACGAAGCGGTTCGCGTCGCCCAAGAGGCCGCCAACCGTGCCACACCGGAGCATGTCGGTGCCGAGCTTTGGCGGCTGGAGTCGGTGAAGCTGAAGCTGCGCGCGCTGAGTTCCGCGGCCGCGATGCTCCAGCACACCGCCGACAACACCCGCATGCGATTCGCTGCGGCGGAGATCGAGGCTGAACTGCTGAAGCGGAAAATCGCAGCACTCGGTGCCGCCACCGTCTTCCCCCAGGCAGACCTCGATCATCTGAAGCACTCGACGGACGAACGCCGCAAGGACATCGCCAAGGAACTCACGAACATCGAGAAGTCGCAACAGGCGGTGATTGCCGAACGGCAGACGGCGCTGGCGACGGCGGAGGCACTGAAAGCCGCCACGCCCAATCCGACCGATGCCGACAAGGCCAAGCTGACCGCCGCCGTGGAGCGCGTGCAATTCCTGGACAACCAGCTCGAAAGCTTGGCCAACCGGGTGGAGATCACCGGCGCGCGGCTGCGTTTCCTAAGCGAGTATTACGACGCGCAGACCTTCCGCAAAACGCTCCTCACCTCCCAGTCCGCTGCCGAGCGGACGGAAGCGCTGGTCTCGCTGCAGACCCAGCTTGCCCGGGCCAGCGCCTTCGACTCGCTGGTCGATGTCCGCCGCAATGCCGCGCTTTCCGCGATGCAGGAGCAGGAGTCGCGTCTTTCCGCGCTCGCAGCCGACTCGCCCCAGCGTCCCCAGATCGAGCAATTGCTGGGCACCCTGCGCGCCGACCTCGATTCCGTGGAGCGATTCGGCCAGGACATCTCCGGCCTGCATCTCGACATCGGCCGCTGGCTTGCGGATTCCGAGCAGATCGACCAGTCGAAGACTTGGGGCGAGCGCCTTCGCGGGCTCGGTTCGCGGGCGGCCAGACAGGCGAAGGCAGTGTGGAACTTCGTGGTCTATCGCTACGACGACAAAACGGAGGTCGATGGACAGGTCGTCACCGTGAAGCGCGGCCTCACGCTCGGCTGGCTGATCGGCGCGCTGCTGTTCTTCTGGGTGGCTTACCGCGCCGGGTCCTGGCTGTTGAAGCGCGGCTACAAGCGACTGGTCAACAAGGGCCGCGTCCAGCAGGGGCAAGCGGACACGCTGCGGCGGTGGACACGCATCGCGCTCGGCATCGTGCTCGCGCTGGTCACGCTGAATTTCCTCAAGATCCCGCTGACCGCCTTCGCCTTCCTCGGCGGTGCGCTCGCCATCGGCATCGGCTTCGGCACCCAGACCTTGTTCAAGAATTTCATCAGCGGGCTCATCGTGCTCGCCGAGCGGAAAGTCCGCGTCGGCGACATCCTCGAGGTCGATGGCGTCGCCGGCACCGTCACCGCCATCGATACGCGCTCGTCCACCGTGCGTTCCTTCGATGGCGTGGACATGATCGTGCCGAACTCGGTACTGCTGGAAAGCAAGGTGATCAACTGGACCCACGACACTCCGGTGGTTCGTCGCGTCGTGCGGGTCCGGGTCTCCTACGGCTCACAGCTCCGGATGGTGTCCACCATCCTCGCCGAGTGCGCCGGAGAACACGGAATCATCTTGAAGAGCCCCGAGCCGCAAGTGGTGCTGGAGGATTTCGCGGCGGACTCGTTGATCTTTGCGGTCTTCTTCTGGATCGACCTCCGCGCCAAAACCGGCGGGGCAACGGTGGCCAGCGACCTGCGCTTCATGATCGAGCGCCGCTTGGGCGAAGCGGGCATCTCATTGGCCAGCCCGCAGCAGTCTTTCCAGCTCCACGCTGACAAGCCGCTGCGGGTTCAAATGGACGGCGGGGAATCCGAGGAAGTGAAGCCATCTTGAAGTAAATGACTTCGCCGGTATTTGACTCGCGTCAAAGGCACGGCCATGGACAAACGTATGGCCCGTTCTTCGTCCCAACGGGACGACTCATAATAGCCCGGCACGAAGTGCCGGGTGGAACGCAGGAGACTCTCGCGTCCTGTAGGGACGCCTCATACGTTTAGCGGCTGCATTTCCGGTTCGGTTCCGAGGCCTACATCGATCGACGCTTTGCGTCGGAGAAATACGGGATCGAAATCGATGTACGGCAGCTCCGGGACCAAACCGCCGCACCCCGCATGATGTCTCCCGTTGGGAGACCAATCCCTGCCCGCCTTACCCGGCACTTCGTGCCGGGCTTTTATAAGTCGTCCCGTTGGGACGGAGGGGTCGTGCGCTTCGGGATCGATCCCGCCGCGGCGTTTTGGCGCTAACACCCACCTCCGCCCGGGAGCCTGATTACAGCTCCTTGATCCAGATATTGGCGAAGTCGATGAGGGAACCGTGGTGCTGCAGGGCGATCTTGCCCTTGGCGGCCACACCGGGGAGGCGCGCTTCCTCGATCACGACCTCGCCGTTGATGGAAACGGTGAGCTTGTCACCCTTCATGGTGATCATCGTCCGGTTCCACTCGCCCACGGGCTTGTCCATTTTCTTCTTCGGAGTGACGCCTGCGATCACGTCCGCGGGCTGCGACCTGTCGGTGCGGTAGCCGTACACCTCGCCGGAGCCGCAGGGCCAGTTCCACAGGTTCACCTGGCTCTTCGAGTTGCCGCGCACATAGACGCCGCTGTCGAGCTCCTGCACTTCGATCTGCTCGCCGGTTTCCTTGCCATCGGGACCGATGACGGGGCGCTTCATCACGGGGCCGGGGCCAGCCCAGCGCCAGTCGAAGGCCAGCGAGAAATCGCCGTATTCCTTCTCCGACCACAGGTCCTTGGCCTTGCCGTCGTATTTCAGGATGCCATTGACCGGCTGCCAGTGGGCAAGGTCGGCTTCGGTGTGCTTCCAGCCCTTGAGGGTCTCGCCGTCGAAGATCTGGGTGAAGCCGCTCTGCTTGGCACCTTCATCATTCGCTGCAGGGGCAGCCTCGGAGATTCGCATGTTGCGGAAGGCAACCGCGTCGCCGTGGCCGCAGAGGGCGATGTGGCCGGAGCGGCGCTTGACGCCCTCATGCTTCGGGAACTCCTTGCTGAGGTCGGCGAGGTTGCCTTCGGTGATCACTTCGCCGTTCACGGTGACCTGCACGCGGTCGCCGCGGACGGCGATGCGCTCCTGATTCCACTCGCCGACCGGCTTGAGCGGGGCCTTTTTCGCCGCGAGCAGGGTGTAGAGCGAGCCGTGGAACTGATAGGGCTTGAGGTCCTTGTACTTCTCCGAGGTGTTATCGAGCACCTGCACTTCCATGCCCGCATAGGCAGCGTCGCCGCTCCCCGGGTAGTGGATGCCGATGCCATTGTTGCCCCCCGGCGGGAGCTTGAACTCGAAATCGAAGGCGTAGTCCGCGTAGATCCGCTCGGTCACCAGGGTCTTTCCCTGCGGCGTGCAGACGATGGTTCCGTCCTGGACGACATAGCCTTCGCCCTTCCAGCCGGAAAGATCGGTGCCGTTGAACAGCGGAACGGACTTCAGTTCGGCCGTAGCGGCGAGCGGCAGGAAGGCGACGACGGTGGCAATGGATTTCATGACAATGTTAGAAAATGTTATAGATCGATGGTTTTCCCAGTGCGGAAGCTTTCATCCGCAGCTTCGACGATGCGCATCGAGGACAGCGCGTCTTCCATGTGGTCGGTCAGGTCCAGATCCTCGTGGATCGCCTTGAGGAAATACTCCTGCTCGCGATGGCACAAGCCGTCATGATCGGGCTCGTCGTCGAGACGGACCGACTCGTCGGCCTTCGCGAAGGTTCCTTCCGGCGTGAGTTGCGAATGGTGCAGCCGGATCGACTGGGTCTGGGTGTGGGCGTCCACGTTCGAGCTTTGGCCCTCCGCCGCGGCCTTGTCGGCGACGATCGACGCGCAGCCCTTCGGGCCGACCACGTCCTTCACGAAGAAGGCGACCTCGCTCATCATCGGGCCCCAACCGGCTTCGTACCAACCGACCGAGCCGTCCTCGAAGGTCACCTGCAGCGCGCCGTAGTTGATTTTCCCCTCGGGAATCTCGTCCGTCAGCCGCGCGCCGATGCCCGACACGCGGATCGGCTTCGAGCGGGTCATCTGGCACATCACGTCCACGTAGTGCACGCCGCAATCGACGACCGGCGAGATCGACGACATCAGTGCCTGGTGGGTCTTCCAGTTCGCGCCGAAGGACTGCTGGTTGAGGTTCATGCGCATCACCAGCGGCTTGCCAAGCGTTTGTGCCATCTCGATGAATTTGATCCAGCTCGGGTGGTGGCGCAGGATGTAGCCGATCACCAGCTTCTTCCCGCTCGATTTTGCCTTGGCGACGATTCCTTCCGCCGCCGCCACATTCTCGGCCAGCGGCTTCTCGATGAAGACATGGCAACCGGCTTCGAAGGCGGCCTCGGCGTAGGGGCCGTGGGTGTCCGGGTAGGTGGAAATGCTGACCGCATCCGGCTTGGTCGCCGCGAGCGCTTCATAGAAGTCCGCGAACTCCGCGTAGCCGCCGCCCAGCTCGGCATTCAGTTTCCCACGGCTCTCGGCCGATCGGGTGACGATTCCGCAAATTTCGAAGCCGGGGATGCGGTGGTAGGCAAGGGCGTGCGAGCGGCCCATATGGCCGGCTCCGACGCAAAGGACGCGGATAGGATTCTGCATGATCGGGGCGGTAAAACGATGTGAGGTGACGGGTTATTTCAGAAATCGGCGGCTGCCAAGCCCTCATCCGTCGCGCCGCGACTGCCAGAGCGCGAGGTCCTTTTTTGCCAGTGCCGCCGCCATCAGATCGGGGAAGCGGTCCGGGGTGCAGGCGAAAACCGGAATGCCTAGGGCCGCAAAGGTTGCAGCGTTCCTCGCGTCGTATCCCGGCTTGCCCTCGTCGCTGAGCGCGAGCAGCGCGATCACCTGCACGCCGCTCTCCTTGATCCGCGCCGCCGTCTGCACCATCCCCGCCACGCTTCCGCCTTCGCACAGGTCGGAAACGAGCACCATCACGGTGTCATTCGGCCGGGTGATCTTGCTTTCGCAGTAGGTCAGCGCCTTGTGGATGTCCGTGCCGCCGCCGAGCTGGGTGCCGAATAGCAGGTCAACCGGGTCGTGGAGCTCCTCGGTCAAATCCACGACCGCGGTGTCGAAGACCACGAAGCGGGTCGAGAGCGCCGGCATCGACGCCATCACCGCGCCGAAGATCGAGGAATACACCACCGACGCCGCCATCGAGCCGCTTTGGTCAATGCACAGCACCACGTCGCGCAGCGAACTTCGCTTCCGGCCGTAGCCGATCAGCGTCTCCGGCACGATTGTTTGGTGCTCGGGCAGCCAGTTCTTCAGGTTCGCGCGAATGGTCCGGTTCCAGTCGATCTCGGAGAGTCGCGGCCGGCGGTTGCGCAGGCTGCGGGAAAGCGCGCCTTGCACGGCCTGACGGGTCGGCTGCTCCAGCTTTCGCATCAACTGGTCCACCAGCCGGCGCACCACGCCGCGCGCGGTTTCGCGGGTCTTCTCCGGGATCACGCGATTCAGCGACATCAAGGTGCCGACCAGATGCACATCCGGCTCGGCCTGTGCCAGCACCTCCGGCTCTAACAAAAGCTGCTTGAGGTCGAGCCGCTCGATCGCGTCCTTCTGCATCACCTGCACGACTTCACCCGGGAAGTAGCGTCGGATGTCGCCGAGCCAGCGGGCCACCCTGGGGTTCGAGCCACCGAGACCGCCTCGCGACTTGCCGGCGTCGTAGAGGGCCTCGAGCGCCTCATCCATGCGGGCGTCTTCGGCGGAAAGGGACACGCCGAAGCCGGCGGCGGGCTCGGAGCCCAGCACCAGTCGCCAGCGGCGGAGGAGTTCGGGATCGTTCATGACGGTTGGGGTAGGCCGAAGAGTTTAGCCACCGCGGCGACGGCCGGCAGCGCACGCTCCATGTCGAGATCCAGCGGTGCGGCGGGCGGAGGGGTGCTGGCCGGTCCCTGGGCGACCGAGGCGGCGATGCGTGCCCGTTCCGGCGGCTCGAAGGTGCCGAAGGTCCGCCGCAGCAACGGCAGCGTGCTTTGGAACGCCTCGCCGCTGAGCGAGCCTAGCCACGTGTGCACGAGTCCTAACAGCGCCCGGTCGTGAACCAGCAGGCTGCCGCCGCCTTGCAGGAAACCTTCCAGCCATGCCGCGGCGGAAAGCGCGGGCATCCCCGGCGACAGCGCGAAGCCGAGATGCCTCGCAGCTTCGGCATCGTCGAGATGCGAGGCATCCCGCAGGATCCGCACGGAAAGGCCCCGCAATTTCGGATGCACGCTTTCGGATTCCTTCATCCGCCCGAGGGTGGCCTGAAACTCGTCGGTGAGAGCTGTCAGCTCGAGCATCGCCAATGCGCCACGATAGGACTGCACGTGGCCCGAAAGCGTGCGTGCCGCATCGTCATCGATCCCGCTCGCTGCGATCAGCAAGCCGGCGTGGATGCGTGCGGCGAAACCTTCGAGCAATCGCATCACCGCCTCGGCGTCGGTCGCGCGGACATCGCCATAGCGCGCGATCCGCGCCAATGGCGGCACCGTATCTAACAGCTCTGCCAGATCATGGGCGGTCGCCGCCGCGGCATCCAGACGACGAAGCAAAACATTCACCGCCTGAGGCAGCGCACCTAGCAGCGCGAGGTCCAGCCGCTCGGTAATGGGTTCCATCCCTGCGTCGGCCGGCAACCGCTTCACCAGCCGCTTGGTCGCCGCGCTCTCAATCGTATTGCCGAAAGCCGAGGCATCGATGATCGCCACTGCCAATTCCGGTTTCCATTGCAGCGACCAGCGCTCCTTGAAGGTTCCGCGCGTCCGCGCCTGCTCCTTGCGACCCCAGCCGATGCCGAGCGCGAGCAAGCGGTGCAGGAAGATGCTGCGAGCGCGCCCGCCATCTTCACGCAAGTCCAGCTCCAGCGGCGTGACCGATGCCGCGGGCTTCAGGCGTAAACGCTTCTGGCTCGCCTCGATGTCCTGCTGCAGCGGCAGCGTTGGCAGGCCCTCCGGCAGTTCTCCAAGTCGCTGACCTACGAGAAGTCTCGTACGAAGGAAATCAAGCGGCAGCGGGTCGCCCTGGCAGAACACCGCTTGGATCGACTCCAAGGTTTCATCCAGCCCCGGCAAGGGCCGGCCGCGCATCCCGGCGAGCGAATGCGACAGCCGCACCGCCTCGATCACCGAGGCCGATGAGGCTTCCTGACCTTCCTTCCGCAAGATGCGGGCCGCCTTGGTCAGCCACGACGGGATGGGATCCTCGGTGTTTTTCCAAAGGTGGCCATACCAGCCGGGCGAGCGGATGCCCGCCGCATAGCCGCTGGCCATCGCCAACCGCTCGTCCGTCCACGGAATCCAAGTGGCAGCCACCTTGTGCTTTGGCAGGCCTCTGAGCAGCTCGTTGTCATCGGCGACCTTCACCTTTGCCGTCAGCGCCGGCGTGTGCCAGGCCCCGCAGACCACGGCGATATTGGCGAAGCCGTCCTTCTCCGCGGCTCGCAGGCATTTCCTCATCCACGCCTCGCGCAGCAAGGTCTCGCGCGACTCCGGCAAGTCGAGGTCGCCGCGCAAGGTTGCAACTGCTTCAAGGATGGCCTCGAAGAAATCCTGGGTGTTGCGACGCTCCTCGACGCGGTCGTTCCACCAGCGCTCGCCATCGGAGTAGCCATCCGCCTTCGCGAACCACTCGAAGGCATCCGGTTGCGGCGGCGTTTCGTCGTCCTCATCCCGCAGCGCGAACATGTGGGCGGATGGCAGGTCGAAGCACCGCACCGGCACGCCCTTCGTCACCGCCCAGCGCACGGCCTGCCATTCGGGAGAGAACTCGGCAAAGGGATAGAATGACGCCTTCTCCGGTGCATCGGTCCGGTGCAGCAGGATCGCCACCGGCGGCTTCATCGCCTCGTGTGCGGCATGGACCAGCAGCGGTTCCGCCTCCGCCGGCATCTCTAACAGAATCACTTCCGGCGACAATGCGTCGAGCGCCGCGAGCAAGCTGCGTGCGCAACCGGGGCCATGGTGGCGAATGCCGAAGAGCGTGGTCATCTCATTTTTCATGCCCCGATGATCGCTTTCAAATCCGCCATCGTCTCCGACCACACCACCGCCGGCACCTCGTCGAAGCGCATCACAAGGGGGCTGTCGGGAAGAGGCGTGGTGCCCGGACGGATCTTCATCGCGGGCTTGGACGGTCGTGCGAAGAGTGCCACACCGAGATCGACGTCATCGCCCCTTCCGCTGCCCGCATAAAAGCCCTCCAACGCCAGATGGGCTTCAATGCCCGCTGCCCGGAAGTTCCGGAAGCATCCGAAGACAAGACCGGCGTTCCCTGTCGGTGCAGGAGACCAGCCGCGCCCGAGCATCCGCTGGCGCAGGAGGGCGGCATCCAGGGTCTTGCCTTCAGCAATCCGGATCTCGTGGCGGTTGCCATGCAGCGGATCCGGTCGTTCCACCGGTCGGGCGATCTGCGGGAAGGCTGGCGTCACCTTGAAGCGCTTCAAGTGTGCGGCCCAGTCAGCGAGAACGGCATCGTCCAGATCCATCGGATGAGGGAGCCCTACCGATGCCGCATTCTCAAACTCCTCCGGCTCGCCCTTGGCATCGGCGAAGATCCCGTTCGGATACCGGCGAAAGGTGCGGAGCATCGCACCTCCGGCATCATAGACCGCCCACACCAAGCTGCCTGCGAAGCAGCGGAATAGCGGATGCGCGTCGAAGCGCTCTTGCCAGGCTGCCGGTTCCCACCGTCGGCCTTCGACCATCGCTCGCTCCAGCCGGAGAGTTTGCGAGACGACCGCCTGTTTGAAGAGCTTCGCCCACTCCTTCATCTCGTCTGAGGGAAGTCCCGCCGGCGGCTTGGCGGACTCCCGGCCATCGGCCGCCAGCCACGCGACCTTGAGATCCGGGCGCAGGCGAGCGACTGCTTCTTCACTGGCAGGATTCGAAAAGGATCGCTGACCCGACTCGTCGAAGCCGAAATCCGGCACGATGCGCTCTGCGATCTCATCTTCGCTGATGCCTTGAATGGCCGCGAGCAAGCGAATCGCCTCGGTGGCCGCAGCCGCGACGTAGCGCCGCTGATTGCGATAGCGATGCGTCAGTGCGTCCAGTTCCCGCAATGCGCCGGGCGTGCCGATCAAGGCGATGGCCCGCACCGCCCACTCGGCGCGCTTGCCGGCATTCAGCTTGCACCAATCCGGGATCGGCCGGACGAGGCGCGGGATGAGACTGTCATCACCGGTCAAGCCCGCGACATCCACCGCCCAACGCGTCGATGCCTTCATGTCCGATGCAAACCACTGGTCGAGCAAGGCATGGGCAAAGGGTGCGTTCCGGTCGCGGTCGAGATGTTCTAACAACGGTGCCGCGTCCGCGGACAGCTCGCCCGAGCCCTCGCGCGCCTGGACTTGGAAGAGGAAGGTCCGCGCCCGTTCACTGAGGGCCACGCCATCGCGCGTGAACAGGGACGGCAAAGATTCGGCGTTCAGCCATGGCGCTGCCGGTGGGCGGATCGTCTTCGCCTTGGCAGCCAGGCTTTCCTCGAGGTTCGCGAAGTTCTCAAAGCGAGTCACGGGCTTCTCCGGCTCCGGTGCGACCTCGTGTCCCGCTTGCTCTAACAGCTTTGCCACTGCCTCGCGGACCTGCTTGCTGGGATCGGTGGCATGGATCTGCTTGAGCTTCTCGATCGCGTCCGCGCCGTTCGCCTTCGCCAGCAAGGTCGCGCCACCGATCCGCTCGTCCACCGACGCCGTCGGCGAGAGTTCGCCCGGCGCTGGCCCCCGGCCGTGTTTCTGCAGCCACTCCGCCGCGGTCTCCCGCAATTGCCGTCCCTTTGCGGTCGAAAAACGCTTCCACTCCGGCTTGAAGAGTCCGGCATCCGCCTTCGCGATACCCTGCCAGAATTGGAGCAGCCTCTTTCCCGTCCGGGTCGACGCCTCACGAAGATAAATGTCGCGGATCTTTCCCGCGTGCATGTGGGTGGGGTCCGACAAGATCACCTCATGGATCATCGCCGCGATCCCGTAGGCGAAGTAGTAAGAGGCGAGCATGTCCGAAAGGAACCTCCCGCCGAGGCCGGAGAAATCGGCAAGGGCTTCCTCCAGGATCCGGCGGTAGCCGGGTCCCGGACTTGAGGGACGGTATCTAAGATCGGCGGCCGCGACCAAGGCCAACGCCTCATCCGGACATTTTTCTAACAACAGCTGGGCCGCTTGCTCCGTGCCGGCGAATTCGGGGCTGCGGGCCAGTTCCAAGACCCTCGCGCTCCAGCGCCCGGAGTGGTGGTCCCTGACCGCGTGGTAGTCGATGAAGGCATGGATCCGGTCGTAGCGCGAGTGCATGTCCGAGCCGGGCAGCGAAGTCCCGGAAAAAAGCACGTGCTCCATTTTCTCAACCAGCAGCGGATCGAAGCGGTCGGTCAACTGCATGATCCCGCGGTGGGCGTTTACGGAAAGGAAGCCGATCGTCTTCGCTGGATCCTGGAGGACATGTTCGATCACCTCGGGCCTCCTCGTCGCCAGCGCCGCCAGCAGTTTCGGCTGATGGAAGCTGAAGCCTTTTTGGAAATCGCCGTGTCGCCAGGCGAAATTCGCGAAGGGCGAATGGAATGGTGCCTCCGGAGTGCCAGCTTCGGATTCCGACCAATCAGGACGGTGCATGGAGCGCAGGATCTCCTGGGCGAACTTCGCCGGATCCGGGCTCGGTTGGTATGCTGCCACTAAACGCAGCACTTCCGCCTCGCGCTCGCCGGACCAGAGCAAAAGGACTCCGGAATGCCCGATGACGGCGCTGACCTCGAACACGAATCTGATCCAAAGGATCTCCTCGCTGCCCCAGACCGGCACCTTGGCGAGTACCTCCGCGATCTCATGAAGATCGATGATCGAGGCTGACGATGCCCGGTTGGTGCAGACGGGATGTCCCCCGCTTGCGACGAACTCACACAAGAGCTCGCGCGTGGCATGACGGGTTTCTCTTAGTTGTGCGACATTCATCTCGCTTCTGCTCCCACGATTGCCTTCAGGTCCGCCACGGTCTCCGACCACACCACCGCCGGCACTTGGTCGAAGCGCAGCACACGCGGGTCGTCGGGGCCGGGTTCGTCGTAGGTGTAGCCGCCGCGACCGACCGTGTCCGCCTTCACGAAGTAGGCTGCGCCAAGCTCGACGCTGTCCATGGGGTCGATGCCCATATAGTAGTTCTCCGTCGGCAGGATCGCTTCGCAGCCCGCGCCGGGGAAGGGCTTGTAGATGCTGCTGATGCCGCCGGCATCGATCACCGAACCGCGGACCCACCCCCGCTTCTCGCTGCGCGACTTGAAGGTGCCCGCGCCGACGCTCTTGTCCTTCGTCAGCGCGATCTCGCGGCGATTGCCGTGAAGTGGATCCAGCAATTCCACCGGACGGGCGATCTGCGGGAATGGCTGCTTTACCTTGAAGCGGGCAAGGTGTGCGCCCCAGGCCTCAAGCGCCGCGGCATCGAGTTCCAGCGGGTGAACCATGCCGATGCTCGCGTCGCTTTCGGGCAACTCCTCGAGATCCCCGGTGGCGTTCGCAAGCAGGCCATTCGGATAGCGGCGGAAGGTGCGCAGCAAACTACCAGAGGCATCGTAGATCCCCCAGACAAGTCCGCTGGCGAATGAGCGCAGCAGCGGGTGGTTCTCGTAAAGTTCGCGCCAGCGCGCGACCGGCCAGCGACGCTGGCGGACGAGTGCCATCTCGAGCCGTGCGGTCTGGCCTTTCACGGCCTCGCGCAGCAGTTTGCCGACGGTCTTCACCTCCTCCTTCACGGTCGCGGGAGCGCTGGCGGGAAGGTTCTTCCATGCCTTGTCGGTTTCGGGATCGAACCACGACAGCTTGAAGTCCGCACCGAGTTCCGCGCTTGCGCCGCCGCCGTCCCACTCGAAGCGGCGGATGCCATCGGCATCGAAGCCGAAGTCGGGCACGACCATGTCGCCGAGTTCGTCCGGCGTGATCCCGCGCGCCTCGGCTGCGGCGTTGAACGCAGCCGCACAGGCCCTGCCGACATTCTTGAACTTGCTGCGGTAGCGGTTCGCCAGTGTATCAAGCACCATCAGCGGTTCATTGCCCGGCAGCAGCGAGATCGCCTGCGCGGCATACTCGGCGAGCTTGTGCCGCGAGTTCTCGCACCAGTCCGGAATGCGTGAGAGCAGCGGCGGGATGATCCGGTTGTCGCCGACCAGTCCGCCGAGCGCCAGCGCCCAGCGGTCAGACGCAGCCTGTTCTGAATTCAGAAAGCCTTCCACCAGTGCGAGACCAAACGGCGCGCTTTTCTCGCGGTCGATGTGAGCGAGCAGTGGAAGAATGTCCGGTGCGGCGTCGAGGGTCTTGTGTTTGGATTGCTTGGAAATGAGGAAGAGGATGCCCTCCGGTGAAAGCGGCGTGGCATTGGTCGTTGGAAGTTGCGGCAACGCATCCAATTTCAGCCACGAGGTCGCCGGCACCTTCAGCTTGGCCGCTTGCTTGGCAATCGAAGCCTCAAGATCGGAGTGGCTTGCAGGTGCCGATGGTGCAGTTGCTTCCTTCGCCACGCCACATGCCCTGAGTGCCTTGTGGAGGGCTTCGCGAACTTCGGAGGAACTCTCTTGCTCCAGTGCCGCTTGGATCGCGGCTGCTGCCGCCGAGGCCGCCAGCTTTTCCAAGAATGCCGCCGCTCCCCAGCGGGCATCTGACTTCTTGGAACCTAGTAGTTCGATGGCGCACTCCAATCCGCCTTTGCCTTTCGCCTTCGCAAGTGCTCCAGCGGCGGTCTCCCTGAGCGGCTTGGATTTCCCGATGAGAAGTTCTTCGAAATCCGGCATAAACGCGGCCGGATGGGAAGCCGCCACCACCTTCCAGAGTCCGGCCTGTCCTTTGGCGGGTAGCTTTTTGAGATGCTGGAGGACTCCTTCGCGCAATACCGGGTAGTGCTCGGGCCGGAGGGTCTTCAACTCCTCCGTGAGCAAGTCGGGGAGCTGATAGGCGTTGAAATTCCCAACGAGGTTGCGCAACAGCTCGCTGCCGCCGGACTCCCAGCGCTCGATCATCAGGGAATAGAGACGCCGGTATTCAGGACCGTCCGGGCAGGAAACGTGACCGCCTGCATCGTCCCATGCAAAAGCCCGGGCCATGATGCCGATCACCTCGGCATCTCGTTTTTCGAGCAAGTATCCCAAGGCTTCGTGGCCGAGTGCGGTCTCGGGAATCGACGCGAGTTCGGCCACCTGCTGGGAATGAATCCCTCCTCTCGCTTCGTCGAGTTGCTTCAAGACGGGAAAGGCTTCGCCCGGATCGGTCTTGGCCGCAGTCTCGCAATAGGCGAGACACAGCGAGTCGAAATCCTTCGACACGCCGACAATCCCGGTCCACGCGGACTGCGTTCGATACCCGCTGGAGTTCAGCGATTGCTCGCACCACGCGCGGGTCACTTCGGGTTGATGAAGCGCGAGCGCTGGAAAGATCCCGTCATGGGAGGTTAGCAGGTCCGGCTTGGCCGCGTAGTCAGGAGTGATGTGCCGGAGGATGAAGTTGGCGACGGGAGAAACAAACGGATCGGGAAAAGCGGGATCGGCAGCGAGCTGCCAGTTGTCCGTGAAATGGTCATTCCGACCGAGGTGCCTTACGAGAAATCCCGGAATGTTCTGATGGAGTGACTCGATCTCTGCAATCACCTCGGCCGCAATGGCTCCGCTGGCTGGATGGTCGCCGTCGTGGAGGTAGCGGAGAATTCCCGAAAGATAGTCGTGATGCTCGGGCGCCTTCGGAGTGGCCCCCTCGGAAAGATGGATGAAGAAGCGGACGAGCTGGCGGGCGCGATCCCCCCAGGCAATCTCGCCCATTAGTTCCTCCCCGATGAGCCGGGACTCCCAACCTGGATCAACCTTCGGCGCCTTACGGGCGATGGCCGGGTCGCCGGTTTCAATGAATTGCGAGGCGGCCTGGACCAGTGGGTCCGGCAGGCTTCGCTCTTTCAGCCGTTCGATTTCGGGGATCATGGAGCGCGACAGGATACTCTTGTTAGATGTGATTCCGGCACGCGCGGTAGAGGTCCTTCCACCCGTCGCGTTCCTTTACCACGGTCTCCAGGTATTCCTTGAACACCACCGGGTCTTGTGACGGATCCTTCACGATCGCGCCGACCATGCCGGAGGCGAGGTCTTGGGCGCTGAGCTTGCCATTGCCGAAGTGACCGGCGAGCGCGAGGCCATTGGTCATCACCGAGATCGCCTCGGCGGTGCTCAGCGTGCCGGAGGGCGACTTGACCTTGGCCTTGCCGTCCTCGGTCGCGCCGGAGCGCAGCTCGCGGAAGACGGTGACGACGCGGCGGATCTCCTCGAGCGCCGGTGGCTCGGCGGGAAGGGCGAGAGCCTTCGACATCGAGGCCACGCGCATGGTGACGATCTCGACTTCGGCCTCCAGCGACGACGGCAGCGGCAGCACCACGGTATTGAAGCGCCGTTGCAGCGCGCTCGAGAGATCGTTCACGCCGCGGTCGCGGCTGTTGGCGGTGGCGATGACGTTGAAGCCTTCGGTCCCTTGGATCTCGGTGGCGAGTTCCGGAATGGGCAGCGTCTTTTCCGAGAGCATCGTGATCAGCGTGTCCTGCACGTCGGAGGGAATGCGGGTGAGTTCCTCGACGCGGCACAGCATGCCATCGCGCATCGCGCGGAACATCGGGCCGGGCACCAGCGCTTCCTCGGATGGCCCCTTGGCGAGGAGCATCGCGTAGTTCCAGTTGTAGCGCAGCGATTCCTCGCTGGTGCCGGCGGTGCCTTGAATCATCAGCGTGGAGTCGCCGGAAATGGCGGCCGCCAGATGCTCGGAGACCCAGCTCTTGGCCGTGCCGGGAACGCCTAACAGCAGGAGCGCGCGATCGGTGGCCAGCGTCGCGACGGCGATCTCGATGATCCTACGATCCCCGACGTACTTCGGCGTGATCAGGGTGCCGTCGGGCAAGGTGATGCCGAGCAGGTAGTCGGTGACAGCCCACGGCGAGAGCTTCCAGCGCGGCGGCCGCGGACGGTCATCGTGCTTGGCGAGGGCGGCAAGCTCCGCGGCGAAGGCGGACTCGGCATGTTGGCGGAGGACGGTGGAACTCATGGCGTGGCGAAGTGGGAAAGAAGGGATCGGCGGAATTCCAGCGTGGTCGCGAATTCCTCTGCGGCAGCGGAGAGCTCGGGGAGTTTGGCGATCGCTTCCAAGCGGGCTTGGATGCCGTCCTTCGGCACACAGACGGCGAGGGCACGGGCCTGCGGGCGAGTGAGCGACGCCGGATGGGTCGAGACGGCTTGGTCGAGCAAGGCGAGCAGCGTCTTGCCAGAGCCGGGAGGCGGCGCTTCACCGATGCGGGCGAAGAGATCGAGGACGATCAGCGGCGGAAGGTGCTTCGCAATGCCATCGAGCACGGCAAAGCGCGACGTGGCGGGCATCGCATCGAGCACACCGGCGAGGACGAGGTGCTTCGGCAGTGCGGCAACCGGCCATGGCTCGCGCGTCGCGAGGAAAGGCAGCGAATGCTCCGGCATCGCACGCGATGGCAGGCGGCGCGCGGAATCGATCCAGCCGAGCAACAGCGGCTCGCGCCAGTCGCCCTCGATGGAAAGCGTGAAAAGCTCGTCGGGCTTGCAGCCTAACAGCTCCGGCCAATCCGAAAGCGGAACCAAGGCGACCGCCTGACGCAGCCACCATGCCTTCTCACCGGTGCCTTGCGGCGGCTTCTCCTTCAGTCCATCTCCGGTCCATGAAGCATCAAAGGCGGCCGGTGGCTCGACGGCGATGACTCGCTTCAACAAGCGACGCTCGATCTTCACCAGGCCCCGCACCCGTTCGAGAGCACGCCGACGGAATGCGGAGCCTTCGAGCTGCGAGAGCGCGGCGGCGGCGAGGTCGCGGGTGTCTTGCCGACGATCCTTGAGGGCGAGCTCTTCGAGCCATGGCTCGTCGCATGGCTGCGGGCTGGCGGCGGTCTGTCGCACGATGTTCTCGCGCATCGCCGGTTCCTCCCCGGACCATTGTGCTGAGATGGCCGTGGCGGCACGTTCGGGATCCACGGCGCGGGTCTGGCGCAGCCAGGCGATCCGCTCGGCGGGCAAGCCTTCATCCCACGCGTGGTCGGGCACGGCCTCGTCCTCTAACAGCCACACGAACTCCGCGAGACGCTTCGCGATCCAGCGCCCGCGTTCGCCAGCGATGCCGCGGACGGCAGGCCGGAGGGCACGGTCCTTCGATGCGGCGGCGAGCAACTCGGGCAAGACTCGCCCGGGCACCACGCGATTCGACTGCTCGGCGAGCCGCAGCCACTCCGGGAGCAGTTCGGGATACTCGCCTTTCAAGAGCCGCATGCCGGCATCGACCGCCGGCGGTGGCAACTCGGGATGGGACTCCAGCGGGCAGGGGTCGGCGGCTTCGGGGGCGGCGAGTGCCTTCACACCGGCGCGCTTCATCGCCCGCGTCACGGCCAGTGCTTGGAGCACTGCCGCAGCAGGGTTTGCCGTGTCGATCGCTTGCCAGGTCGTCTCTAACAGCGGGTCCGACGGGGGCGGCAAGGTCGTCAGGCGAGCGGTGCCGAGCAGCGCGGCGGAGAGCAGCGGGTCAGTCATCATGGCTGCTGGGGGGTGAGAGGAATCCAGGCCGCGCCATCGGAGATGGACGAGACGCGGAGGTGACGGCCATCCCACTCGCCCGCCATCAATACGGCCCGGCCACCGGCGATGCACTCGACCCGCAGTGCGAGATCGTCCGCGGCCTGCCACGGCAAGGCGCGCCCGGCTTCATCGGCGAGCACTCGGCCCTGCGGCCGGAGCTTCATCAGGAATGGCATGGCGCGTATAAAGGGACTGGCCGCGAGCGCGGCAGCGAAGCGGTCGAGCAGTTCTTCCAGCTCCGCGTCACTGGTGTCCGCCACCGGCTCCAATGCGGCGAAGCCATCGCCATCCGGTGTGGCGCGGAGCGGGAACAAGCCGGGATGGAATTGAAGTACGGCTTTCACCGTAGATCCCACCGGCCATGGCTCGCTCACGGTTTGTGGCACCGGCGCGAAACGAAGCACGCGGGCCCAGCGCCGCGACTTTTTCCCGAACAGCCAGCTCGCACTGGTGATCAGACGATCGCGCTCCTCGACGCGGCGGGCTGCGACAAACCATTCGTCCTCCACTGGCAGCCGTGTCGCCTCATCGCCGCGACTGCCAAGCTGGGCGTCGATCTCGACGCGGGTGGCTTCGTCCAAGGACTCACGGTTTCCGGCGGCGTGGAGGAGCAAATACAGGCGCCCGAGTTCGAGGGGCAGTTCTTCGTCCACCTCGGCATCCCGCAACACGGTATCGGCGACATGGCGGGCTGCACCGGCGAGCCCCGGCGCCTGGGCATCGATCATCCGGCGGGCCAGATTCTCCCAAGCCGCGGCATCGCGAGCGGCCCCCGACGCGAGTCCCTCGCGGGTCAGGTCGAGGATGGCCTGCTGGAGCAGGGCGATGCCGTCGCCGACGCGCCCCTCGCGTTGGACGCGGCGTTTCTCTGCGGCCTTCTCATCGACCGGCTTGGTCGCTTTCTCCTCGGCGCGGACCGCGGCCTTCTCCTGGCGTGTGGTGCGCGAATCGAGCCACTCGGCAACCCATGGAGGGCGCTCCTTCTGGACCAGTGAAGACGGTTCGCCGGTGGCGAGGAACATCAGGCCGAGTGCGTGCTTGCAGGGGAACTTGCGGCTCGGGCACGAGCACTTGGTGGCGAAATCGGCGAGCGAAACCCGGGTCTGATAAGGTTCCTTCCCCGATCCCATCGCGAGACCCCACACCACCTCGTCGTCGCCACCGGCGCTCTCCCACTTGCGACCGGTGGCAAGGCCGCGGCCTGCCTTGAGCGAAGCGGCGTCCGGAGCGAGGGCGGTGATTTGGTCGGGAGTCAGCACGACGTGTCTCCCATGTTGCTAGCGGGCAGCTACGGGAGATGGCACGGCTTTTCCACCGTAGATGTGGAAATTGTCACTCGTCAGCCGGGACGGTCTCCCGGCTGAGTCCGCCAACGGCCGGCTTGGGTTTCTCGGCCTGCTCAATTTCGAGGAGCAATTCGTCGCGTTCCTTGCCGGCGGGCAGGCTATTCGCCCATTGCAGTGCGGCTTCTGGTTCGTAGGGAGCCACCGTTTGAGCGTATGACTTGATGGCGGTGGTCTTCGCGGTTCCGTCGGCGAGAGTGCCGATCCACTCGCCGGCAGCCTTGTAGTCACTGCGCGTCCATTGCTGGACCAGTTCGTTGGTCTTCTGCTTCAGGGTGTCTTCCGGCACCTTGCCATTCATCCACTCCACCCACTTGCCGGTATCGGCACCAGCCTGCCAGGAGGAAATGCCTTGGGCGATGGACTGGGTTTCCTTCTCGCCCAGCTTCGCGGAGGTGAGCCACGCCTGGCTGGATTCGAAACCTTCACTCGTGAGCTGTCCGCCCAAAGCCGAAAGGGTTGTCTTGGAAAGATCGCCCTGTTTCTTATCGGCGCGCAGGACCTCCAGCAATGCGTTGCGCTCCTCTGCGGTGCGGGCTGAGCGTGCCAAGCCTTCGCCCACGCGATGCTGCTCCTTCAATCCCAAGTCATCCACCATCCCGAGCGCGAGTTTCGGATCCTGCTTGGCGGCGCCGGCGAGGATGGCCGCCTTGGTGTCCTCGGTGATCAGGCTGGCGTGCTTCTCGGAATTCTTGCGCACCCACTCCATCGCGGCGAGTGGATCCTTCTCCGCCCACTTGCCGAGCGCAGTCGTCACCACGTGAGACCCCATCTCTCCCAAGCCCTTGATGTCGGAGGACTCGGTGTAGATGGAAATGGCAGCTTCCGGTTGTTCGCTGGCCAGCATCATGATGGAGAAGCCGATCATGTTGCGGCGCATTTCATCATCGAGATCCGGACTCTCCTTCATTTCGGCAACGACTACTTTGATCTGTGCGGGGGTGAGGTCCAGGAAGCGGGCAATCGTTTCCATCATCTCCTTTTGAAACTCATCCCCGGGCTGTTCGCCGGACTTCTGAATTTCCTCCATCTTCTTGGCGAAGTCGATCAGCTCCTTCGCGAAGGACTTGGCCGCGGCGACCTTTGCCTCCGAGTCCTCGCGGCCCGTCTTGGTGGGCAACGGTGGCTTGCTGGCTTCTAACAAGGCATCGGGTGAAAGTCCGAGCGCGCGTGCTTCCTCGGTCACCTGGCGATGCGACTCGCGCACGGTGACGAGCTGGCCGTGCTGCTTCCAGCCAAGCATGCCGCCGGCGGCGAGGATGAGGAGGGAGAGGAAAAGGGAGGCTTTCATGGCGTCATTCGGTAGTCACTTTGGCGGGGGCCGGCTTCCCTTCCAGGCGTGCCGTCACTTCGGCGCGTTTGGTTTCATCGGTGATCTTCGCCGCCATTTCGAGGGCCGCGTCGCGGTTCTGCCGCGCCTGGTGGCCCTTGAGAAAGGAGACGAGCAGTTCGTCGCTTGGATTCGCGGCGTGGAGTTCACCGATCAGCTTGGCGTTGTCCTCCCACTTGGTCTGCCGGTTCCACATATTGCCGAGCGATTCGCCGGTGACGCTGTCCACCGAGTCCGGGGATTCCTGGGCCACCCACTCGCGCATTTCATCGATGGCTTCGCGGTCCACCTTGCCCTGATGGGAGAGCTGCTGGAGCTTGCTGGTGGCGGCCTGCTTGGCGACCTCCTTGCGCTCGTCCGGCGTGGCATCGATCTCGTCGAGGAACTTGCCGACCTTCTCGTAGCCGCCCTGGTGAATCATCGTGCCCGTTGAGCTGGCAAGCGCCTGCGGGCGTTCCTTTTCCGGCACGTGTTCTCGGACCAAGGCGGCGAGATTCTTTTCCGAGCCCGCCTTCACGTTCATGAACATTCCCTGCTGGAACAGCTCGCGCCGCTGGTCCTCCGGCAGCGCGGCGATGCGTTTGCCGGCGGCATCCACGTCCGAGCTGATCAGTGAGGCGATCGCCGCCCCCTCGAATTGCAAGCGGCTCTGGCTCTTCCCGTCGAGTGACTTGCTGTCGAACTTGCCCGCCGCAATCTGCGCGTCGAGCCAAGCCACGGCCGCCGCGCCGTCCTTGCCGCTCCATTGTTGGAACGCATGGGCCATCTGCCAGCTTCCCATCCCACCGCGGCTGTCGTTGATCCGGTCGAGGTAGCGGTCGAGCACCAGCTTCGGCTCTTTCTGAGCCAGCAGGTTGATCAACATGCCTTCCAGGCTGCTGCGGGCGTCCTTGTTCAGGTCGAGTGCGGCGATCTCATCGAGCGCGGCTGTCAATTCCGCGCCGCTGAGCGACATCAGCTTGGTCTGGAGCTTCATCATCGCCCGCATGTCCGGCATGCCGCCGCTTTCGGCCTTGGCCATGGTGTCGGCCAGGTCTTTCCAGTCGATGGCCTCCGGATCTTCCGCTTTCTTGCCATTCGCACGGGCACCGGCGAGCGAGGAATCTTCGGCCGTCGCCGCAGCGTTCTTCGCCGCCTCGACGTGCTGGCGCAGCAGCACCGTTTCTTTCTCCAGCGAGGAAATCGACTGCTGTTGGAGCCCGAGCCAGAGGCCCGAGGCGACGAGTGCCACGGCGGGTGGAAGGAAGTGGAGGGGTCTCATGATCGTGCCGGACCTTGGGGATCCGTGAATGCCATCCGCGGATGTAGCGGGAATGGTTACATCCGTCGGCAGGAAAGTTGGGGGGGATTTTGGAACGGCAAGTCAGGGAGGGGGAAGGGCGGCATGAACTTTTCCCACCGGGCGCGCTACAAAGAGGTGGATGCTGGAGCGGAGCACCTCTTCCTCCGACCAATTCTGGGGATTTCCGAGGTAGTAGAGATTCACCCACAGGTCCAACCAGCGGGACCCGAAGGCACGCTGTCGATCCATTCCATAGTATCCTCCTCCCTGAAGCACCATCAGCGCCTTGGTGCCGTTTTCGTCGACCATGATCCCCCAAAGGGAGTCTGCAAATTCCTTCCCCGGACTCCAAGGGGCACTTTCCCGCCTTGGCTTCGGAACGAATGGTGAGTCGGGTTGGATCAGCCGGAGTCCCAGCGAAATCTCATGACGGGTCTGTTGGAGATCCCAAGTCCGCACGTTTCCTCCGCCGTCGAGCGGGTAGGAACTCCGGGCGCGGACCGGAAAATCTCCAAGGCGATCTACCCGGCACAGCACCCCATTGATTTGCCACATCGAGTTCGCCACTCCGGCTTCGTCCATGTGATCGGGAATGGACACCCACGATTCCACGGTTGCCTGGCCTGATCGATCGTCCAATGGCGGTCGCCCTGGCAATCTTCCCCCCAGATGGGTCATCAGGGAGCTGAAATTGGACTCCAGCCGGAAACGGTGGTCGTTGCGAAGCAGGCCGGCACCACTGCCCCAACCAATCATGCCCCCGCGGGAACCGGTATGAACCAAGCGAAGGCTTGGCTGCTGCTGGATCAGAAGATCGTAGGCGACAAACTCGTCCTCACGGAGACCCGTTGCGCGCACGGTTCCTTCGATCCGTGAGTGCTTCATTCCCCACTCGCTGACGAAGCGCGGTCTCAGGCTCTCCGAGACCGATTTCGCATCCGCGGGAGGTGGAAGTCGTTCGATCATGACGTCGGCAACCGGCAGGTCTGGCGTCGGAACGAGAGGGGCCTTGATGGCGCGGAGCTGGGTCAGGATCCCGGTCAGCCCTGCAACCACGAGTGCGGCACTCCCTTGGCGCCACCGCGATGCGAGCGTCCATGCGATCCCGTAGCCCACGGCACCCGCCACACCTGCCCATGTCAGGTCACTCGTCCACGACGTGGAAATGGCAGAGCCAATCCACCGGCCGGTATAGGGCACGACCAGCGTCACAAGCGTGAGAACGATCGGCATCACCAACAAAACCACGATCACGGTTCGAACGCTGCTTTTGCCTTGCAGCGAAAGAGACATCCCGGTGGCGATTGCCATGGTGAGCAAAGCCGCCGGCACGAAAGCCAAGGCGGCTCCCCATGCTGCCGACTCCCACCCGAGGTGGAAGATCCAGCATCGCACGGCCGCCATGCATGCGATCGCGACCACCAGGCCGGCCAGGATCCCATTGAGCCGCCGCAATGCCAGCCGTTCGCCGCCGGGACGAGTCCGGTGAAATGCCCGGTCGTCGAATGCCGATCCTTCGACTACCAGCCTCGCGACCGTTACGGCCAGCAGGACCAGCGAGACACCGGCCATGATGTCGCGAATCCCCCCGCCGCGGCCTTCCAACCACGCGAAGGCGGCGACAAACGCGAGCAGCGTCAGCACCACGAGCAAACGGCAAAGTGGGGAAGTGAACATGGTTTAGCGCAGGTGGAATTTTTCCGAAGCGGGATCGAATACGAAGTGGACCGGCTCTTGACCGAGGAACCAGCCCACGACCTCGTCGTCGGTCTTCAGATGACTTGGAAACTCGAACCACTTGCGGACGGGATCCTTGACCCAGACCGAGGCGAACGTCGTCTCCGTCGCCTGCTTCCTCCGGATGGCGTCGCGCAACCAGCGGGGAGCCTCGCTTCGTCCGCGAGCGAGCGCGAGATCCAGAAGGGGATCGATATTGGGGTTTGGCAGGGGGGGCTCGTAGTCCTCCAGACGTCGATCCGTCTCCTTTTCAAGATACTCCCGGGGTAGCACCACTCCTGCCAGTGCCCGGAACGCATCCGCGGTGGGATAGAGGCGGTAGAAATCACGCCATTCGGCTTCAGAGAACCCCACCTCCTTGGGAGACGAGATCAGTACTTCTTCGACCTGCCACCCGAACCCCATTCTAGCTCGTTCGGCCGCCATTCCGATCAGATCGCCTTGCCAGCCTCTTCTCACCGCATTTCGATAGATTCCCTCGTCGAAATCCCGTGCCGTCATTTTTCGGGCGTAGTCGCGTGGCAGATGATCCATCATTGCCCAGCCGAAGACGCCTCCCGCTCCCCGGGCGAATGGGGAGAGCGCCCTAATGGTCCTGATCACAAGCGCGGGATGCTCGGCAAAGAGACTCCCCACCGCCGCCTTGAGCTGATGGTTCGTCTCGTTCGATTCGTGGTTAGAGATGCGCGGGGCGAATTGATCCAGCCAGGCTTGCACCGCTTCTTCGGACGCGCCGGATGCCGGTGGCGGATTTTGCTGCAGCCACTCCAGTGCCGTTCCCGCCCGAGGATCCGGCGGAGGAGGAGAATGAACTCCGGTGGTGGGAGTCCACAGACCGGCGCACGAGATCGGGGAAGAAGTAATCCAGTCCACCGACACACGTCCGGAGGGAATTCCGCGGACAATCACCAGCCGGTAGTTTGCTGCTGGCACGACAAACGGGTCCTCCATGTCCCTGTCGAAGCGGGAGAAATTGTCCCTGAGCATGACCATGCGTTCACGGAGCCCCAAGCTTACCCGTCGCCAACCGGGCGCGAGCGCGAGCCCCATGTCGGAAAGCGGCGTGATCTTGCCGTCCGATTCGCGGACCAGGAAATAACGGTCGCACCCGCGGTCGGGAAGGTGGCCATTCGCAGGATCGGTCAGCCACAGGTAGGGCGTAGTCTCAATAAACTGGATATTGATCCCACCGTCTGCCTGGTTGAGCCCGCGGATCGCCCAGCGGGTGTTTTCCCATCGTGTCTCGGCTTGGTTTCTGACCGGCACCTCCGCCACCACTTGCCAATCGATGAGGGCGCCTAGCAGGCCCACCTCAAGGTCGAGCATCCGTGCTGGATCGTGTTCTCCCGGAAGGGCGGTCGCCGCTGGCAAAGCGACAGTCTTCCCAAGCACCTCCGGAAGCTTGAGTTGATCGCCGTAGCGCTCGCGCAACGCCTGCTGGATTGGCCGGTTCCACGCCATCTCCGGTCGCGACGCCCGGAGGCGGTCGCCAATCCCCTGCTTGGGCCACGGCTCCGCTCGCCGGCCATTGACCCGGAGGGAGGCTACCGACCAGACGACATCGCCCTCTGCCTGGGTCTCCAGCGGCGGCGGGTCGATCTCCAGCCAGTTCGCCAGGCGATCCCCCATCTCGCGATTGGAGAGCGTCAGGTGAACCAACGAGGGTGCCACCCTTTTTTCCCCCGAGCCCGGCTCGATTCCGGCAAGCGCCATCATGGCGGCAGGGATCACGCAGCTCAAAGCGACGAAAGCCGGAACGCGGCGAAAACTGCGGCCGCGACCGAAGATCAAGGCGCAGCACGCGGCCACCATGCCCAAGGCCAGCAGGCCGCACAGCATCACCGGCATCGAAACGAGCTTCGCCTGGAGATAGGGCGATCCCGAGATTCTCAGCGAAGGAGCCCGGTCGAGGAGGGCCGCGCTGGCGATCCCTGTGGCAAAGGCGGCGGGTAAAGCCACGAACGCTTGTGAGCGCTTCGACCAGCCCCACACGGCCGGGAATGCCACGCCAAGAAGGACCAAAAGCACCACCACGGCCTGGAGCGTCCCGATCCCGATCACGTGCGCTGATTGACCCCTTCCAAGAAGCACCGCCGCTTCCGCCAGTACGAAGGGAACCACAATCAGGATCAGCATGCCCGCGGCTTTACCCTTCAGCAATCCGGCCAAACGCATCGGCCGCGTAGCGAGGAAGTGCTCGGAACGGTTCGGGTTCTCTTCCCACAAACTCCGGACGACCAGAAACAGGCTCAGCGATCCAACACCCCAACTGGCGATACTTCCCAGCAGTTCCGTCCTGACCCCGGCCTGACCCGAGGGCACGATCCCCGAGATCACCGCGAGGGCATGCGATGCCAGTAGCCAAGGCCACACCGGCAAGGCCCGCAGGAACTCGGCGCGGAAGATGGCGGCGGTCATGGCGCACTCTGGCGTTGGGCGCGATACGACTTCGCTAGGGCGACGAAGATTTCGCGGAGGTTCATGGATCGGGCGTCGCGGCGGGCCAGGGCGGGGAAGAGGCGGCGGCAGTCGGCTTCACTACGAGATTCATCGTAGTTCGAGTCCGTGAAGCGGGCGACGCGGCCTTGGATCTGGAAATTGAGCCAACTTTCCGGAAGGCCGGACGGCGCGGGCGTCTCATCGGGAAGCCCCAGCTCCACGGCACGGAAGCGAGCCTGGACCGATTTCACGTCGTCCTGCAGGTCCACCCGTCCGTTGTTCAGAATGGCCACGCGGTCGGCGAAGCGCTCGACCTCCTCGATGTCGTGCGAGGAAATCCACACGGTCCAGCCCTCGGTCTCGGTCAGCTCTAACAGGCCGCTGAGAAATTCATCGCGCACCAGCGGATCGAGTCCGGAGAAGGGCTCGTCCAGCACCACCAGCCGCGGGCGATAGGCGAGGCTGGAGACCAGCGACGCCTTCATCCACTGGCCGCGGGACAAGGATCGCAGCTTGGTCTTCAGCGGCAGGTCGAAGTCGGCGAGCAGCTTCTTCTCGAACTCCCGGTCCCAATGCGCGCCATACATCGGCCGGACGTAGTCGAGCAATTGCGGCACCGTCATCCAGCCGGGCATCTTCTGGTTCTCCGAGACGTAGCCGATGCGCTGCCAATGCTCCGGCTTCAGCTTCCGGGCGTCGGTGCCGAGCACGGTCACGCTGCCGTCGTCGCGGTCGAGCAGGTTCATCGCGCACTTGATGGTCGTGGTCTTGCCAGCGCCATTCGGCCCGAGGAAAGCGGTGACCTTTCCCTCGGGGACATCGAGGTCGATGCCGTGCAGTGCCTCGTTGCGGCGGTAGCGCTTCTTGAGTCCGCGGATCGTGATCATGGCATGGGATGCGAATCAGGGTTGTTGGAGGCGGTGGAGCAGTTCTTCGATCTCCGCGGCGGTGAGATGGAGGGCCCGAGCCTCATCCAGAAAGCGACGGGCCGACGGCTCCATCAGGGCGAGCCGTTGATCGAGCGAGGGAAGCTGCGGGGCCTGCACGACCATCCCGACGCCGGGACGGCTGACCAGGAAACCGAGGTCCTTGAGCTGCTGGATGACCTTGAAGGCGGTGGTCGGGGAAATCTTCAGCTCCTGCGCCAACGCGCGCACCGACGGGAACAGGTCGCCCTCCCGCAGTTCTCCGTTTGCCAGCGCCCGGTGCGCGGAGCGGACGATCTGGTCGGAGACCGGTTCGCCATCGCGGAGTTGGAAGGAAAAGGGCAGCATCGGTCAGGTGTTTTTAGTGTTACACCTCACGTGTAACACTGGCAAGATGATTTCTGAGGGCCGGATCTGGTCATTTGACAGCAAACCAGCAAACCAGCAAACTTCCCGCATGAAGACGACGCTGGATTTGCCGGCTGAGCTTGTGAAAGCGATGAAGCTCCGGGCCGTCCACGAAGGCCGGAAGCTCAAGGACGTGGCGGCGGAGCTGCTGGAGCGGGGATTGTCCGCCCCGCCCACCCTTGTGTTTCCCCTTTTCCCGGCAGCACCGAAGATCGAGGTCCAAGCCAATGGCGTCCCCGTGATTGTCTGTGGCAACGACGCTCCCGCCAGTCGCATGTCGACCGAGGAGCTGCTCGCCTTGGAACAGGAAGCCCTTTACCAGGAGGATCTTGAGCGAGTTGGACTTTCTCTATGACACGAACCTGTGGGTGGCCCTGACGATGTCGGAGCATCCCCACCATCAGACGGCGCACACGGTCTTTGCGAATGCCACCACGGATCGCCCGGCGTGTTTTTGTCGCTCCACCCAGCAAGGTTTCCTGCGCCTAATCACCACGCCTGTGCTGCTGAAGGAATACAAGGCGGTTGGCTTCACGAACGCGGATGCCTTGAGTGTGTATGCGGGCTTGGAGAAGCTGCCGGTTGTACAGATGCGGTCCGAGCCGGCAGGGCTTGAGCCGCTTTGGCATCGGCTCGCCAGCCTCGGATCGGCTTCCCCGAAAGTCTGGATGGACGCGTACCTCGCCGCCTTCGCCATCGGCCATGGGGCCGAGCTGGTGACCTTCGATGCCGGCTTCAAAAGCTTCGAGAAGGACGGGCTGAAGCTCCGGCTGTTGTCTGCCTGATCACTCCGCAGTGCCGCTCAGGGCACGCGGAAGATCTTCCCGTTGGACGGATCCTTCGCGAGGGCGCCGCTCCTGAAGCCCTCGACGTCGATGACGTTGTAGGGCGCGTAGGGGCTGATCACCTGGTTCGGATTTGCGGTGCGACGGGCGTCCGGATACGTCGGCCGCGGAGCTGGGGCCGGGGCTGGCGTCGAAGGGGCGTCATAGGCGTCCGGGGCATCCACATCGGGATTGATCCGCGGCGAAGGCGGCCTTGGCGTGCCGGGCGGGGCCACCGGTGGTGGCGGACGATTGCCATCGGGCACGGGCTCAAATTGGCCGGTCTCGGTGCCGGGGGCACGACCGCCGGGGCCATACGGGTAGAACGGCTCGCCATCGCGATACGGCGGGGGCTGCTGGGCGTAGGGCTCGGCCGGGAAGCAGGATACGGCGAGCAGGGTTAGCGGCAGGAGAACGAACGATTTCATGTCGGCCATCGGACGATGCGTTGGCACCGATATTCAAGCAGCCGACCCGAGTCGCAAGAGATGTTTTGAGAAGATCGCCATCTTGCGAGCCTTCGAGAGCTTGTAGCGCTGGTGGAAGACCTTGAAGCCGTCCTTCCGCATCTTCTCCAGCAGCGTCTGATAGATGGAGCGCATGATCTCCGCCGGCACCAGCGCCTTGGCGTCGCCTTTCGGCATGGCCTCGACTGCTTCCTGATAGAAGGCGGTGGCACGGTCGGCTTGGTAGGCCATCATGGCGGCGAAGCGACCATCGTAAACCCGGCCGATCAGGTCGCGCTCGCTATACTGGAAGCGCGCGAAATCGGCCAGCGGCAGGTAAATGCGGCCGCCGTTAGAAAGATCCTCGCCCACGTCGCGCAGGATGTTCGTGAGCTGCAGCGCGTGGCCCAGCGCCACCGCATAGCGTTCCGAGGCCGGATCAGTGGCACCGAAGACCTTGAGCGACGCGAGGCCGACGGCGCAGGCGACCTTCCAAGTGTATTGCGAAAGATCATCCCACGTGCCGAAGCGCTGCGGGTGCAAGTCCATGCGACAGCCTTCGATGATCGCCGTGAGCAAATGCACCGGGATGTCGTACTGGCGCATCAGCTCCACTACCTCCACCTGAAGTGGATCCGGATTGGCGAAGCCGTTCTCCAAGCCATCCTTCCATGCGAGCAGCCCGGCCTCGCGCTCGGCCAGCGGGCGGTCGGCCTCGTCCGCCAAGTCATCGACGACGCGGCAGAAGGCATAGAACGTGACCATCCCGTCCCGCCGTTCCTTCGGCAGGATCTGTAGCGCGAAGGCGAGGTTCGATTTCGCCTGACGCGTGATTTCAGCGGAATCGGCCATGGTGGCGGTCATGAAGAAACGATGCACATCCGATGCCATGAAGGCTATTCGTGCATTTGCGCAAAGAATGTTAACGGATGAAGCCCCAGTGCCCGGTGGTGATCGGCCAGAGTGAGAACAGCGCCGGACCGGCGAGGTTGAACTCCTTGACCGAGCCCCAATAGCGGGAATCCAGCGAGTTACCGGTATTGTCGCCCAGTGCGACGTATTCGCGCATGCCGGGCCGCGCTTGGTCGGCCAGCTTGAATTTCTGGCCGCTGACAGCGAGTGGGAGCGGGTAATTCGGGTCCGGGCGGGCCAGCTCGTAGCCATTCGGGTTCAGCTTGCCATATTCGCCCTCCGACTTGATGACCTGCTGGATGCCGGGCTCTTGGGCGACCTTGCCATTCACCCACAGGTTGGGTGGTTGGATCGCGAGCTCGTCACCCGGCACGCCGCAGAGGCGTTTGATGTAGTGGGTGCCGCCGGTTTGATCGGCCATCTGCTTGCTGCCGCCGGTTTTGATGCCGCGGGTGTCAAAGACGAAGACCTCGCCCCGTTTCGGCTGGCGGAAGTGGTAGGAGACCTTGTCCACAAGCACGAGGTCGCCGGTATCGACCCAGCCCCGGAGGATGGGATCGCCCTTCTTGTAATCCCCGCCGCTGACATGGACCTGTCCGGTGCGGGGATCCTTCTCCGCCCTCAGGCCGAGATGGCGCTGGGTCTCTCCCTCGGCGGCCGGGATCTTGACCCGGCTGCCATCGCTGAAGGTCACCTCGGTGCGGGTGAAGAGGAACCACGAGGCGTCGCGAATGCCGACTACCCGTTTGTCGTTCTCTGCCACGATGTTCCGGTAGCTGCGGCCGCGCATGACCAGATCCCATGCCTGCTTGCCCAGCCACGGCTTCTTGTAATCGGCATCCTCGCTCTCGTGAATGGTGATGCCGTTCAGCGTCGGCTGCATCGAACCGGTCGGAATGCGGAAGGGCTGGATGATGTAGGCGCGCAGGCCCAGCGCCACCACCAGCGCGACGAAGATGACTTCGACGTTTTCCTCCCAGGCACTCTGCGAGGGGAAGTGCGGCAGGGCACCCTCACAGGTCGCGCGAAGCTGCTTCGACGCCTCGTCCACCTTGGTGCGGTCGCCAGCCTTGATCGCGTCGAGCAAATCGGCGCGGCGCGACTCGATCTCGTCGATGCGGTCCGGCTTGAGCAGGTCGCGCTTGTAATGGAGGAACTTCAGCGCGCCCTTGTGGAGCAGCTTCGCTTCTTTCTTCCATTTTGGCGTGAAGAACATGACGCGCAGTCTCGACACCCGACCCCGCGGATGCAAGCCCGGCATGAAAACGCCGGAATGAGTGACGGCAGGCCGCAGGCCGGAAGCACCCGCAAACGCACGTCTCTTCCACCCGCGCCGGTTTAGTCCGCATCACGATTCATCACTTTTTCAGAATGAGGCTGCCGGGTGGCTTGGGCGGTGCTCTCCGCCAAACTGACTGAGAATCATTCGATTAAGGACAATGAAATTTAATGCACTATTAATCAAGGGGTTCCTCCTCCGGGGCCTGCCGCGGTGGCGGCGATCCTTCCACTCCCTATCAGGGCCTCTCTTGTTGGGAGCCTTGTTGACTGGCATAAGCCCCGCCTTGCCCACCGGGAACCTCATCGTGAATGGCGACGGGGGCGATGTGCCCGCCACCGGCTGGACACTTACCAATGGCGGCGACGGTTGGGGCAAGCGGGCCGATATCACCTACGACAGCGTGCCCGGCTGCTACGTGACCTCCTACGCCCTGTGCAAGCGCAGCCAGACCATCGACCTGCTGGCCGCCGGTGCCACGACGGAGGAACTCGATGCTTCACCTCCTGTCCTGGTGAGCGAGGCAATCTCGTATGACCGCAACAACAACGCCACCGACACCTATTACCTCAAGGTCGAGTTGCGGGACGCCTCCCAGAACGTGCTGGCCACCTGGAACTCCGGCACGGAGACCGCCCGGCTGCCGGTCCCCAATGGTTGGACCACGCTTCAGCACGTCTTCAAGAACTACCCCGCGGGAGTCCGCTACATCCACTTTGAAGACGGGGGCATCGACGTCGGCTTTTGGCTCGGTCACTACGGAACCTATCATGATGCGACCACCGCTTTGCTGCTGGTGGACACCGACGGCGACCAGATCCACGACTACTTCGAGGACCTGTACGGGCTCGACAAGAACGATCCCACCGATGCCGCGCTCGACAAGGATGGCGACACCTTGATCAATCTGGATGAGTACCAGGCAGGGACGAACCTCGACTCAGTGGATACCGACGGCGACGGGCTGGAGGACGATGCCGAGCTCGCGAACACCACCAACCCGCTCGTCAAGGACTCCGACGGCGACGGCGTGTGGGACGGTGACGAGGTTTTGTCGTACCTGAGCGACCCTTTGGACACGGACACCGACGACGACTTTTATCCGGATGGCTATGAGGCACGCGATGGCAGTTCGCTGACCAACGCCAATGAATCCCCGGGCGGCCTCAAGGTGGAGCTGGCCCCGGCAGTCGGCGCCAACTTGCCAGGAGCAGCACTGCTTACCAGCGACCTCACCGATCCGGAGAACAACGGCAGTGACGCCTCGGCCAACGGTACGGGATTCAACTGGACCGCCATCACCGCAAGCATCAACGGCACCTTCCTCGGCACCGCCAACGAGGGTGCCTTCAACCTGTTCGACAACAAGATCGGTGCCACCGCGGGCTCGAAGTGGTACTACTTGGGTAGTACTCCACAATGGGTCGCCATCCAGTTCCCGGCGCTGACCAGCCTCGACTACTTCACCATCACCAGTGGCAATGACTTCGCCGAGCGGGACCCGCGGGTATGGGAAATCCAAGGTTCGACCAATGGCACGAATTACCAGACGATCGCGCGCATCGACTGGACGCAGGCCGCGCTGTGGACCGGGCGCAGCCAGGTGCTGAAGGTGACACTGCCGAAGCGTTCGTTGCCCTACACCTATTTCCGCTATGCATTCGCTTCCACCGGCACGACGGCGCACCAGCTTGCGGAGATCGAATTCTTCGGCGAGCAAAACAGCGCCGATGTCGATGGTGACGGTATTCCAAAGTTGTACGAGGACTACTACGATTTCCTCAGCGACAACGATGCCGGCGACCGCCTCCTCGACGAGGACGGTGACGGTCTAAACAACCTGGGCGAATACCTCGCGAAGTCCAATCCGCTGGAAAGTGACACCGACGGCGACGGGCTCACGGACGGCGAGGAAGCCGGCCCCGGCGGCTATGGCTCGAGCCCTCTCCTGCTGGAGAGCGACGGCGACACGCTGTCCGACAACGCGGAGGTTTTCGTTCACGGCTCGAGTCCCGGCCTGGCCGATACGGATGGCGACTTCTTCCGTGACGACTACGAGGTCACTGCTGGCTCCGGCGTGAATAACAGCAACAGCTCGCCCAATGGCACCCGGGTTACTCTCGCCCCCTCACCGTCGCCAGCAGCACCCGGCACCGCGCTGCTGGGCAGCGACCTGACCGACCCGGAAAACAACGGCAACGACACCACCCCGAACGGCACCAACTTCAACTGGAGCAGCATCTCGGCGAGCACCAATGGAACCTTCCTTGGCGCCAATGGCGAGGGTGCTTACAGCATCTTCGACAACAAGATTGGTAACGTCGGCGGCTCGAAGTGGCTTTACAACTCGACCGCTTCGCAGTGGGTCACCGTGGGATTCCCCGCGCTGGTCGCGCTCGACTATTTCACCATCACCTCCGGTAACGACTCTCCCGAGCGCGACCCGCGGGTGTGGGAAATCCAAGGCTCCACGAACGGCACCACCTTCGAGACGATCACGCGTTTCGCCTGGACGCCTTCGCAGATCTTCACCGCCCGCAATCAGGTGCTGAAGGTCGCCCTGCCCCAGCGCACCCTCCCCTACACCCACCTCCGCTACACAGTCATCTCGACCGGGAGCGGCACGCACCAAATCTCGGAGATCGAGTACTTCGGTGAAGTGTCCAACACCGATGCCGATGTCGACGGGATCCCGAAATTGTATGAGGACTACTATGCCTTCCTCAGCGACAGCGATCCGAGTGACGCCGTGCTGGACGAAGACGACGATGGACTCGACAACAAGGGCGAGTATCTCGCCAAGACCAATCCGCTGGTGAAGGACACCGATGGCGACGGGCTCGAAGACGGCGACGAAGGTCCCGCCGGGGCGAACCCGCTGGTGAAGGACACCGATGGTGACGGACTCGAGGACGGCGCTGAAGTGAACACGCACTTCACCTCGCCTGCCCTGGCCGATACCGACGGCGACACGTTCAAGGACGGCTACGAGCTTACGAGGGGCACCAGCCCGCTCAGTTCCGCGAGCACGCCGGACGGCTTGACCTACCTTACCCTCGGCACCGGCACCTCGGCGCTGTTGGGTGGGGACATCACCGACCGCGACAACGGTGGCACCGACGCCGATGGGACTACCGGAGCCGACTTCGACTGGAAGTCCATCTCGGCGACCAACAAGGCTAGTTTCCAGACGGAGGGTGCCTTCAACGTCTTCGACAACAAGGTCGGCGGCGGCGAGATGAAGTGGTGCTGCGATCCTCCGGGCACCGCGGTGCCTGCCCAGCGGGTGACCGTGGAGTTCGAGCATGCGGTGCGGCTCACGCACTTCACCATGACCTCCTCGGACGATGCCCCAGAGCGCGACCCGCGCGCCTGGAAGATCCTGGGATCGAATGACGGCGTGACCTTCACCCCGATCGTGAACCACTCGGACACCACGATGACCTTCTGGGGTGCCGACCGGAACAAGGTGGTGCGCTTTAACCTGGCCACCCCGTCACCGTTCTACACGTGGTTCCGCTACGAGGTGACGGCGACGAACAGCACGCTGCACGCGCTGGGCGAAATCGAATACTTCGGCCTCGACCAGGACACCGATGCCGACGGCATGCCCGACTATTATGAAGCGAAGTATGCCTTCCTCGATCTCAACGACCCGTCCGATGCGGGCCAAGATCAGGATGGTGACCGGTTCACCAACCTCCAGGAGTTCCAGAACAAGACTCTCCCGGATGTGGCCGACCCCAATGATAACGTGCAGCTGACGGTCACCTCCGCGACCTACAATGGCACGAGCTTCAACCTCGCCGTCAGCGGCTTCAGCACCGCCAAGTCGTACCAGCTGTATCGCAGCCTGACGCTGAACAACGACTGGACACCGGCTGGCGCGCCGTTCACCCCGACGGGGACGAACCAGAACCTGGTGGACCCCTCGCCGCCTTCTGGCAAGGCATTCTACAAGGTGGAAGAGCAGCCTTGATTCGGCCCTGCTGAACCGCTAGTTGCAATATCCAAGCCCTCCGGCCCCTTGCGAGCCGGGGGGCTTTCTTCATCACCTCACGGACCTTTTTTTCCATGCTGGCTCTTCGTCTGGTCTCGATGGTTGGACTGTTTCTGAGCGCCTGGCTTCTTTTTCAGAAAGCGACGGGCTCGATCACTTATCTCGTCGGCTGCGGTGCCGCTTCCGGTTGCGCGAACGTGCTGGGTTCACGCTGGTCGCAGTGGTTTCTGGTCCCTGTCAGCGCGCTATCGCTATCGCTTTACGCGGCATTGCTGGTGCTGACCTTCAAGCCGCACCGCTCGGCCCTCGCCGCGGTCGCCACCTGTCTCCTGGGCGCGGCGGCGTGGTTCGCCATCGTGCAGGCATTCCTCCTCCGGAGTTTCTGCCCATGGTGCTTGGCCGCCCATCTCATCGGACTTACCGCCGCGGTGCTGGTGTGGAGGGCGGATAAGGAAGTGTGGCCGGGTTCATCGAAGCACGGCGCGCTTGCCGGGCTGGCCGCTCTTTCCGTGCTGATCGCAGGACAGGTATTCGGACCCGCGCCAGCCTCGCATGCCGTGTCGGAAATCACGCTCGCGGCTTCGCCGCCGGATACCGGCGCGACCAAGCCGGTGCATTCGCGCGGTGCGGGCCGCAAGGTGACGTTCCTCGGCAACAAGGAATACAACGTCGCCGCCTTGCCGCACCTCGGCGATCCCGCCGCCCCGCACGTGGTGGTAAAGTATTACGACTACGCCTGCGACGTCTGCCGCGATCTCCACGAGGACCTGCTGGCCTTCGAGCGCAAGCATCCGCGGACTCTCTGCGTGGTGCTGCTTCCTTGCCCGATCGAGAGAGCCTGCAATCCGAACGTGCCGGCGCATGTGAAGGACCATGCCCATGCCTGCGATCTGGCGCGGCTCGCGCTCGCCTGCTGGCGCACCGACCCGGAGTCGTTCCCCGCCGTCCATCACGCGCTCTTCGCGCGACCCGTGCAAGATCTGCCCCGTGCCATGACGGCAGTGACCACGCTGATGGGAAAGCCCCTTGCGCCCGATGCCCTGCAGGACCCGTGGATCGCCGAAATCCTCGCCGCGGATGCTGCGGATTACCAGCGGGTGAATGTCACCAACAGCGGCGAGTTGAACTACCTCATGCCGAAGCTGCTGGTCGGCGGCACACGCATGCTCCACGGCAAGACCCGTAGCCGCGAGATCCTCTTTCAAGCGCTGGAGCACGAATTCAAGCTCGCGCCGCAATGAGAAAAGCAGGTGCGGCTCGCAGTCCGGCCGAAACGCCGCAGCCGTGCCTTGACTTTCGTCTTCCCGCCTGCCACTTCCCTGCCGTGCCTGCGAACCTTCGCAAAGATCTCCGACTCGCCGCCCGCGCCCTTTGGCGCATGGGTGCGTTCGGAGCTTGATGGCACCCTGCCACCTCCGGACGCGGCCCTGGGCCCGGCGGAGGAAAGATGATTCCCATCCCGCAGGCCTGCCGTTTCCGGATCCACCGATGATCCGATGAAACCACCCGACCCCAATAACCCGCGCGGCCTCGTGCTGATGCTGCTGTCCGTGTTCCTGTTTGCAGCGAATACGCTGCTGCTCCGCGCGCTCAGCCTGCACCTGCCCGCCGCCGATGGCTGGATGGGCGCGCTGTATCGCGGCACGGTCGGCATGCTCTTGGTCGCGGCGCTGTATGGGTTCGGCCGCGGGCTTTCGTTGAAAGCATTGGTCGGCAGCAAGCTCGTCGCACTGCGCGGCATCGTGGGGGCGCTTTCGATCGCCGCCTTCTATCTTACCATCGCCGAGCTCGGCGCTTCGCGTGCCGTGGTGCTGAACCTGACCTATCCGATCTTCGCCACGCTCATCGCCGCGTGGTGGTTGAAGGAGCGGGTCTCACGGTCTGCGATTTTGTGGATGATCACGGGCTTCATCGGCCTGCTGCTTTTCGTCGGCGGTGATGCCACGCACGGCATCACCGCGTGGGATGGCATTGCGCTCGCAGGTGCGGTGGGTGCCGGCATCGTGGTGGTCCTCATCCGCAAGCTGCGGGCCACCGAGCACGCGGGCACGATCTACGCGTCGCAGTGCTTCTACAGCATCCTGCTCGCGCTGCCGATCCGCGGTGGCGAGGTGGTGAAGCTGCCACCGCAGGCTCACCTGTGGCTCATCGTCGCCGCGATCATCGTCGGGGTCTCCCAACTCGTGATGACGAATGCCTACCGCACCCTGCCGGTGTCGCAGGGCTCTTCCATCCAGATGCTGCTGCCGCTCGTCACCGCGGCGGGCGCGTTCTTTCTCTTCGGCGAGCGTTTCACCGCGCTCGAGCTGGCGGGTGCCGCACTGACGCTCTTCGCCACGTGGCGGGTCGCCGCGGGTCCGAAGCGACGACCGGAGCCTGTCATCTCGCCTCCGAATCCTTCCAATACCGTTCAATTTCCCGATTTGCCAAAACCATGAAGACCGCTAGCGTCCGCCCCTTTCCCATGAGCCACGTCCTATCCACCTACGCCCGTTTCCCCGTCACGCTCGTCCGCGGCGAGGGCACCCGCGTGTGGGATGATGCCGGGAAATCCTACCTCGACTTCTGCACCGGCATCGCCGTGTGCTCGCTCGGGCATTGCCCGCCGCGGCTGGTCCACGCGATCCGCGAGCAGGCCGGCACCTTGCTGCATGTCTCGAATCTCTACGGCATCCCGCAGCAGGAGGAACTCGCGCGGGTCATCGTGGAAGACCACGTGAAGCTGCCGGGGAAAGTCTTCTTCGCGAACTCCGGCGCCGAGTCGAACGACGGCCTCATCAAGACCGCCCGCAAGTTCGGCCACGCCCGGCCGCAGCTCGATGGATCGCCGAGGTACGAGGTCCTGAGTTTCACCAAGTCCTTCCACGGCCGGACCCTCGGCGGCATCAATGCCACCGGTCAGGACAAGGTGAAGGAAGGCTTCGATCCGCTGCTGCCCGGCTTCCGGCACTTGCCTTTCAATGACCTCGCCGCGCTCGAAGCTGCGATCCGGCCGGAGACCGCCGCGGTTTTGTTAGAGCCGGTGCAGGGTGAAGGCGGCGTGAATGTCGCCACGCCGGCGTTCCTGCGCGGCGTCGCGGCGCTGTGCAAGAAACACGACGTGTTGCTCTTGCTCGATGAGGTGCAGACCGGCTTCGGCCGCTGCGGTCCGACCATGGCATGGCGGGCCATCGCACCCGAGATCCAGCCGGATGCCATCTCGTGGGCCAAGGGCATGGGCGGTGGTTTCCCGATCGGGGCGTTCTGGCTTTCCGACCGCGCCGTCGATGCCACGGGCAAGGCGCTCTCCTCGCTGATGGGCCCCGGTTCGCACGGCACCACCTATGGCGGCAACCCGCTTGCCTGCGCGGCTTCGCTCGCGGTGTTAGAGGAAGTCGTTGAGATGGATCTTCCCGCCAATGTCGCGCGGCAGGAACAGCGGATCCGCGAAATCATCGCGTCCTGGCAACTGCCCGTCATCACCGAAGTCCGCGGCGTCGGCCTGCTGTTAGGCATCGGCCTCGATGTCTCGCAGTTCGCCGTTCCGGAAGGCAAGCTCCCCGCCGCCTTCGTCTGCGGCAAGCTGCTGGAAGCCGGCCTGCTCGTTCCACCCGCTGGTCCTGAAACCATTCGCCTCCTGCCTCCGCTCAATGTCACCGACGAGGAGGTCGACGAAGCTCTCGCCATCTTCCGCGCCACCCTTTCTTCACTGGTCACCGATCACTGATCACCCGGCACTTTCCATGAACCATTTTCTTTCCATCGAAGAACTCACCGCCGCGGAGATCACCGCGTTGCTCGAAGATGCCACCCGCTTGAAAGCGGAGCGCGGTCGTCATGAGCAGCCGCTGGCCGGGCAGACGTGGGCGATGATCTTTACCAAGTCGTCCACGCGGACACGAGTGTCATTCGAGGTCGGCATCCGCGAGCTCGGTGGCTTCCCGATGTTCCTTTCGAAGAACGATATCCAGCTCGGCCGCGGCGAACCGATCAAGGACACCGCCCGCGTGCTCGGGCGGATGGTTCATGGATGCATCATCCGCACCTTCGCTCAGCAGGATGTCGTGGACTTCTCGCAGTACTCCGGCATCCCGACCATCAACGCGCTGACCGATGATGAGCACCCGTGCCAGATCCTCGCGGACTTGCTGACCGTGAAGGAAGCGCTCGGCGGCTGGGAGGGAAAGAAGATCGCCTTCATCGGCGACGGCTTCTCTAACATGACCATCTCGTGGATGTGGGCGGCCAAGCGGCTCGGCTTCGAGCTCGCCGTCGCCGCCCCGACGGACTATCAGCCGCCCGCCGAATTCCTCGCGAAGCTGGACGCACCGAATGTCACCGTGACCACCGATCCCGCAGTGGCCGCCAAGGGCGCACACGTCATCAATACCGACGTGTGGCTCTCGATGGGTCAGGAAGACCAGCAGGACAAGGAAGAAGCCTTTGGGCCCTTCCAGGTGAATGCCGGCCTCTTGGCGCATGCCGCCGAAGGTCACATCGTCCTCCACTGCCTGCCCGCCTATCGCGGCAAGGAGATCACGGAAGAAGTGCTGGAACAGCACGCCGACGTGATCTTCCAGGAAGCCGAAAACCGCCTGCACGCCCAGAAGGCCGTGCTGGTGGCCTTGGCGAAACGCTGACCGTTCGTCACGGCGACCGATAGCAGTCCGGGAAAATTCAGGAATTGTTGAATCAGCCGGGATCTCCGACCGTCTGACCCGATTCCATGAAGGCACGTCTCCCGGTGACCCTGATAGGCACGCATCTCCTCGCCCTTGGGGCAGGGTGGTGGTTCCTTGGCCACGACGATCCGGAGGCCGCCCCCGATCCGGCGCTATCACTGGCGACGAAATCGGAACGGGCTCCTCGTCAGGATCGCCGTGTGTCCACCGCGGACCTGCTAGCGGCCTACAACAATCACGAACTGCTTAGCGAGGTCATGAAGCGCCGGAACGAGGCCGCGCCACCGCCACCGAGCCCGCCTCACGGCACGCCATCCGTGTATGTCCCCGCCGCGCAGCGCGCCGCGGAGATCGCCGACATGGCCGCTGCGATGCAAAAGGAACTCGATGCCGTGGATGCCGGGAAGATGTACGACCACGAGCTTGCCCGGGCCTTGGTCGCGCGCTGGATGAAGGAGGATCCGGCCGCCTGCGCCGCGTGGATCGGGCAGATGAAAATGCGCGTGGGCTGGGGCGATCCTTTCGACGCTTTTGCCAAGACCCTTCCCCCGCGGGAATTGATCGCGCTGATGGACCGCGGATGGATACAACGGAACCGCAGCATGGCGCTCCGGGACTTGGCGGAACACGTCGGCGACGCATACGCCGCGGATCTAACTGCGGTTCTAGCCCTTCTCGGTGAGAAGGAGACGAAGCCATTCCTTGAAGGGGCACTCGGCAAAGCCCGGGTGGAGGATGCGGCCGTGTGGCTTACCCAGTTTTCCGGGGATACCGTGGTTCTCCAGTCATTTGCGAGCCGGTGGATCGACGCTCCGGACTCGGACTGGCGGTGGGAGGGCGGCGTACGGCCCTCGTTTTCTGGCGAAGAGGAGGATTGGCAGGAAAAAGCGAAGCTTGCCTTGGACGCAGTTGCCGGGACACCGGCCGAGGAGATTTTCCAGAGACGATGGGAGGAGGAGCAGAGACAAGTCGAAAAGGGACGTGAACTCGCCCGGGTCGCCCACGAGCCAGCGGAAGCCACTGCGGCTCTCGTCGAGCTGTACTTGAAGCAAGGCAACAGCGAAGCGGAGGCGCGCCAACTCGTGATGCGGGAGATTTCGCAAAGCTACCAAAATGGCATGGAAGTCTGGCAGGGGGAGGCATGGGAGCAGGACTTGCAACTTAGCCTGCTCGGCCAGCGGAAGTTCAAGGAGGTCCTGACCGGACGGCTGGACGCTATCGCCGCCAATGTTCCTGAGATACTCCAGTCGGAAACCCGCAGCCGGACTTGGAACGACGCCATGCCCATCGATCCTGCCGCCGCCCTGGAGGTCGCACGCCAGACCGGACAGATGGAGGAGGTCCTGCAAAGCGCGACGAAACTGGTGCGCAACAACGGGACTTCGCTCGCCCTGCAGGCGCAGGTTCTGCTGGCCTTGGCCGGACAGGGTCTTTGGCAACAGGATGGCAAGCAGCTTCCAAGCGCCGCGACGTTCTCCGCCGACTACCTGCGAGATGATCCCGAAGCGGCCCGGCAGTGGATTGCCCGGCTTCCCTCGCCGCTTTCCCAATCCGTGAAGGAGGAGACCCGATGAAGCCCGTCACGCTGCACTGCTTTTGCTCTCCCATGGAGCGCTCGTTTTGGTCGGCGGATGGTTGGCCGGTGGAACCCGGAGCGAACCCGCACAGGTTGCTACCCTCGCGGCACCTGCTCCCGCGAAGCCTTCCCCAACGCCAACAGTAGAGGAAGCGACGGCGAATCCGATTCTCCGCGCCACCGGGGCGGACTTCCGGGCCGCGTGGGACGAGTTGCTGGCCGGCCCACGCAGCTCAAACGGCGAGGTCGGCGGAAACTCGATCAGCCTTCTCATTGATTGGTGCCGGGTGGACCCGGAGGGGGCGGTCCAAGGGCTGGGCCGGCTTCATGCGCCGCGGTTCGCGCACAACTACCCGGGCAATGCCATTAACTATCACGGCGCGGAATTGGCACCGGCCATGGTCAAGCATTGGAGGAAGCTGGAGAGAATGGACGACTACAAGGTCCAATCTTTCCTCGGCCGCTCCTTGAATGCGCTTGCGAAGAAAGATCCGGACGCCGCGGCGGCCCTGACCCACGATCTGCCGCCCGGCATGCGCAAGGAGGTCTACGATGAGCTTTTCGACAAGCAGGATACCACCGCGATCGGGCGGCTGTTGAAAGGCGTGCCTTCCCTAGCTCCCGATGCCACCGACGAAAGGACCGCATTCTGGACCGCCGTGGCGGCAGCGGTCGATGCCGCGGATTCGAAAGGCGCGTTGTGGGATTGGATGGTGAGCACGACTGATGTCACCGCAAGGCAGGCGTTCGTCACGGAAGGCATGACCAAGGCCCACCAGGCAGAAGATTGGTCCGGCTTCTTCGATGCCGTGGAGCGTATGGACCCGCCCCGCCAGCTCGAAGTGCGCGATCACTTTCGCAAAGTCTTCCGGAGCGCAGGCTATCCGGAAGCCCGTGCTGCGATTTCGGCGGAATGCCAGCGGCACGGGTGGGAGGACTGGTTGGAAGAACCCGCCGCGGAGTAGATCGGCTCATCATGCCGACCGGGCCCATCACCGAAGGCTCTCAGACCACGTAACTACCGCGTAGCGGTCAAGGAAGGTAGCCGTGGGTTTCAACCCACGGAAAAGCCCGCGCAATGCATGGTGTCGCAGAGCGACAAAGGAGTCCGATCTTGCCGGACTCGATTCGACATCACGGCCGCTCTCATCCGGTTTCCTGTGTCGCTACCCGACACGCTGTTTCCCGCGCCCTTCCCGTGGACTGAAGTCCACGGCTACCATCCTTGGTCGCTACGCGACCGGAGAACTGGGCCTTCCCGAGGAATGGTGGGCGATAGCATCGCGCAAAACTCCCAAGCCCTCCGCCTCGCGACGGGTCAGTGTGGGATCCTTGTCGAGATCCACGAAGTAGAGACCGAAGTCCGTATTCGGATCGAAGGCGTGGCCCCACTCGCGGTTGGACGTGATCGACCAGTAGGTGAAAGCTTTCACCGGAACGCCCTTCGACAAGGCCCGCTCGACTTGGGCCAGGTGCGCGCTGATGTAGTCACCGCGGGTCATGCCATCGGCTTCGGGAACGCAGCCGTTTTCAATGATGAGGATCTCCTGGTCCGGGAACCAGCGGTGGAAACGTTGCAGCGCGTGGAACAATCCCTCCGGCCATACCGGGGCTGTTAGAAACCGGCCGTGTGCGGCATCTTCTAACAAACGGAACTTGTTCAGCCGCCACGTCGGCAGTCCCCAGTAGTAGTCGAGACCCACGAAGTCCTGCGCCCCGATCGCCTCCTCCGGGCAGAGTTCCTCCGGCAGCCGCCCGGAGATGCCGAGATACCACCAGTTCGCATTCGCGATCAGGCTGGTGGTGCCCCAGAAGCGCCACGCCCAGTTCAGCCAGCCGGACTTGCTCTCTAACACTTCCAGCCGCTCGACCGGTTGCAGCGGCACGATGTCGAGCTTGGTCTCGTCGCCGAATACCTCGCGGGCGATCCGTCGGGCGAGTTTCATCTCCAAGCCATCTTCCGCACAGCCGGCGGAAACGCCCGGCGCATCGGTCCGCAGGCCGACCCGCAATCGTCCGCGCCGCCGGATTCGCCGCAGGTCGCGGCTGGTGGAAAGGTGGTCCGGCAGCGAGTCGCCGCCGCTGAAGACCTCGTGAAGCGACAGCGGTCGATTTGCTTCCTTGACCACGACTTCCGGCTGGGAAATCCACGGTACGCTACAAGCGATTTCCAAGTCGTGTTGGAACTGCTCCACCGCCCGGTTCACGCGATCCATCAGCCGCTGGTGACCGTGTGGCGCGACCACCACGTAGTGCTCGTCGCTCAAGCCGGTCGCGAGAAAGCGGAACCGCTCGCGGTAATTCAGCTCGAAGGGCAGCAGGAAAAACGCGTCGCCATACACCGCGGCGACCTTGCCCGCGGCGAGCGAAGTACGAGCATCATCGTAGTTCGCAAACATCTTCTTGCGAGCCTGGGGCGGCAGGTCGCGCCGCCAGCCTTCCGGCTGGTTGCCGATGGCCACCACGCCGACCTCTTTCCCCGCGAGCGAGGCGAGGTCGTTGCCGGCGAAGCCATCGAGCACCAGCACCGCCTTTCCCGTGCGCAGATACGGGTCGCTGAATTCAAAGCGTGTCGGGTCGCCCTCGGTCACCCCGCCGATCACGAGGTCGACATCGCCGCGCTCGCTGACCAGCGCACCCTTGGTGGTGAACTTGAAAACCGCCTCGGAGAGCCCGCGGTGGCAGACGCCCCAGTCCATCAGCATCTGCAGCCAGGTGGGAAAGCCGGTAACGAGCGGGTTCACTCCGACCTTTGCCGCCGGATGCCTTTCGCGAATCGCCTGCCGTGCTCTCGCATGCGCCCGAAAGAGGTTCGGGATCAACTTTCCCACCGCCTCCGCCTCCGCATCCACATCACTGCCACGCGGCAGGCCGGGTGGCATGTAGTAGCGATTTTGCCACCACGGCTTGATGTAGCCGAAAGTGAGCTGGCTCGGCTCATTGAAGGTAATCCACCAATCGACGATGTCGCCCAAGGCCTCCGCCATCTTCGCGGCATAGCGGGCAAACAGGTCGGGGAATCGCTCGCCGATCATCCCGCCGTGCTCGCGCTCCAGCCACACCGGCCAGACGAAGTGATGAAGCGTGACCATCACCTGCATGCCGTGCGAGCGGATGCACCCGGCGACGCGACGATAGTGGGCGAGAGCATCTTGCTCGAACACGCCTTCGGCCGACTCGACCCGCGCCCATGCGATCGAAAAGCGGAACAGCTTGCACCCCGCCGCCGCCGCCGCAGCGATGTCCTCTTCGTAGCGGTTCCAGAAATCGGTGCCCTGCCCGCGCGGGGTCAGCCCCTGGCAACGTTCCCACAGGTCCCAGACATCCTCGCGCGCCGGATCGTGCGCCTCCACCTGGTGATCGGCGTTGGCGGTCCCGAAAAGGAAGTCGGGGGGGAATGGCACGCGGCGAAGGTGACCCGACCGGGTCCACCGGCAAAGCCCGGAAAGTGATCTAACGACACCTCGCGCTCCTCGCCCGGACTCACCGGGTCGTCCTCACGATCACCCGCGTCGCTCCGCCTTTCAGGGCGACCGCTTCGGCCTTTTCCGCGCCAGCCACGCAGGCGGCGGTGGCGAGAGCGTCACTGGTGGTGGCGGTCGGCGCGATGACGCTCACCGCGATGCGTTCCGTCAGCCCGAGGCCGGTCGCCGGGTCGAGGATGTGCGAGTAGTGCTTGCCATCGATCTCCGCGAACTGGTGGAGGTCACCGGAGGTGGAGACGGCGCAGTGGACCAGCTCGACGACCTCCTCCGGCTGGTCCTCGTCGAAGGTCTGGAGACCGACGCGCCACCCGGTTTTACCCGGCGGCGGATCGCCCAGCCGCAGATCGCCGCCGGCGGCGATGCAGGTGCGGGGAAAGCCCGCTTTCGTCATCACCGCGAGCATGCGATCGGCGGCGAAGCCCTTGGCGATACCACCGAGGTCGAGCTGCATGCCGGGCTTGGTCAGAAGAATCGTGGACGCGGACGTGTCCCAGGTGACGTGCTGCCAACCGCTGGCTTCGCGCGCCTTGGCAAGGTCATCGGCGGCCGGGAGCCGGTGCTGGCGGCGGCTTTCGCGCCACAGCTTCGTCAGCGGGCCCAGCGTGGGATCGAATGCACCGTCGGTGGCCTTGGCGAATTGGAACGAGGCGGCCAATAGTTCCGCGAAGACCGGTGAGACCTTGGTTGCTTGGCCGGTCGGCAGCCGCATCAACTCGCTGTCCGTCAGGTAGTCGGAGGCGATGCGATTGACCTCTGCCGCGGCGGCGAAGGCCTCCTCGGCGGCCTTCCGTGCCACGGCCTCGTCTGCCCCGTGGCAGGTCACGGTGAAGCGGGTGGCCATCAGCGGACGCTCGAAAACGAACCGCTTTTCCTCCGCGCGGAGCGTTCCAAGCGCGAGCGCCAGAAGCCCGCCGATCACCGATACTTTCAGCATGCCCGCAGCCTGAGCAACCGGGCACCGGCGTTCCACCCTGTTTTGCAGAGGAACCGCCCCTACCCGAATGCGCATTGGACACGTCTCCAAAAGTGTCGTAATTGTCACTCAAGGCATACGAGGACACTTTTTTGCCATTTTAAAGACCGAAATGCCCTTTTCTAGGATTTCATGAAACCCATTCTGAGGATCGCGTGCATCGCGATTGCGCTTCTGTGTCCTCTTGTCGCTGCTCCGGTCTCGATCGGGGACCCTTCGTTTGAAGGAAACGCCAACGTGTCTGGGGCTTGGACCCATAATTTGGGTCCCGAGTGGACCGGCACAGGTGGCGTGAGTAGCGGCAATGCGTTCGAGGAGTACGTCGCGGGCTTCGCTGCTGCTGGCAACGACCACCTCGGGATGGAGCTGAACTACGACGTCTGGCAGAATCTCGCCGTCACCTATCAGTCGAACACCCGCTACACGCTGACCGTCGCCGCGGGCCATCGCGGCGGGACTACCCAGCCGGGTAACCAGAGTCAGTACCTGCTGGCAGACTCGACCGGGGCCATCTATTCGACCGGTATTTTTAACGCCTCCAGCTTGCCAGCGCAGACCTTCGGTGATGCTCCGGCGCTGGTCTTCGATACTCCGGATAATCCCGCCGCCGTGGGAAAGACGATCCGGGTACTGCTCCAGTCACGCGGCAGCGGACGCTCGCATTTTGATAATATCCGGCTCGATGCGACCTCGCTGGTGCCGCCGGGCACCGCCACGGTGGTGAATCAGTCCGCGTCCGCGGTTACGACCGCCACCGCGACGCTGAACGGGCAAGTGTCCAATATCGGCAATGGAGCCCCCTCCATCACCCTTTTCTGGGGCACCGCAAATGGCGGCCCGGCGACGGCGGGTTGGCAGCATTCGCTGGCGCTCGCCGGCACCCATACCGGGAGCTATTCCGGCGTGATCAGCGGACTGGCACCGGCCACCAGCTACTACTTCACCAGCCGGGCGACAAACGTCGCCGGCGAGTCCTGGGCGATCTCGTCCGGCAGCTTCGAGACCCCGCCGCTGCCGCCATCGGTCGCGAATGTAGCTGCCACCGCCATCGCACCGACTACCGCCACCGTCGGGGCAAACGTCACGGCGACCGGCGGAGAAATCCCGACCGTAACGATCTACTACGGGCTCTCCGACGGCGGCACCACCGCGGCGAGCTGGGCGTCCTCGGTCAGCCTTGGCCCGCTCTCCGGCTCCGCGACCACCGCGCTTGGCGGACTTTCCTCTGGCTCGACTTACCATTTCCGCGCTTTTGCACAGAACAGCGGTGGGCAGGCGTGGGCGGCTGCTTCATCGAATTTCGCCACGCCGGTGGTGGCGCTGGCGACGGTGACGAATAAAGCTGCGGAAGGCATCACCGGCACCACGGCCAGCCTGCGCGGTGAAGTCACGGCAGATGGCGGTGATCCACCGGTGGTCACGCTTTTCTACGGCACTTCGAATGGCGGAACGAATCCCGCCGCGTGGTCGTCTTCCGTGAATCTCGGCGTTCAGAGTGGCGACTTGAGCCACTTCGCCAACGCTCTCTCGCCACAGACCACCTACTATTTCCGTAGTAGGGCGGTGAACGCCGCAGGCACCTCCTGGGCCGCTTCCTCAGCGAGCTTCGCCACCACACCGCTGGTTCCGAATACGGCGGTCATCAATGAGATTCACTACCGCCCGGCGGACAAGACCAGCGTCGAAGACTTCATCGAGCTCCACAATCCGGGTGACGCCGCGCTGGACCTCTCCGGCTGGACGCTTTCTGGTGCGGTGACGTTTACATTCCCGGGGGGGACCTCCCTGCCCGCCGGCGGCTTTTTGGTCGTCGCGGAAAAGCCGTCCGTCATCCTTTCCAAGTATGGCAAGTCCGCTCTGGGACCATGGACTGGCAAGCTGAACTCGACTGGCGAGCGCATTGAATTGAAGGACAGCGGCGGTGTGGAAAAGGATAGCGTGGAGTATGGTGTCGGCTTTCCGTGGCCAACCGGGCCGGACGGTTCCGGGAGCTCGGCCGAGCTGCTCCATCCCGGGCTCGATAATGACCTCGGCGGCTCGTGGCGCGCGTCCGGTTCCATGGCCGTCCCACCCGTGACCTACATCGCCAGCCAAGCCACCGGATGGAAATACAAGAAGGGCAGCGAGGAGGCCTCCAGCCCGGTCGATGCCTGGCGCGCCAACGGGTACAACGACAGCTCGTGGTTCACCGGCCAAACGGGCATCGGCTACGGCGACCCCGGCATCATGACCACCCTCTCCGACATGCCAGGCGGCTACCGGAGTGTCTACTTCCGCAAGAGCTTCACGGTGGCAGCGGGATCCATTCCGTCACAGCTTCGCCTGCGCCTCCGCGTGGATGATGGCTGCGTGGTCTGGATCAATGGCACCGAGGTCCGCCGCTTGAACGTGGCCAACGGCCAACTCGCCTACACCTACCTCTCGCCCGTCGCCCATGAAAACGCGTGGGAAGAATACGTGATCAACAACGCCGACAGCTTCCTCTTCGGTGGCACCAACGTGATCTCGGTCCACACCTTCAACAACAGCGACAGCAGCAGCGACTTCTCGATGGATCTCGAGCTGTTCTCCGCCACGAACACTTCCGCGGTGCCCACTCCCGGTGCCGTGAATTCGGTGAAAGCGGCCACCGCCGTCATCCCGCCGCAGATTCGCCAGGTCGTCCATTCACCCGTCACCCCAGTCGCCGGCCAGCAGGTCACCATCACCGCGAAGGTTACCGATCCCGACGGCATCGGCACGGTCAATCTCGCCTACCAAACCGTCGACCCCGGCAACTACATCCGCCTGACCGATCCCGCCTACGCCACCTCGTGGACAACGGTGCAGATGAGAGACAACGGTTTGACCGGAGATGCTGCCTCGGGCGACTCGATCTACACCGTCCGCCTTCCCGCGAACGTGCAGACGAATCGCCGGCTGGTTCGTTACAAGATCACCTTCTCCGATGACCTCGGCAACACCGCCACCATCCCGTACTCCGACGACCAGCAGCCGAACTTCGCCTACTACGTCTATGGTGGTTTGCCGACGTGGCAGGGAGCCTTCAGGCCCGGCTCGACCACCCTGCAATCCTTCCCGAGCACCTTGCTGGATGACCTGCCGGTCTATTCGCTGATCGCGAATGGGAGCGATGTGATCAATTCGCAGTACAGCAGCGGCTCGGATGCCATCCGTTTCCGCGGAACCTTCGTGTACGACGGCGTGGTCTACGATCACATCGAGTTCAAGAACCGCGGCGAGGCCTCGACCTACGTCTCGGGGAAGAACAAGTGGCGCTTCTTCTTCAACCGCTCCCGCGACCTGCCGGCCATGAACAACTTCGGCGAGGACTACTCGGAGAAGTGGGGTTCCTTCTCCGGCGACGCCTGCGCCAGCCCGTGGGCATCGCTGCACCGCGGCATGGCAGGCGTCGAGGAAGCATCTTCCTACAAGGTCTTCCAGCTCGGTGGCCTGCCGTCTCCCAATACCCACTACTACCATTTCCGTGTCGTCCGCGGGGCGACCGAAACACCGGCTGCCGGAACCATCATCAATGACCCCATCGGCAATGCGGAAGGCCAGTACGCCGGTGACTTCTGGGGCCTCTACCTCGCCGTCGAGCAGCCGGACGGGTCATTCCTCGACGAGCGCGGCCTGCCGGATGGCAGCGTTTACAAGATCGAGGGCAATGGGGGAGACAAGAAGAACCAGGGCGTCACCCAGCCGGTCGACTCTTCGGACTGGAACGCCTTCCGCGACGCCCATGTCAACGGCGATCCGACCGAGGCCTGGTGGCGCGCGAACATGGACATGGAGGCCTACTACAGCTTCCACGCGCTCAACCGGCTGACCGGCAACGTGGATCTCCGGGGCGGCTACAATCACTACTTCTACCACCGCTCCACTGACAATCGCTGGGTACCGATGCCGTGGGATTTGGACATGATGTTCATGGCCAAGACCCACTGGAGCACGTCCGTCAACGGCACCGATTACCCGGGCGTCATCCATGCCTACAAGTCGATCCTTCAGAACCCGGCACTGGCGCTCGAGTATCGAAACCGCGCGCGGGAACTCCTCGACTTGGTGGCCGGTGACAGCACGCCCGGTGGCGGCCAATTCGGCCAGCTCATCGACGAGTTCGCCTCGATCGTGAATCCCGCGGGCCAGACGCTCACCTGGGCGGATGCCGATGCCGCCATGTGGAATCTCCACCCCCGTACGCAGGGCTCCGACAGCGCCGCCAGTGGCCAAACGAACCACAAGGGAAACTTCTACCGCACAAGCTATGCCGATAGCCGCATCGGCGGTGACTGGACCCGTTGGCTGCGGAGTTCGGGTTCGTCGGGCACCATGGCGCACGAGGATTCGATGATCTACCTCCGCGATTACGGGACCAACGCGTGGCCCGGCGGCTCTTGGTCGGTGAGCAACGGCAACCAGCTCGGCTATGGCTATCAGTACCTCGTGGCGGATGCGGCTGACAGTGCGATCCCGCAGCGGCCGGTTGTCACCGCCTCGGGTGATCCGGCGTTTCCGACGAGCGACCTGAAGTTCACCTCGTCCGCCTTCGCCGATCCCCAGGGCGCGGGCACCTATTCCAGGACCCAATGGCGGCTCTCGGAAATTTCGGGACCCGGAGTCAGCGGCTACGTCGCTGGTGCGCCGCGCAAGTACGAGATTATTAGTATTTGGACGAACGAATCCACCGTCGCGCCGGGCTCAGTGAGCATTCCCTACGGCGTAGCCAAGCCGGGCAAGACCTACCGCGTGCGCGTCCGGCATCGGGATACCTCGGGCCGCTGGAGCCGGTGGTCCGCGCCCGCTCAGTTTGCCGCCTCCACGCCGCCGCCCGGGTTGCTGATGCACTACTGGAACTTCAACGCCATCAATCCTGCCAATCTCCTCAAGGTCACCGAGACGATCGGCGGGGGCACGATCACACCGGTCCTCACCGGCGGGGCGGCGGTGGAGGATGACAATGGTGAAGACTTCTCTGCGGAGAACGCCCGCGACGGAGATCTCGCGGGCAACCATCTCCGCGTGAACACCCCGCTCGGCGCGACGCTGACCTTCGCGCTGCCCACCACTGATCATGGAAACGTCGTGGTGAAGTATGAGACCCGCCGCTCCGGCCAGGGTGCGGGCCTCCAGAATGTCTCTTATACTACCGACGGGAGCACGTGGATTCCCTATACTACGGTGACCGTAGTGGACGGGCCGCCGGTGCTGCAGTTGCTCGACTTCCGCGGCAACATGGCTGCCGATGACAATCCACTCTTCGCGGTGCGCATCACCTTCCAGCAGGGAGCGGGCGGAACGGGAGGTAACAATCGCTTCGACAACTTCACCATCGAAGGCGATGAGCTTGATGTTGAACCGGGTACCTATGCCTACTGGCGCAGCGAGCATTTCAGCGGCGGCGATCTTACCAACGAGGCCGTTTCAGGACCCGAAGCGACACCGGCCGGTGACGGCATCTCCAACATCATGCGCTATGCCCACGGTGTCGGCCCCTACGAGCCGGTCTTGCATCTGTTGCCGGTGCTGGTGAAGGACGGTGGCGGACACGAGTTCCGCTTTCGCTTCGATCCGGCGCTGACCGATCTGGTGTGGAAAGTGAAGGCCTCGAATGACCTTGGTTCCTGGACGAGCACGCTTTTCGACTCCACCGTCGGCCCCGTGCCGCCCATGGAAGACGGCTGGCTGCCAGTCACGCTGCCCGCATCTCTCACCGGAAATCCTTGGCCGGATCCGCAAATCTTCGTGCGGCTCGAAGTGCTCGCGATCCCGTGAGGGCCCAAGCTCTGGTCCGCCTCAATCGTCCAGAAACTTGCCCGGATTCAAGATGCCCTGCGGATCGAGGGCATCCTTCAGCGCAAGATGGACGTCAAAGGCGACCTCACCGAGCGCCTGACGAATCCACGGCTTCTTCGCCAGACCGATGCCGTGTTCGCCGGTGATGGCGCCGCCGTGGTCGAGCACCCAGGCGAAGAGCAGGTTGAGCGCATGCTCCGCCTTCTCGCGCGTCGCTGGATCCTCGAAGCCGGCCACCATCAGGTTGGTGTGGATATTGCCATCCCCGGCATGGCCGAAGCAGGCGACCGGGATGCCGGTGTCTTCTTCGAGTCGCCGCGCGAAATCGACCAGAGCCACCAGCTTTGAGCGCGGCACCACGATGTCTTCGTTGAGCTTGGTCAGGCCGGTATCGCGGAGAGAGTAAGAGAACTCGCGCCGCAACTGCCAGATCGCCTCGCAGTCGGCCTCCTTGGTCGCGCGGTCGATGCGGGTTGCTCCCACTTCTCCTAACAGGGCTTCCAGCTCCTTCAGCTCGCTCTTCACGGCGGCGGGGCGGCCATCGATCTCGACGATGAGATGAGCCTGGCCCTCCGGCAGCTTGTCTTCGCCCAGCCGCTTGCGTGCGGCGGCCAGTGTGAAGCCATCGGTGATCTCCAGGGCGGAGGGCAGGTGGCCGCGGTTGAGAATGGTTTGCACCGCTGCCGCCGCGGCGGGAAAGTCGCCGAAGACCGCCGCCAGCATCGCGCGCGAGGCTGGCTTGGGAATCAGCCGCAACGTGATCTCGGTGACCACGCCGAGCATGCCCTCCGAGCCGGTGAAAATTCCGCAGAGGTCGAAGCCGGTCTTGTTCTTGTGGACGCGGCCGCCGCAACGCATCACGCGGCCATCCGCGAGCACGACTTCCAGCCCGAGGACGTAACTGCGAGTAACGCCGTACTTCAGGCAGCGCGGGCCGCCGGCATTGGTGGCGATGTTGCCGCCGATCGAGCACTCCTTCAGCGACGCCGGATCCGGCGGGTAGTCCCAGCCGACCGCGCGCGCGGCTTTCTGCACTTCCACGGTGATCACGCCGGGCTGCACCACGGCCACGCCGTCGGCGGGATTGATTTCGACGATCCGGTTCATCCGCGCGACCGAAAGCACGATCCCGCCGGTCACCGGGACACAGCCGCCGACGTAGCCGATGCCCGCGCCGCGGGTCGTCACGGGGATGTTCTGCCTGGAGGCGAAGCGCAGCGTCTTCGAGACGTCCTGGACGGATTCGGCGAAGACGACCAGGTCGGGCGGATTCCGGGCATACCACTTGTCGGCGGCGTGCTCCTCCAGATCGGCGGCGCGGATCGAGACCTTTCCCGGCCCCAATAGCTCGCTGAGCTCCGCGGCAATCTCGGCCACGGAGAAATCGTGTGTCTCCTCTGGAGCCGGTGCCGTCGCCGCGGTTCCCGGCTTGTCGAGGTCGTCGAAGATCTCCTCATCGTGGTGGCCGCCCCGGGCATGTCTTTCTTGCCGGGTGGCGCTGCCGGAGGTGATCCAAGTCGGGCGTTTGGGCGGAAGGGGCACGACCAAGGATTTCTCCGGTATGCCTTCCGGTCAACCCGCGAGCTTGTCGTTGCGGCGCCTCAGCACATGTTGGGCGTGGTATGGCGGTGCCGCATCACCGCGCCGCCTTTGCCGATGATCCATCGCACGGTCGCCCGATGGCCGCAGCACGCATCGGTGTCGAGGATGCGCCACTCGATCAAGGCGGTGCCGCCGTCGGCGGAAAGGATCACCTTCGGGCCTTCCAGACCGTTGAGAAATTCGTCGAATTCCGGGTGAAGCTCTTCCGGGACCTGGTCCTTTTTGAGCGGCGTCGAATCGATCAGGCAGCCGCCAAAGTCGTTCCAAAAACGCTTGGCGACGGGGACCTCCCGGCCCTTCCACGTGAACCGGAAGACCTTGAGGATGCCATCCGTGGGCTGCAGCCAGCGAGGCAGCTTCTCGCCGCGAAAGGTATACTGCGATTCCGGTCCGCCATCGCCCGGGACCGTTTCCTCGATCACCTCGTCTTCCTTGGTGATCAGGGCGACCTCCAAACGAAGGTCGCCCTCGGGCGAGATGAAGGTGCCGGAAGTCTGGCGAACGACCGTTTCCGCCCACGCGGCGCGAGCGGTCCCGGCGTGGTCCTCGGGCTCAGCTTGCAAGCGTGGCACCATCACTGGAGTGACAGACGCTAGCGAAAGGAAGGTCCTGCGTTTCATCTCGCCACGAATACGGAGCCGGGAGCCGCCCGGCTTTCGCCTTCTTCACCGGCAGGGTCGTGGACATGTGATAGCGGTATGGCGAGGCGGTACACCGGTTGACATCGACCGCGCCGGTCGCGTTGATCGCCTCGCGTGTTTTTCCGGATCCTGCTCGATGTCTGCGCGCCGATCTTCCTGATCGTCGGCGCGGGCTGGCTGATGGACCGGAAGTTCAAGCTGCACCTGGAGACCCTGGTGAAGCTGAACATCTACCTGATGGTCCCGGCCTTCATCTTCACCCGGGTGGTCAGTGCGGAACTCGGTGGCACGGAGGCCCTGCGGATTGCCGGGTTCACGTTCTCGACCATCGCGCTGATGTTCATCGGCAGCGCCATCGCGGGCCGCTTGTTCCGGATGCCGGCGAGCGAGAAGCAGGCGCTTTCACTGGCCTCGATGTTCTACAATTGCGGCAACTACGGCCTGCCGCTGGTCACGCTGGCCTTCGGCGACTTTGCCGCGGAGGTGCAGATCTTCGTCCTCGCGACGATGAACGTCGCGACCTACACGGTCGGGCTTTTCCTCGCCCAGGCGCGCGGCGAAAGCCCCGGCTCGCACCGCCGGGCACTGATGAAAATGCTGCGCCAGCCGACCCTTTACGCGATGGCCGCCGGTCTCATCTGCCGTGGCCTCGGCGTGCGGGTGCAGGAGTGGATCTGGCTGTGGCAGCCCTTCGATCTGATCCAGGCGGCACTGATCGGCTTCGCGCTGGTCACGCTGGGCGTGCAGATGTCGCAGACCAAGCCCGCGCCATTTCGCGCCGGCCTGTGGTCGGCGATGCTGCTGCGGCTAGTGATTTCACCGGCGCTGGCGGTGTTGCTGGTGATGGCGTTCGGCTTCTCGCGCGAGGTCTCGGCCTCGCTGATCCTTGCCGCTGCGGCTCCCACGGCGGTGAATACGGCCCTGCTCGCCCACGAGTTCGGCGGCGACGTGTCCTTTGCCACTTCGGCGGTTTACTACAGCACGCTGATCAGCCTGATCACCACGCCAGCGCTGGTGTATGCGCTGAAGCTGTGGCTGGGGTGAACGTCATTGGCGCATCAGCGGGAGCGATTGAAGATGCCGATGACAGGCTTATGGCCCGTCGGTTGCAGCGCCTCGTTCGGAGGTCTTCAGCAAGTCGCCAACTGGGTAGCGCCAAGTATGGCTGCCAGCCTTCAGGCGGAATCGACCTTGGTATATCGAGACGGAGTCTAACGGAGATTGCGATTCCTGCTCAATGAGGCCGCCTACGAAAATCCAACTTTTCTCAGTCGTTGGATCGAAAGTTAGCGCCCTCATGGGAATACTCTTTTTGGCAGAGGAATGGAGGGTGAAAGAGAATTTCCCTTGGCTGTCTGTAACGGCAGCCAAGGAAGGCAAACGATCGGGCCCACCGAAGAAGATCGGATAGCCCTCCATCGCCGTGCCAACATTGAAGTGACGAAGTTCTCCGCTGAAGATCCAGGTATCGGCAGTGGAAGGATGTGGGATCGCCTTGATGTCCCGCAGAACCCATATCCACGAAGCTTCAGTATTTGGTACGGAATGGAAAGAGGGGTTGGCTTCCGTGCTGATGAATCGACCGGACTGTCCGTCGGACAGCTTGCCGAAATCCACTGCACTAACGCGATGGATGGTTAGGAGGATTCCGGCAATTAGAGCGATCTTCATACCTGTTAAACGGTAATGGGGATTTTACCCGGAATTCCGCTTTCTCTCTGTAAATGCTCTGCAAATACGAGGCCGCGTTCTCATGCCGCGAGTATCTCAGAAGTTCAACGCTGGCGTGCAATCAAGCACGAATCACTCCACCACACGGAAGCCCAGATCAGGCCGCCGCAGCGCGCGATCCGCAGTCCACTCGCGGGCGGTCGCGCCGGTCGAGGGCTTGAGATAGGAGCCGCCCATGAGCACCCAGTTTTTCTCTCCGAGCGGGTTGGCGGGATTGAGCGACTGGCTTTGCGTCCACTCCGCCACCGAGCCGGCCATGCCCAGCAAGCCGGCCGGCGTGCGGTCGGTCGGTGCGATCTCTTGGACAGGGCCCCATCCGGCAGGGCGCAGCGATGAGGGTTCGGGAAGTTGGAGGCGCATGGCGGCCCACCACTGCTCCTCGGTCGGCAGGTGCACGGTCTTCCACTCGCAGTAAGCCATGGCGTCCCACCAATCGACATTCACGACCGGGCACCCACGGCTGATGATGCGCCCCTGCCACTGGCCGCCGGTCTTGATCGCGGCAAGCATGTCGGCCCAGCCCTCCGGCTCGTGGGCGGTCTTTCCCGCAGGTTGGCTGGCGTGATCGTAGGCAGTCCGCCGGTCGGCGGGCAGGGCGGCCAGCACCTGCAGGAAGTCCTCATATTCGCCGATGGTGACCTCATGGGAGGCCAGCTCGAAGGCTGGCAAAGCCGACGTCCCACCGTCGGGTAGCGGATGACTGCCGGCGGGAATGACCACGGGTCCCGGGAGCGAGACAGCCGCTTTGCCATTACTCTTGCCCTTCAGTGCGAAGGCGCCGATCGCGGCGGCAATCGCCACGGCAGCCAATCCCAGCACCAAGGGCAACGACGATTTCTTCGACTGCGCGCGGGCGGTCGGCGGTGCTGCTGCGGCCGGGGTTTCCGCAAGTTGTTGCTCGATTTGCTCCGCATACGAACGGACTTCCGCCCATGTCAGAGAGCGATCCAGTCCCTCGCCGCGCATCCACGCGAGCAGCGTGAGCATCCGCGAGGCACCCGGGCGGCCGTCGGCCACCAGCGGGATGAGTTTCCGGCCGAGCGTCCCGATGTCAGCGGTGGAGCGCCCCGGCTCGCGCTTGCCGGCGCGGGCGAGATTGGCCACGCGAACGACGCCGTGGGTGTCGAGGAAGACGTCCCCCGCATCCATCGCCACGGTGGAGGTGCCATCCGCCTCCAGCGTCAGCGAAGCCTCGGCGACCCGGCGCAGGATGTGGGCGACCTGTGCCGGCTTCATCGCCTCACGGGCGTGCAGTCGGTCGGCCAGGGAGGCGCCGGGCAGCCGCTCGAGCGCGGCGAAGCAGTGGTCGGGCAGGGTGACCGCCTCGTATACCGAGCCGATCAGCGGATGATCGACGGCGGCCTGCGCGCGGACGTCGGCCAGGAAGGCATCGCGCGAGTGGAGCGCGGTCGGCTTCAGTTCGATGACCACCACGGGCCGGCGGATCGAGTGCTGTTCGGCCAACCATGTGAGGGAGGTCGGGCTTTCGGCGAGGACTTCGTCGAGGCGGTAGTCGCCAATGAGAGTGCCGGCGCGGGCTCGGAAATCGTCCATGAAATCAGATCAGCGATCAAGGAGGGGGCAGCGGCAGGTCGCCGTTCGGGTCGGCTGGAAGGTTAGGCAGGAAATCGCCTTCGCGGCTGGGCAGCAATCCCGGGCTCATCATGTCCTCGGTGAGGAATTCCGGCATCTGGTCCCAGGGATTGCCCTGTTGCTGTTGCGTGAGCGCCGGGCTTTTCGAGGAAAGGTGACGGGGCCAGGCCTGGGTATCGAGGACCTCGCCCTTGTAGATCAGCTCCACGACCTGGCCGTAGTACTCGCGCTTCCCGAAGAGGTGCTCCTGCTGGAGATCGTCCGTCGGCAGGATGTAGGTGAAACGAACCAGCTCTTCGCCGGTGGCGAAGTCGAAGGGCAGGGTCGCGTACTTCACGTTCTCTTCCTTCACGCCCACGACGGTCGGGAGGATCTCCCGTTTGCCCTTTTTCATCATGGAATCGTAGAAGGAAACCTTCACCTCCAGGTCGCCTTCTTCGAGTTCGGTGGTCGATGCGGCATGCACCGGCACCGTGACCACCACGCGCTGACCTTCCTCATGGTCGTTGTCCTTGAAGATCCGCACCCTGCCGAGGGCCATCTCGCCGCGCAGGTCGGCGGGCATCGCGATGCCATTCGCCAGCTTCTCCCCGGCCAGGGCGTAGAGCGATCCCGCACCGGTGGTGCCGAGGCTGAGAATCTGCTGGTAGGCATCCGCCGCTTGATCGGCATGCACCGGGTCGGCGGAGGCCATGTCCTCATAGATCAAAGCCTTCTCGTAGAGGACGTTCGGGTCCTTCGGCGCGATATCGAGGGCGGCTTCCACCTTGTTCATGGCCGTGGACATGTCGTCCGCGATCCGGGCCTTGCGGGCTTCGGCTACCAGTCGCTCCACCACCGGATCGGCAATTGCGGGAACTGAAAGCGGGCGCGGTGCCGGCAGCGGGGTGGTTTGCGGGAGCGGCGGCAGCTCGACGGGCTTCGGCGTAGGCGGAGCCACAGCGATCGCGGGCGGTGCGGCCTCCGGGGCCACGGTAATGACCTTGGACACCACTTTCTCGACGATCCTCACTTCCTGTGCCCGCTCGACGCGGACGGCCAGCGCCACCCCGGCAGTCAGGAGTTGCGCGAAGGCGACCAGCGCGAGACCCCAGCAGGACAGCCGGAATACAAGATCGGACCGCAAGTGATTGGGCATGCGGGGTACGCTAGGCGGCGAAAATCGGCGACGCAAGCAGCGACCTCGTGCCTTTCCGGGCGGGAATCTACGGAATTCACGGCCCAACGGAAGTCGAGCCCCGCGATTGGGCATTTACAGCGGGCAATGGCTGGAATCATCTCACAACACATCATGCGGCTGCTGCTTCCCTTCCTCCCCGTCCTCATGTTTCTCGCGAGTTCGCTGGCCTTCGGCGCCAACCCCGTTCCGGAACCATCGAAGATGGTGATCGAATATACGGATGCCGACGTGAAAATCGGCCCGCTTTCCTTCGTGGCAAGGAAGACCACCATGACCGAGGTCGAAGCCGCCCTTGGAAAGCCGGATCGCGTTGTGACGGCGGCCAGCAACGTTTTCAACTGCTATGATCGGCTGGGGTTACGCTTTGAATTTTCAACCTTCTCGAAGTCGAAGGCGGTGGACGTGAGCATCTTCATGGATGAGAAAGAGATCGCCAGCTCCGCCAACTTCGCTCCCGCCAAGGTTTTTGCGGGCGTGATTCGCTTCCGCGGTTTGGAGTTCAAGGCTCCCTGTAAGGCGAAAGACGTTTATCCGAAGCTCAACCCGCTCTTTCCCCGCAGCGAAGCCGTGCCGGGAAATGACAAGTTCGGAAACACGATATACCGGGTCGGGAACTGCCGGACGTCCTTCAACTTCCGCAAGGACTCGGGAGAGGTGACCTACATCAGACTCGACGGCCCGATGCCCAAGTAAGGCGGCGAAGCCGTAAGCAGGGTGGACTTGTTTTCCACCCTGCGTCCCTAGAACGTCGGCACCCCTTAGCGGATCTCCGTAGCGCCGAAGTAGGGGACCAGCGCGTCCGGGATCTTGATGGATCCATCCGGCTGCTGGTACTGCTCCAGAATCGCCACGTAGAGCCGCGGCAGCGCCGTGCCGGAGCCGTTCAGCGTATGGCAGAAGCGGTTTTTCCCTTCGCCGTCCTTGAAGCGCAGCTTCATGCGGCGCGCCTGGAAATCGCCGAACCACGAGCAGCTCGAGACCTCGAGATACTTCCCGTGGCCGGGTGCCCAGACCTCGATGTCGTAGGTCTTCGCCGAGTTCGCCCCCAGGTCACCTGTGCACAGCTCGATGGTGTGATAGTGCAAGCCGAGCTTCTGCAAGACCGACTCGGCATGGCCTGTCAGGGCCTCCAATGCTTCCAGGCCTTGGTCCGGGTGGACGACCTGGACCAGCTCGACCTTGTCAAATTGGTGCATGCGGATGATCCCGCGGTTGTCACGGCCCGCGCTGCCTGCCTCACGGCGGAAGCACGGCGTGTAGGCGCACAGCCGCTTCGGCAGGTCGGTTTCGTGGAGCAGCGTGTCGCGGTAGAGGTTGGTCACCGGTACCTCGGCGGTCGGCGCCAGGAAGAGCTGATTGCGGCCGTCCTCGCCGGCGTCGGTGCCATACATGTCGTCCTCGAATTTCGGGAGCTGGCCGGTGCCTTCCATGCACTCGCGCAGCACCACGTGAGGCACATTGACCTCCTCGTAGCCGTTTTCGCCCGACTGGAGATCGAGCAGGAAATTGATCAGCGCTCGCTCCAGCTTGGCCCCCTTGCCTCGGTAAACGGCGAAGCCGGAGCCGGCGATGCGCGTGGCATCATCGAGCGAAATGATGCCGAGCGCCTCGGCGAGCGTCAGGTGATCCTGCGCACCGGGGATTTCCCGCTTCTCGCCCCAGGTGCGGACGACCGGGTTGGCGGTCTCGTCCTCGCCCACCGGGCAGGCCGGGTGGGGGAGGTTGGGGATTTCCATCAGCAACTCGGCCTGGCGGGTGCCCGCGGCCTCCGACTCGGCGTCGAGGGCGGCGATCTTGTCGTTGATCTCGCGCACGGCGGCCTCGATGGCCGAGGTGTCCTCGCCCTTGGCCTTGAGCATGCCGATCTGCTTGGAGGTGCTCTTGCGCTCGGATTGGAGCTGCTGCTTTCCGGTCTCGGCCTTGCGGCGGGATTCGTCGCAGGCGAGCACTTCGTCAATGAGCGTCCAATGGTTGCCGCCGCGCGCTTTCAAGCGCTCGCGGACGGCATCGGTGTGTTCACGGATCTCGCGGATATCGAGCATGGCGCGGCGAGCCTTAGAGCATCGCCGGGCGGTCGTCCACCGCCCTACTTGGAAAATTGGGTCACGAGGAAGTAGATGATCACCAGCAGCAGCAGGCCGCCGACCACGGCGAGCAGATTGCGCTGGCCCTCGCTCATGCCCTTTTTCTTCTTCGCGGTGGAAAGATAGATCGTCGGGCCGCCCACCACGGCGCCGGGAGCCCGGCGGACCGTAGGAACCGGAGCCGTCATGGTCGCAGGCGGCGGCGGGAGGTCCGGGGGTGGTGGACCGGTGTCAGGCTCCAGGTCGGGAATCTGCACCGCCGTGGTGTGCACGCTCGGCGGCGCGCCATCCGGCGGGGCCAGCGGCTGGGGGGCCGTGTGGGTCTTCACCACATGGGTGGCCGTCATCGCGGTCGGCACCGGGGCTGGCCGCTGCGGGGCACCGCTGGCCATCCGCGGACGCAGGCCGGCCGGCGGCTGCGGAGAGGGGGTGGGCTGGGCGATCGCCTGCGACATCGGCTGGTCGAGCTGGATGAAGCTCTTCATGCTCTCGCGGCCGTTTTCCGGGCGCTCGGCCGGGTAACGGTTGATGTGCCACATCACCCAATCGGCGGCCCATTTCGGGATGTCCGGGCGGACTTCGTTGAGCGGGATGACCCGGTGCTCGAGGTGCGACGTCATCACCTGATGCGCGCTTTCCCCTTGGAAAGGATTCTGGCCGGTCAGCGTGAAGTAGTAGACGCAGCCGATGGAATACATGTCCAAGCGCGAGTCGATCGGCCCGCGCTCGAACTGCTCCGGCGCCATGTAAAAGATCGAGCCGAAGATGTCGCCTTGCTCGATCGTGTCGATGGACGTCTTCGGGCTGAATTTCGCGAGGCCGAAGTCGACGATCTTGGTCTGGAAGCGGCCGGACGGCAGCCAGTTGACCATGATGTTCGACGGTTTCAGGTCGCGGTGGACCAGGCCGAGATGTTGCGCGGCCACCAGCGCCTCTTGGATTTGCAGGACCAGCTCGCGGAAATCCGGCCACGTGAGCGGCGCTTTTTCCACGATCTCATCGAGCGTCTGGCCGGTCAGCAGCTCCATCACCACGAAGGGGCCGTCCTCGTCCGAGCCGACGTCGTAGATGGTGACAATGTTCGGATGCTGGAGCGCGGCGAGGGCGCCGGTCTCCTTCTCCATCTGCTTGGTGGCCTCATCGCGGTGCTCCGCATCGTCTCCGGAAACGATCCGTTTGACCGCCACCTCACGCTTCAAGGCGTGGTCCCAAGCACGGTAAACCGCGCCCAGTCCCCCTTGGCCGAGCTTACCACGGATCTCGTATCGTTCCTCCATGTAATGGGCTTTCCTCACTTTGAAGCCGCGTTTCCCCATGCGGCAATGAAGAAAAACCAGACCGGTTAGGTCGGCTCAGTCCGCATAGAAGCGGCGGACCCCGGTCCGCAGCAAAGGATCGCGGCGGCTTGATTCGTCAATCACGTCGTTTCCGGCACGTCGCAGACCGTGGTAAGCGGCGATTGCCTCGAAGCCTGCGTTCAGCGATCCCTGCATGGGATTGTGCTTCGACAGGCCGATCTCGACATTCTCCGGCAGTCCCTGGGGAGTGACCAAGCCCGCTTGGATCATGTGGCGCACCCCCTCCGAGTAGCGGCTGCCGCCGCTGAGTGCCAGGCTCATGAGCATGGCGTGCGGGTGCAGCCAGCGGATGCCCGGGGTATCCACGCCGTAGGCCTCGTAGCCATCGCCCGGCATGCCGCCCTCGCCTCCGGAAAGCCCGAAGATGCCGGCTTGGGCGGCCGGAGAATCCGGCCAGTATTTGACCACGTAGCGCGATTGCCGCTCTAACAAATCTCTCCGGGCCGCCGGCCAGACCGTGCCAGTCGGCAGGTCCGGCGTCTCCCGGTCGAAGTCGGGATAGAACAGGCTCTGGATCTCCGAAATGAACTGCACGCCCCGGAATACCTGGCCGCCCGGGTTCATTTTACCGCGGGGTTCCCGGCCGGCGACCATCGCCTCCAGCATCAGCACCAGCGCAGTCTCACCACCCCAGTCGCGCCACTGGCTGGCCAGCGGGGTGGTCCCGTCGGTCGCAAAGCCGTGGCTGATCCAGCCGTCGGCGGTGCTTGCGAGATCGAAGTCGAGGTCGGAAATGAGTGCCGAGATGGCGTCCTGCACGTCATCCAGCCCCAAGATATCGCCGGCGAGCCGCAGGCTGATCAGGGCGATGGCGGTGTCGACCGTGCTGTATTCCGTGCCGGGATGGACCACCGGGTTGCCAGTCGCATCGCGGCGGGTGAAGTGCGGGAGGAAGCCAGCCGCCTTGTTCATGCCGAGCAGGGCACGGGTCGAGCGGCGGATCTCGCCGGCCACCATCTCGCGGTCCAGCCAGCCCTCCGCGGCTCCCGCGGCGCTGGCCAGCGCGTGCATGCCGGAGGAGCTGATCGAGTCAAAGGTGCCGGCCGGCAAGTGCGCGCGGTCGCGGGTCAAGCCGCCTTCCGGGTCGTGGCAGCGCCGCAGTTTTCCGAGTGAGACGCGCATCAGCCACTCCTCGTCGGAGATCGCCGGCTTCGCCACATCGAAGCCGATGGCCGACACCTCGACCGAGCTGCCGGGCTCGGCCACCCAGTTGAAAAACTTCACCGGCCCCAAGTCAGCCGCCGAGAGCTCGAAGCGATGGCGCGTCCGCTCGCCGGGCTGGAGGATCATGGTCTGCGACCACTTCACCATCTTCCCCGGATCCGAAAGTTCCACCCGCAGCTCGCCCTGACCGCGGGCATCCACGGTCACCGCCACCACGCCGGCGCGGACTTCCGGTGGACCGCCCAAGCCGATCACGTCGGTGGGATCGAATAGCCGCTGCGTCTCCACCGCCAGTCCGGACAGCGAATGCCAGGCACCGGTCCACTCACCGTTCGATTTCGTGCGGATCGCGCCGGCCTTCGACTCCAGGCGCGCTTGGCCCGGGCCCATCCAGCCGAAGTCGGTCCCGAAGTGGGTGAAGTTATCGAAGGAGTTGATCGCCGGGGCGGCATCCGGATGGTCGCCGGGAAAGGAGATCGAGTAGTTGGTCACGGGCTGCCAGACGGTATCCGCCGGGGCCGCGGCCAAGCCGAGCGCCACTCCCCACACCGCCAACCGGACCGCCAGACCGCCGCGCCGGGCGGTGCTGCTCACGAAGCCGGGATTGAAGAACTTCAAGGGGGCTACCACTGCCCGCGAGTGAAGCGTAAAACCGGGAGGAAATCCACCCCTCCCATCGGGAAAGTCGAAAATTAGGGAAAACTAAGTAATTTCCCCCGGTTCGCCCCCCGCGTCAGTGGTTGTCGGCGGTTTCCTTGATGTCACTCAAGGCGGCGATGAAGTCGCTGAGGATTTCCGCGGGCACCATGATGGTATCGCGGTTCCCGCCCACGTCTTCGGTGATCTTCACCACCATGCCACGTGAGTTTTGTTTGAGATCGAGGAAGAAGGTCTTCCGGTCGGCCAGGATCTTCTCCGTGTGCAACAGCTCGCTTTCCACGCGTTCCCCTTTCATAATTGTGGGTCGCAGTCTTCCGGGAGATCGTTGATTGTCAAGGAAAAGGCCGGGGGTGGCGCTATCAACAGGTGGGATTCCCGCGTCTCGTCGAGACTCAAGGAGAACTCATGTCCCTGTAGTTCGTTTTCTCGATCTCCTCCTTCACCTCCTCCATCTGGGACTTCAGCTCCTCGAGGTTTTCTTCGTTCTGCACGGTCTGGCGCAATTAGGGTTCGGCTGCGCTGTCACGGCGGTGGTGCCGACGTGCCGGTCAACCGCCGGTGGTCTGCATATAGACCTCCTCATACGGTTGCACGATCACGAACCCATCGCCCTCGAACCGCATCTGCATCGACTCGCCGGAGCCGCGGCCGAGGAAGGTCCGCAGTGATACGTCGGCCTTGAGGGTCGGGTTGAGATTGCCGCTCCACGCGATGGTCGCATTCGGATCGGTCATCAGCGGGCGGCCCGGTTGCACTCGCAGCGTCAGCGGCTGATAGTGGCTGGTGATGGCGAGCAGGCCGCTGCCATCGAAGCGCACGTTGAACAAGCCGCCGGCCATCATGCCGACGATCTTCTTCATCATCGTGATCTTGTGCTGGAGGCTGCCCTCGAAGGCGAGCACGTCATTGCCATTCACGATGAGGCTCTCGTTCTGGAGCTTCAGGATGATGATCTTCTTGCCTTGGTCGGCCAGGTAGAGCTTGCCGTTGCCATCGGCATAGGTCAGCCGCATGCCTTCACCGGAAATGGCGCGCTTGAGCAGGCTGCCGACGCCATGGTCGAGCATGCCTTCGCGGGTGAATTTGATATCGCCGTGATAGGCGACCATCGAGCCGGTCTTGGTATTCATCCGGCCGTTGAGGTTCACTTCGAGGAAGCGCGGGGATTCCAGCTCGAAGACTCCGTGACCGAGATCGCGCTGGGCGGTGCGGGCGACGAATTCCTGAAGGCTCTCGGCGGGATTGTTGGCGGGCAGCGAAGGTGGTGTGGACATAGGGGGCCTTCTCTAACCGAATCATCGGCGCGAGGCGAATCCAAACTCGGTGGCGAATTCGAACCGGGTGAAACGACAACTCCCCGGCGGCACGCTTGCCACCGGGGAGTGAGGAAAGGCAGGAGGGAATCAGCCTAGCAGCGCCGTCAGTCGTCGACAGACTTCCTCGACGTTCGCGCGCGAATTGAAGGCGGAAATGCGGAACCAGCCTTCACCGGCGGCCCCGAAACCGGCGCCTGGGGTGATCACGACCTGTGCTTCGCCGAGCATCTTGTCGAACATGTCCCACGAACCCAGGCCGGCCGGGCAGCTCACCCAGACGTAGGGCGCATTCACGCCGCCGAAGACCTGCAGGCCGACGGCCTTCACGGCTTCGACCAGCAGCTTGGCATTGCCCATGTAGTGCTCGATGAGCGCCTTCACCTCGGCCTTGCCCTGCTCGGAGAAGACCGCGGCGGCCCCCTTCTGCACGGGGTAGCTCGCGCCATTGAACTTGGTGCTGTGACGGCGGCTCCAGAGCTGGTGCAGCGGCACGCGGTTGCCTTGGTCATCCTTGCCGGTGACGGTCTTCGGGATGACGATGTAGGCGCAGCGGACACCGGTGAAGCCGCCGTTCTTCGAGAACGAGCGGAACTCGATCGCGACGTCCTTCGCGCCTTCGATTTCGAAGATCGACTTCGGAATGGAAGCGTCCTGGACAAAGGCCTGATAGGCAGCATCGAAGAAGATGATGGTGTCGTTTTCCTTTGCGTACTTCACCCAGGCCTCGAGCTGCGCGCGGGTGGCCACGGCGCCGGTCGGGTTGTTCGGGAAGCACAGGTAAACGAGATCCACGCGCTCCTTCGGCAGGTCGGCGACGAAGCCGTTCTCCGCGGTGCAGGGGAGATAGACGAGGCCACCGTAGGCGCCCTTTTCATCGGAGTCGCCCGTGTTGCCAGCCATCACGTTGGTATCGACATAGACCGGATAGACCGGGTCAGTGATGGCGATGACGTTGCCCTTGCCGAAGATGTCGAGGATGTTGCCGGTGTCGCACTTCGAGCCATCGGAGATGAAGACCTCATCCGCCGAGATGCCGAGGCCGGCGAACTCATTGTCCACGATGGCCTGGCGCAGGAACTCGTAGCCCTGCTCCGGGCCATAGCCCTTGAAGGTCTCGCGCACGCCCATTTCATCGATCGCCTCGTGCATTGCGGCGCGCACGGCGGCGGGCAGCGGCTCGGTCACGTCGCCGATGCCGCAGCGGATGATCTTGGCGGCCTTGTCCGGATTGGCATCGGAGAAGGCTTTCACCCGGCGGGCGATTTCGGGGAAGAGGTAACCGGCTTTGAGCTTGAGGAAGTTCGAATTGATCGAGGCCATGGCGGCGGGTGGTTTAGACGCCGCCCGGAGCGGGGGCAAGGCCTTCCTCGATCACCGGCCAGCGGGCGAAGATGATCGCTAGGGCGTCCTTCACCCGCTGCTCCCGGCCGCCGCGCAGCAGGTGCCAGGGGACGGATTGGGCCTCCAACGCCGACTCGAACCACCGGTGCATGTCGTTGCGGATGTGTTCCCCGTCGCGCAAGCCGTCCTGCACGAAGGGGATCTCGTCGCCGGTCAGGAGGTAAAGGTCGGCCCGGCACTCGTCGGCGATTGCATTCAGTCGCTCATCGTCGTGCCCCATGTAGCGCCGGTGCCAGAGCATGGTGGCAAAGGAGTTCGTGTCGCAGATCAGGACCCGGTTCGCCTCTCTCGCTGCCAGATCCTCGCGGCGGTTCTGCTCGCGGGCGATATCGAGAAACTCGGCGCTCTCCCAGATCGCCTCCCCGCGGGCCTGTTTCACCTCGCTGTATTCGCGCCCGTATTCCGAGACCCAAGTCGTCCGGAGAGCCGACGCAAGATCCATGGCCAGGGTCGTGGTGCCGGTCGATTCCGCACCGACGATGACCACCCGTTTCGCGAACCACCCGCGTACTGGAGCATCGATGAAATCCCACATCGCCAGCGCGTCCGTGCGCACCGCAGTGCCGCTGCAAGGGATGGTGATGCGGGCCTTGTCCACCAGAACGTGGGCACAGCCGAGGTGGGAGGCATAGCGGTCGCCGTAATCTTCAGAGGTGAAGACGGCATCCGGCGCACGTCCAAGCCAGCCGATCGTATTCTCCGCCCAGACGCGCGAGTCGTTCTCATCGTATCGGTCATCGATCAGCATCACCTCCGCGGATGGCACCATTTCGCTCAACCATCTGGCACGGAACTCGGGCGGGATCGGATCGATCGGCTTGCCGCAGATAATGACGATCACGCGATCACAGCGCGAAAGCGCGGTCTCGATGAGAAAGCGGTGGCCGCGATGGGGTGGCAGGAACTTGCCGATCACCACCCCGAGTCCGAAACGGTCGGGGTTCATGCGCGGGCGAGTTCCTTCTTCCATCGGATGAGGCCGACGATGCACAGGCCGATGAAACCCGCGTAGAGAATCGCGGTCAGCGGCAGTCCGCGGGACAGATAGAGTGGCACGTAGATGATGTCCGCCGCGATCCACAGCCACCAGTTCTCGATCCGCTTGCGGCACAGTAGATATTGAGCGGCGAGACACAAGATGGTGGTGACCGCATCCCACAATGGTGCAGCCCCATTCACCGAGATCAAAAGCTCACGCAGACCCCAGGTGCCCAGCGTTAGAAAGAGCACGATGCCGATCCATTCCGCGCGACGGGTCCGGGAAACGTTGAGCCGCGAGTGATTGGCACCGCCGTGCAGCCAGTGCCACCAACCCCATACGCCCAGCGCGAAATAAACACCCTGCAAGCCGAAGTCGGCGAACAACCGTGCACGCCAGAACAGCACCGCGAAAAACACATTGTTCAAGAGCCCGATCGGCCAGTTCCAGATATTGCCACGCGTGACGAGCCAGACGCAGGCCGCGCCCGTCGCGAAGCCGAGAGCTTCTGTTAGGTCGAGTGGCAGCCACTTCTGCCAAGCGCACAGGAGCAGAGCCGTGCACAGCACGGTCACGATGGAGGCTTCGAGCCGGAATCTCTTGGCGTCCGCTGTCATGCGGTGATGGTCACTCGCTTGGCTCGCATTTCCTCGATGGCTCCGTTCACATCACCGGGCTGGAGATTCACCCCGCGACAAGCGGGCAGGTGCAGCGTGACCTGGAAGCCCTCCGCCACGGCATCGAGCGCGGTGAACTTCACGCAGTAGTCGGTGGCGATCCCGCAGACGGTGACGTGCGTCACGCCCTGCTCGCGCAGCCAATCGGCGAGACCCGTCGAGTTCCGGCGGCCATTGTCGTGAAAGCCGCTGTAGCTATCGATCTCGGTTCGCGTGCCTTTCTGGAAGACGCGAGTGATCCGCCGAGTGTCGAGCCCCGGTGCGAACAGCGCACCGCCGGTATTTTCCAGGCAATGCACCGGCCACAAGGTCTGCGGCAAGCCGCCGAGGTCGACGCTTTCGAAAAGCTGCCGCCCCGGATGATTCGATGCGAAACTGCCGTGGTCCGCAGGATGCCAGTCTTGTGTGGCGACGATGATCTCAAAGCCATCCATGAGCTGGTTGGCGATCGGGATGACTTCATCGCCTCCCGGAACTCCAAGAGCGCCGCCAGGAAGGAAGTCGTTCTGCAGATCGACGAGGATGAGTGCGTGCTTGTTCATGAAACCGGGAGCGAAGTGGTGTGAAGCTTGGCTGCGAAATCGAGAATCATCTCCCGCCCATGCAGCTTCTCCAGCCATCGGTCGGGGATGCCTTCCAATCCATAAAACGCGCCAGCCATCTGGCCGTAGATCGCACCGGTCGTATCGGCGTCTTCGCCAAGGTTCACTGCCAGCAGCGCCCCATCCTCGAAGTTCTTCGCACGGTGAAATGCCCACAGCGCCGCTTCCAGCGATTGCACCACGTAGCCGGTGCCGCGGATTGCCGGAGGTCCCTTCTCCTTGAAGGAGCCCGCCGCAATCGCCGCAATGGCCGGATTCATCCCGTCCCACGACTTCCCGGATGGGTGATAGTGCGGTGCGAGCACCTCGTCCTTCAGTGCCCCGTGCATGAGTCCCCACAGCATCCCGCCGAGGTAGCGGCAGGCGTCCAGGCAAGCCGGGGCCTGATGCGTGCCGCGCGAACTTTCAGCGGCATAGTAGATCGCCTCGTCCGCGTTGTGGAAAAAGATCGGCACCGGAGCCAAACGCATGATCGAGCCATTGCCCGCCGAGTAAGTGTCGGTGCTGCCGCTCGCTGGCTCGCCGGATTTGACGAATCTCGAAAGCGCGGAGCTCACCGTGTTCCCGATGTCGAAGCATCCTGCCTTGGACGAACTCAGGTGGCCTTTCCTCCACCAGCGGACGTAGCGCTCCATCTGATCCCTCAGGTCAAAGCCCCGGCACTCGATCAGGCTTTCCGCGAGGCACAGGGCCATTGACGTGTCGTCCGTCCATTGGCCGGCTTTCAAATTGAATGGTCCGCCGCCGATCATGTCGGCGAGCGGCTTGAAGGCGCCGGGAGTAGTGAACTCCAGCGTGGTGCCAAGCGCATCGCCGACGGCAAGTCCGGCGAGGCATCCTTGGGCGTATTCGAGGGAAAGAGCCATGAGCGTCAGTCGAGGAGAGCTTGGTAAACTTCGAGATCCGGCTGCGAGAAACAGCAGAAGGTCACGTCCACTGCGGCACCGGACTCTGCGAGAAATCGTTTCACGGTGGTCACGGCCACCTGCGCGGCCTTCTCGATCGGATACCCGTAGATGCCGGTGCTGATGGAAGGAAAGGCGACGCTCGTGAGCCCGTGTTCCCTCACCAGCTTCATCGAATTTGCGTAGCAGTTTGCGAGGAGCTCCGACTCACCGTTGTTCCCGCCGCGCCAGACCGGACCGACCGTGTGGATGATGTGCTTGGCAGGCAACCGGTAGCCCTTTGTGATCTTCGCTTCACCCGTCTTGCACCCGCCGAGCAAGCGGCACTCGGACACCAGATCCTGCCCCGCGGCACGATGGATCGCACCGTCCACGCCACCGCCGCCGAGCAGGCTCGAGTTCGCGGCATTGACAATGGCATCGACGGCCAGCGTCGTGATGTTGGCTTGGATGGCTTTCATAGGGCATCGAGTTCTTCGCGGAAGCCGCCGCTCAGGATCGGCCAGCGGCACCAGGTCTTGGGGTCGAGATTCTCGTCATCGAGATGGAAGCCCGGGGCATAACGCTCGCGTTTCCACTGGTTGCGGCTCCACAGGGTGAAGAAGCGCCGCGTCCATACCCTGCGCGTATCCGCCGGATAGGCCGGGAACGCGATCTCCAGCAACTCTAGTACTTCCTGCGGCGACTTCCGGTCGCGGATCGCGGCGCGCTCGATGAAGTCCAGCACCGGATAGGGCATCAGGTCGCCCTCGTCGGTCTGGCCTTGTTCGCCCGGGCGCAGTTCGGCGGTCGGTTGCTGGACATTGATGGCTGCCAGTGCGGGAATCGGCCGGCGCTTCCCGCCAATCATGGGGCCGGTGGTTTCTAGCCATTGCAGCCACTCGCGCAGGAATGCCTTGTCGATGCCCGAGATGGGCGCGAGCCCGCCGGAGGTATCGCCGTCCATGGTCGCATAGCCGACTGCCGCCTCGCTGCGGTTGCTGGTGGAAATGAGCAGGGCATTGCGCAGGTTCGCCAGCATCCAGATGCCGGGCGAGCGGACGCGGGCCTGGATGTTCTGGAGCGGGATATCGTGATCGGCCCAAGTTAGCGGCGTGCCGAAGGCCTCCTCGATCATGGCAACGTAGCCGCGGTGGAGGGCCGAGACTTCGAGTTCGCGGTGCGTTGCTTCTAGTGCCTCGGCCAAAAGTCGTGCAGCCTCGCGGGTGACCTCGCCGCTGTTCTCCGTCGCTTGGTACGCCGTGAGTAGTAGGTCACCGAAATCCTTCGCCACCAGTTTGCCTCCGAAGCCTTCGCCGAGTTCTTCGAGCGCGAACTCGAACATTAGCCGTACCAGGCAAACCACCGCCGCCGAGTCTGCACCGCCGCTGAGCGAAACGACATAGCCACTCGACCTGCTCTTTCGCAGGTAGTCGAAGAGCCCGAGCGTCACCGCCCGCGTAAACTCCACGGTCTTTTCGTCCGGTCCCGCCAGCAGGTGATGATGGATCGCCACCGCCACCTCCGGCCATGCGAAGTCCGTGGTGATGAGTCCCGGATCGTTTGCCGCTGGTAGGGCAGGCTTATGACTCGCGCTGCGAGCCATCGCCAATCGTCCGGCGGTGATATCGACGGTCGCCGCCAGCACCCGGTGATCGGCAAATCCGAAGCGCGGGCTTTCGGCAATAACATGGCCTCCTTCTGCGACCAGCAATTGGCCATCGTAGATGATGCGACCGGCCTCGTTTCCTAACAGATTCGAGTAAACATACGCCGCGCCGAATGCCCGCGAGCCCTCCGCCACGAAGCGCCGCCGAATGCCGGCCTTGCCAAAGGCGAAATGACTGGCGCTGGGATTGAGGATCACGTCCACGCCGCGCGCCGCGAGCTTCGCGCCGGGACGATCTGCCACCCATGCATCCTCGCAGATCTCGAAGCCGAGCTTCACGCCACCGATCTCAAAGACGAGGTCGCCGATCGGCAGTCGCGTGCCGTCGGGGGCGACGAACTCGTCGCGCACGCCACCGGGCCACGGCTTGAACCAACGGGGTTCGTAGTGGATGCCATCACCCGCCAGGTTCTTCTTCGCGGCAAGGCCTAACAGCTCGCCATCCGCCGCGACGGCGGAAACATTGAATAGCGCGCGCTGGTGGAACACCGGCAGCCCGAAGGCGACGACCAGTCCGCGTGTCTCCGGCAAAAGATCTGCGAGCATCCGCCACGCCCGTTCCCAAGTCGCCGGGGCGAAGAATGCATCCTCGCAGCCATAGCCGGTGAGGCATAGCTCCGGCAGGCAGACCAGCGATGCGCCTTCACTCCGGGCATCTTCGAGCGCGGCGCGGATGCGCGATTCATTCCCCGGCCAATCCAGCGGGGTTTGGTTCAGGGCGACGGCGGCGAGTCGGAGGTTCATGGGAAAAATCAGTAAGGCGGTAGCAGACGGCGGAAGGCGTGGGCGAGCACGATGAAAAAGAAGCAGCCATTGCGGGCAAGCGAGAGCGGCCAGTTGGGATAATGCAGGTGGTCCAATGCATCCGCACGCGAAAGTAGCTTTCCGCTAAGCGGCCAGTCCCGAAGCCCGGCGATCCAATCTGCCGGCAAGCCTTCCTTTCCCACATCAATTCCCGCCAACGATCCCGCCACGAAAGCGACCGTGTCCGTATCACCGCCAGCCGCGATCACCGCAGTCACGGTGGCCCGGAAATCCCCGCGATGCCGCAGCCAGGCGAACAAGGCCACCGCCGCGGTATCGGGCGCGAAACCGCTGACGAATCCCGGCTTTCTTCCAAACGAATCCGCGAACGCCCCGACTTCGATGCCATCGGTAAGGGCACTTAGAAGCAGCGGGAAACGGATCTTCATCTCATCGCTTTCGATGTGTTTCTCAAGCGCATCGAGAATGATGGCGGGATTCGGAGTGCCATTCGCTGCCATGCTGGCGGCCTCGGCGATCATGCGCGCGGCTTCGCTTGCACGGGGATCCGTGTGGGTGATCCGGGTCGAGGCATTGACGAACGTCGCCCGCCTTTCCACATCATCGGCAAAGTGGACGCCGATGACCGGGGCGCGCATGAGCGGCCCGTTTCCCCCCGACCATACGCCACTGCGCGAAGGGCTGATGCCGCACCAGAGCCGGATCGCCGAACGTGCGGTCGCCATGCCGATACCCGCCGGGATGCCGGCAAACCACCAACGAAGGCGGCGCGCGAGGTCCTTGGTGAAAGCATCCGGGTCCTCGCCTTGCTTGGCCAAGCTCAGCGCAGTCATCACAGCGTGCTCGGTGTCATCGCTCACCATGCCCTTGCCGAACAAAAAGCGATGACGCCACGAGCCCCGCCACATGCGGGCGATGCGCTTTGCGTGGAGGCCCTCGGCAGGCAGGCCGAGGGCGTCTCCGAGCGCGCCGCCGAGGAGGCATTGGGAAATGGCATCTTCCTTCATGAGCGGGTCAGGGAAAGCGTTGGGTGACTTCGATCTTGCCGACGATGTGCCGGTTGAATTCATCGAGTTCTTCAGCCGGCACCCAGAGTTCCGTGTGGTCCCGGCCACCGACCGTTTGGACGGGGAACTTTTCGAGGTAGGTCGAATCCACATCGAAACGGGTCACAAATCCGGAACCTGATGCTGGCACATTCCAGTCCCGGGCGATCTGAATCGCGTAGGGTTCGTTGGTGACTGGATAGAAGATCGGTTGGTCCGGAAGCCGCGGCGGAAAAGCGGTCCAGCCCGAGTCCTCGATCAGCTTCGGTTCTTCGGGGCCGACGGGGCGGTAGAGAGTGGTGTTCATGTGCGGATTGGAGTCCTGATCCCGGAGGGATTTTGGAAATAAACCGGTGGCGTCAGCCACCGGAGTTGGTTAGAAAAGAGTAAGGCGTCCCGGTAGGGCCGCTGGATGAAGGACCTACTATGCCCTCCACTCATATCGCCTTGCATGTCCACGTGGTCTTCAGCACCAAGGACCGTATGCCACTCCTTGCTTTGGAATGGCGTGGTCGGCTGCATGCTTATCTCGGCGGAGTCATCAGGAACCTTGATGCCGTACCCGAAGCAGTGGGTGGAGTATCGGACCATGTGCATCTCTTGATCGGGTTACGCGCTACGAAGGCGCTGGCGGATGTGGTTCGAGACGTGAAGGCGGTGTCCTCGCGTTGGGTGCATGAGGAGATCGGGATGGAGAAATTCGCGTGGCAGGAGGGATATGGGGCGTTTTCGGTGAGCCCATCGCAATGCCACGCAGTCAGGGACTACATCGATGGACAGGCAGAACATCATCGGAAGAAAGGCTTTCAGGAGGAGTATGTGGAGATCCTGACGAAGTGCGGGGTGACCTATGACGAGCGGTTCTTGTGGTAAGCGCCGTTCTGCCGCCCCTCCGGGGCGGGTAAATCCTTTGCCTTGGGTCCGGTGGCTGACGCCACCGGCTAATTTCTGGCGCCCCGCCGGGGCGGTGGGCACCGGTAAGGGTCATCGCAGTTCTCCCAACATTTTTTCCCTCCGCTCATGCAGCCCTTCTTCCAGGCCGGCGGGGTAGGCATGCGGGTTTTTGAGTCTTAGGATGCCAGTGTGAAGCGAGGCGAGGCTCTCCTGGCAGCGGTTGCGGATGGTTTCGAGTGGCTCGGCGGGAGCGATCCGGCGGCCGGCTTTCATGACGGGCTGGAGCAGTTCGGTCGCGGTCGTGCCTGCCGGGATCTCCTTCCGGCGGATCGGGTCGGCGGGATCGATGATCGTGGTCGCACCATCGAAGCTACGATCCACGTCGTAGATCGCGTCGCCGATGAATTTCCCATCTTCCATGAAGCGCCTTACTTGCAGGCGGCCGGGGATGGAACTCTTGGCGGTTTGTTCGCTGAGCTTGATCCGCGGTTGCCAGGTGCCGTCGTCGCGACGCAGGGCGGCGAGCTTGTAAACGCCACCGAGCGCGGGTTGATCGGCTGCGGTCACGAGGTTGGTGCCGACACCCCAGACGTCGATCTTCGCATGCTGATGGCGCAGGCTTTCGATGAGATGCTCGTCGAGGTCGTTGCTGGCGACGATTTTAACGTCGGGAAAGCCGGCGGCATCGAGCTTCGCGCGGGCTTGCTGGCTGAGCCAGGCAAGGTCGCCTGAGTCGAGGCGAATGCCGCTCAGCTCGTGGCCCTGCTTGCGCAGCTTGCGCGCGGTGACGATGGCTTTGTCGACTCCCTCCAGCGTGTCGTAGGTATCCACCAGCATGGTCGAGTTGTCGGGCATGGCCTCGGCGTAGCGGTCGAAGGCCTCCTGTTCGTCATCGAACGACATCACCCACGAGTGGGCATGGGTGCCGCGCAGCGGGATGCCGTAGCGGTGGCCGGCGAGGACATTCGAGGTCCCTTCGCAACCGCCGATCCATGCGGCGCGGCTGGCGGTGAGTCCACCATCGGGGCCTTGGGCACGGCGGTAGCCGAACTCGAAGACCGGCTCACCCGCGGCGGCGTAGCAGACGCGCGCCGCCTTGGTGGCGACCAGGGTCTGGAAGTTGACGAGATTGAGCAACGCGGTCTCGGCAAGCTGGGCGTGGAGAATCGTCCCCTGCACCCGCAGCAGCGGCTCGTGAGGGAAGACCGCCGAGCCTTCGGGAACGGCGTCGATGTCGAGCTCCAGCCGCAGGTCGCCGAGGTAGGCGAGGAAGTCATCGCGGAAGAGCGGGTGGTCGTTGCGGGTGCGCAGCGAGGCGAGGTAGTCGAGCTCCTCCGTGCGGAAGCGGAAAGCCTCCAGCCACTGCAGGGCTGGCTCCAGTCCGGCGGCGATCGCGTAGCCGCCTTGGAAGGGCAGCCGGCGGAAAAACAGGTGGAACACGCTTTCATGATCCGCGGTGCCCGACTGCCAGTAGGCAGCGGCCATGGTGAGCTGGTAGAGGTCGGTTTGGAGCGGGCTATTCATCGTGCCGGGTGATCAGTGTTAGAATCAGAGTTCAAAGAGAAATCCTCGCTTCGCGAGGGCGTCGTACTTGCGTCGGTCGAAGCGATGGAGCCGGGCGGGGCGATGGGCGCCGCCGGTGAACTCTTCGAGCGGGATCAGGAAATCGAAGGCGAGGAGCTTCTTGCGGAAGTTCCGCTTGTCGATGGTCCGGCCGAGGATGGCTTCGTAGAGCGCTTGGATCTGGGTCAGGGTGAAGCGCTTGGGGAGGAGTTCGAAGCCGACGGGTTGGTAGCGGATTTTTCCGCGCAGGCGGTCGAGCGCCATGGCCAGGATGCGCTCGTGGTCGAAGGCGAGGCCGGGCAGGCCATCGATGGGAAACCAAGCCGCATCGCTGGCATCGGTGTCGCCTTTCGGGGGATGCTGGTCGGGGCGGACCAGCGCATACCATGCGACGCTGACCACGCGACCGCGCGGGTCACGGCCGGGCTCACCGAAGGAGTAGAGTTGTTCGAGAAACACCTCGCGGAGGCTGGTTTCTTCCTCGAGTTCGCGACGTGCGGCACTTTCGAGGTTCTCTTCCATGCGCACGAAACCACCGGGCAAGGCCCATGCACCGAGGAAAGGCTCGATGCCGCGCTTCACCAGCAGGACTTGCAGACCGCTCCCATCGAAGCCGAAGACTACGCAATCCACCGTCAAGGCGGGACGGGGAAACTCGTAGGTGTGCGGCATGGCGTCGGGCGCAAGAAAGTGTAAAAAGAACACGAAGTCAAGTGAGGGATTTCGCCGGACTTGCCACCGGGCCTTTCAAGCCGGAGGTTCGGGAATGGACACGATCAAGATTCTGCTCGTCATGACGGTGGCGCTGCTCGTCGGCGCGCTGGCGATGTCGTGGAAAAATTTCCGCCAGGACGTCCGCGGCACCCCGAAGAAAGAGCTCGCCGAAGTGCACCGGCAGATCGCCGAGATCGAGCAGCAGCGGAAGCTGCTTCAGGAAGAGCGGGACCGGCTGATGGGAGGCCAGCCACTGGCCCCGAAGCCGCCCTCGGACACTCCTGCGATCCCGGAAGTGGCCCCGCAGGACGCACCGGAGACCGGTGCGGTTTTCGGCGACGATTTGTCCGCGGGGGAAGCAGTGCCGGCGCCGGAGCCGGACGCACCCGTTGCACCGGCTGCAGAGGATCGTGCCAAGGCGATCGCCGCGGCACCGGTGGTGGCGAAAATCACGGAGTGGGTGGAAGATCCGCAGTTGGGAGCGTTCGCGACGCTTCAGGTCATCGATGTCGCCGCGGTGAAGGCCGACGCGGTGCTGTGTGTCCGGCGCAACTCCGGGATTCTCGGCAAGCTGAAGGTGAGCGAGGTCGCTCCGGAAGGCGCGCTGGCAAGTCCCACGGCCGTCTTCGGCCAGGTAAAACCGAAGGTAGGCGACGAGCTGATCGTGGAACCAGCGGCTCCGTAGGCGCGCTGGTGACAGCGCGGAGCGGTCCCTGATGGCGGACTCCACCCCACGCATTCTGACGAATGCGCCTACGGGTGGGGGCGCGGAGCCATCAGGTCGAGAGCAGCTCGCCAAACCCGCAGAACACCCGCGAATTCTCCTGCGGTGCCGCGTGCACCGGCTCATCGCGGTCCAGGTGATCGCGGCAGGCGGAGTGAAAGTCGTCCGGCGTCTTCGCGCGGCGCACGCGGAATTCGAAGTCGGGATCGTGCCCCTGCGTGACGAAGGCCATGGTCTTTTTCATCCGTTGCACGTGGCTCAGCGGATCGAAGGCTTTCGTATGCGCGGCGAGTTCGTCGTAGAGGCGGCCGACGTATTCTAACAAATCCCGGCAACGCGGCTCGAACACCGGCTCACCGGCGAAGGCGCTGCGGAGCTGCGCAAACAGCCACGGGTTGCGGATTGCACCGCGGCCGATCATCAGGCCGGCGGCTTGGGATTTCTCCCGGTAGGCGAGGCCGGTGGCGACATCGACCACGTTGCCATTCGCGATCACCGGGCAGGAGAGCGTTTCCACCGCCAGCTTCACGCAGTCGGGATGCACCGGCGTGGAGTAGCGCTCCTCCACCGTGCGCCCGTGGATGGCCAGCGCGTCGATGGCGTGCTTGCGGAAGATTTCCAGCAGCTCCGGGAATTCGTCGTGATGGTGGTAGCCGATCCGCGTTTTCACCGTGAAGCGACCGGGAATGGCATCGCGCAGCGCGCCGAGAATGCGGTCCACCTTCGGCAAGTTCCGCAGCAGGCCGCCGCCGGCCTCCTTCTTGCACACCACCGGCGCGGGGCAGCCGAGATTGAGGTCGATCCCGGCGACGGGATGCTCCAGCAACTGCTTCGTCGTCCGGACCAGCGCCTCGATGTCCTGGCCGATCATCTGGGCGAAAATCGGCCGGCCCGTGGGGTTTTCATCGACCGAGCGGAGGATCCAGGCGCTCGGCCGCGAGTCGTTGTGGACCCGGAAGTACTCGGTCACGTAGACGTCCGGACCGCCGTAGGGATGGATGACCTTGAGAAAGGGCAGGTCGGTCACGTCCTGCATCGGTGCGAGGTAGAGCACCGGGCGGTCGGCGGGAAAAAGATCGTTCATCGCGGTGCCCGGCCCTTGTCGGGCCTGTGGCATCCCGCGGCAAGCAAAGTACTTTTGCCACGAGGTCCGTTCTGGTTTTAGGTTTTCGCAATGACCCTTCTCCCCATTACCCCCGACCTCGAATTCGACTGCACCAACTATGAGATCGTCTCCGGGATCATGATGGAAGTGATCGAATCCACCTTGGAGATGGGGACCACGCCGCCGTGGTGTGGGTATCTGGCGCTCACGACGGACCGGGAGGTGATCGGGACCTGTGCGTTCAAGGGCCCGCCCGACGAGCGCGGCGAGGTGGAGCTCGCGTGGTTCACCTTTCCCCACTACGAAGGCCGCGGCCACGGGACTCGGATGGCGCGGCTGCTGGTGGACATGGCGGAGGCAGCGGGCGAAAACGCGACCCTCATTGCCCACACCCTGCCCGAGCGCAATGCCTCCGCCCGGATTTGCGAGCATGCAGGATTCATCTGCGAAGGTGAGGTCCAACTGCCCGAGGATGGGCTCGTGTGGCGCTGGCGGCGCCCCTGAAGCCTTTAGACCGGGCGTTGACAGGTCCCCCCGTCTCGGAGATTCTCCCGGGGATGCGCGGGGAAACCCAGGACAACACCGCGGACCGCGGACCCGTGAAGCCCGGAGCCCTGCCGAAGGACTCTCTGGCCGTCTGCGTGGCATGCGCGGCGGTCGTCGTGGCGTTTTACTTTTTCGTTCCCGCCAGCGGTTGGGGCGAACTTTCCACCGCGGGCTGGTGGAAATCCTCGTGGAACCATGAAAACGACTACGAACACGGGTTCCTGGTGCCTGTGATCATGGTGGGCCTGATCGCCTCACAGTGGAAGAAGCTGCGCGAGCTGGCGTGCCCCGGCCATTGGTCGGGCGTGCTGGTAGTCCTGCTCGGCTGCTTGTTCTATCTGGCGGGCCAGCGGACTGGCCAGCCCCGCCTCACCGTGGGCGGACTGCCGATGATCTTGTGGGGAGCGTCGCTTTTCATGTGGGGATGGCGAGCGGCCCGGCTGCTGTTTTTCCCGTTCTTTTTCCTGTGGCTGGCGATTCCGGTGCCGGAATTCCAGCAAGCGACCACGCGCTTGCAGATCCTTTCCACCAAGCTCGCCCAGTGGGGTTCGGGCCTGTTCGGCATCGAAACGGTGGTGCGCGGGACGCAGATCCATTCGGTCACGGACAAGTGGAAGCCTCTTGGGATCGACGAGGGCTGCGGTGGCATCCGCTCGCTGATGGCCCTGATCATGATTTCGTCGGTGTGGGCGTATCTCGCGCCGATCTCGCTGTGGAAAAAGGCGCTCCTTTGCCTCGCGGCATTCCCGCTCGCGATTCTCGGCAACATGATGCGGCTCACCTCGATCTTCGTGATCTCCGAGTATGGCGATTACACGTTCGCCGCGGGAACGTGGCACGACTGGGCCGGTTTGTTGCTCTTCTACCCCATTTCGTTGGTGATGCTGCTGGGCGTCCACTCTCTGCTGGAAGGCGGGTTGCCATGGCGACGTCCGAGGAAAAAGCTGGCCGTAAGAAAAGTCGTGAGACCCGGGGGGGAGGCCCTTGAAGTGCAATGAAGCGAGGACTGATCCTGCTGGGTGTGCTGGTGACGGGGCTATCGGCGGTGTTTTTGCTGCCCGATTTCAAGACCACCAATTCCGCGTTGTCGCTGACGATCCCGAAGCAAATGGCGGCTTGGACTTTCACAGAAGGAGAGCCAACCAAGGAGGAACGCGATACCTTGGCCAAGGATACCACGTTTGCGAAAGCCCGCTGTGAACGATCGCGATCCGGCAGTACATCATACTTCGACACCGGTCCAAAGGACCACGCCCAACTTTCGATCGTGATGTCGGGCATTGACCTGGCGAATTCGATCCACCGCCCGGAGCGCTGCATGCCGGCCCAAGGCCACGAAATCTACGGTTCGGCCACCACCCTGGTGGATGTCCGCGGCAGCAAGCAGCTGCCGGCCCGCCGCTTGCTCTCGGTGCAGGAGATCCCCATTGACGAACTTGGCAAGAACGTCATCCACCGCGAGGCGGTGACCTATTACTTCTTCGTCGGCAGTGAGCAAATCACCGAGAACCATACCCGGCGCACGCTCATCGACATCAAGGACCGGCTGATGAAGGGCGAGGCGCAGCGATGGGCCTATATTTCGGTGACGATGTGGTTCAACGGTGACCTCGGCGACAAGCACCCTGATTTGTTGGACCTAGCTGGCGCCGACCGGGTGGCGCGGGAGTTGCTCGGTGAGCTGGCGGCGAAGAACATCGCCTGGGAGCAGGTCAAGCAGCCGGGCTGAACGACGGCGATCAGATCAGTGCACCGGTTCGGGCCGCACTTGGGCTCCTTCTAGGAAGCGGATCGTCTCCTCCAAGCCGGTGACGATGTCCTTGGCTTCCTTTCCAAGCTGGCCCAGGCCGCCCCGCTTCTCCGCTTCGCGCAGGAGATCGCGCGCCCGGAGGAATTGGCCCAGCGCTTCGCTGGCCCGGCGCTCCTTGACCCACGCGTCGTACCACCGGCGGTAAAGGTGGGAGGCGAGGTAGAAGCGGGCCCGGAAGTTTCGTTCGGTACCGCCTTGCAGCTCGATCGCGCGTTCAAAGTCGCGCTCTGCCTCGTCGTTCCGGCCAAGGATGGAGAGGGCGTTGGCGCGATTGACCGGCCATTCCGGATCGTAGGGATTGAGCTTCTGGGCCGTGGCGTAGGAGTCCACGGCCTGGGCCAGCCACAATTGCTGGTCGGCCGTTGGCAGCCCTTGGATGGCGGCGGCGGCGCGGGAAAGATGACCACTCCGGCCGGCGAGTTCAGAGCCGGGCCATATCTCCATGGCCCGCTCCATATGCTCCACCGCCAGCGTCGGGGCGGTCACGGCATAGGCCTCCCGGCCGAAGGAAACCGGCCACAGCGTCCGATACGCCTGGCTCGCCCGCCAGCCGGTGAAGCCGAGCAGGATCGCAACCGGGAGGACGATCAGGCAAGGGACGAAGCGCACTGGTCCGATCGGCTCCTCGATGAAGGTCGGCTCACGTCTTGGCAGGGTGAAACCGAAGGCGAGCCCGAGATACATCGCGCCCGGCAGGGTGTGGGTGACAAAGCTGAAATTCGAATGGAGCAGCGTCCCCGCCATGGCCGCCAATCCACCACAGGCGAGGGCGTCCAGGGCCGCTTTTTGAGTGGCATCCGCTTCGTCCCGGGCGGCCAGCCCAGCCACTCCCACGAGGCCGGTCGTCATGACGGCCCCCACGATGAGCAGTGCTCCGCCCCAACCGTAGTCCACGGCGGCTTGGAGCAGCTCGTTATGGACGAAGTCGTCGTTGAAGCGGTCCCAGATCTTGTTCTCGTCCACCAGCGCGGCGGCATTCTTTTTCCAGCCGAAACTCCGGCTCCCGCTCCCCGTCAACGATTGGGAAGTGGAAATATCGATCGCGTAGCCGGCCATCGTCAGGCGGAAACGGTCGTCTGCGACTTGGGTGACGGATGACTTCTTTGCCCCGCGCCGCTCCTGGATTTTAGGGAATGCCAGCGGAGCGAGCAGGGCGATCAGCACCGGCGTCACCACCGCAATGCCCGCGACCACGCCGCGGTTTCTCTTCTTGTCCCGCCACGCGAGGATGCCCCAGGCGAGAAACAAGATCGCAACACCCGCTCCCAAGCCAAGCGCACCGCCGCGCGAAGCGGACAGCAGCACGCACACCGCCGCTGCCACCGCACCGAGTGCTTGTCCGATTCTTTCGCCCAAGCTGTCGCGGCCCCAGATGGCCCTCGCCGCCAGCAGCACGGCGGAGACGAGCGAAAAGTCCGCGAGGTGATTGTAGTGGCCGAAGAGGCCCGACGGGAACTCGACCGGCCGGGTCGCGAACGGCCACGAGAATGCCGGATTACCAAGCTGCACGAGCGCGATTCCCAGATTCGCCAGACCGAGCAATGCCAAGGTCGCCATGATGAAGCGGAGGCCCAGGCCACGTGCGGGCATCGTCCATGCCCAGACGCACGAGATCAGTGCTGCAATCACCAGCAGGGCATCGGATCGGCCGAATTCGCGAACCGGGCTACCCCAGCAGCGCCACAAGATCCAGCCGCTCGCCGCGAGGATGACCGCGAAGGCGAACCATGCCCACCGCGGCTGCTTCCCGAGCCGCCACATTTGGAAGCCACCGGCAGCCAGTGAAATCGCCAGCGCGACCAGCGCCGGTCCCCACGTGTAGTCGAGAGTCTGACCGCCGAGGATCACTGCCAGCACGAGCGACAGGGAAAAGAATAGTCCGGAGATGGCTTGCATGGGTGGCTGGCGCGGTAAGGGCACCGGCAGGGTAGGAGTGGCATTTCCGTCATGTCGAGCCGTGGCGCCGGAAAGGGTTCGCACGATGCGGACGAAACTGGTGTCTTTCCGCCGTGCGCCGCGCGTTCCTCCCGATCCTGCCGCTCGCCTTGCTCCTGCTGCTGGCAGGGACGTGGTGGGCGTGGCAGCACCGGTTCGAGATCGATCCGGCCCACCCTCACCTCACGCTCCACGACTTGGAGCGCAGTCTGGCCCTCGAGCCCGGAGCTGCGTGGGAGGCGGCTCCCGGCGGAGAGACCGGGCTGGTCCTTCATTCAGGCACGACCTCCCACCCCGCGGTGCAGTTGTTGCCGCTTCCGCTGTCGGGGCCAGTGCAGTTCCTGATGTTCGATTTCGCCGTGCAGGCGCGCGGCTTGACGCCCGGCCCGATGCCGTGGTCCGACGGCCGGCTGATGATCGAGTGGCATGCGCCCGGGAAACCGATGGACCCGCAGTACCTCGCTGCGGCCCGCAGCGATCAATCTTCCGGTTCGGCATGCCTCGTGGTCCGCTGTCATCATGGCCCGGCGGTTCCGGTGTTGCGGGTGGAGCACCTGGGCACCTCGGGCTCCTTCCACGTGCCTTACTGCCGGATCGATACCGTCCGCGAAAGCGCTTGGTGGACCGTAGGGCGCTGGTTCCTCCTCGGCGGTTGGTTTACCTGGACCGCCGTGCTCGCGGGCTGGGGGCGCACCTCCGGCCCTGGTCGTCCGCTGCTGGCCGCGGGCGTATGGCTCTTCTGCGCTTCCCAATGGGCGGTGCCCGGTCCGTGGCAATCGCTCCGTCCGCTCGGCCCGTTCTTTGCGGTCAGCGAACCTGCGGGCAGGGCGTCGTTCACTGCTCCTGCCGCGCCGCCGCAAAAATCACCCGCTTCTCAAGCAGGCCCGGCTTCCGCGGCACCCGCCGAAGCACTGGGCGAATTGCCATTCGGCGGAAGCCTGCTGTTGGAAATCAAGGACCGCATCAAGCAAGCGCGGCCCTTGTTTCACCTGCTGCTTTTCTTTGGGCCGGCCCTCGTCTTCGCCTTGCTGATCGGTCGCAGGAAAAGCGTCCTGTTCGCGGCACTGCTGGCCGGGGTGATCGAGGGGTCCCAATACCTTTTCGGTTACGGCTTCGACTCGTCCGACTGGTTCGACCTTTCGTTCGATTCCCTCGGGGTGGTGCTGGCGTTGTTCGTGCACGCCCGCGTCTCCCGTTGGTGGCAGGCGCGAAAGGCGGCCAGTGAGTTCGCCTCGGACGAGACGTCGTCAGCCAGCCAGCCGACCTAGCTTGCCCTGCCAGCCATCGCGGAAGGCGCGCCATACCAGCGGCAGCCGCGCCGGGCCATCGACCTTCGCGACGCAGACCGCATACGCCAGCGCCATGGCGAGCGCGCCCGCGGCACCGGCTTGGCGGCGCTTCAGCCAGACCATGTTGCGCACCTTGTAGTGGAGCTTCCAGTCGGCGAGGCCGCGCTCGAGGAAAAGGCGTCGGCCGAGAAAGCGCCACTCCACCAGATCCGCGGGGCCGGGGTGATCCATCACCGCGGCGGGCACCGCGTAGGTCGCAAAGCCCGCCCGCTCGATGCGCCAGGGATACTCCTCGTCCTCACCGCGGATGAAGAGCTCGCCCTTCACAGGGCCGGCGGCATCGCGAATCTTCTTCGGGACCATCGCTCCGGTCCACACGCCGCGGCTCCGGATGAGCGGCTGGTCGGAGAGTCCATCGCGGGAATGAATGAGGGAAACCGAGCCATCCTTGGCCACCACTTGCAGCGGCCACGTGAAGCGGCCGGTCGCCGGGTCTTCCTGAAGCGGATGAATCACGACGTCATCGCGCCACGGTGAGCGCAGCATTTCCTCAAGGGCATTCGACCGCGGCCACGAGTCGTCATCGAGAATCCACACGGCATCCAAGCCTTGGGCGAAGGCATGCTCCATCGCTGCCTGGATGCCGCCGGCGTTGCCGAGGTTGTCGCCGATATCGAGCACTTCCAGCGCTTCCCAGCCGAGCCCTCGCAAGGCCTCCGCCGAACCATCGGTCGAGGCATTGTCGGCCACGATCAGGCGGTCGAGCGGCCGGGTCTGGGCTTTGAGCCGGCGGGCGCACTCGAGCGCGGTGTCGCGGCGGTTGTAGCAGGCGAAGACCGCTGCGACACGAGGCGTTGGCGTTGGAGGAGACGGGTTCATTTTCCCAAGGTTCGCAAGGCGACCTTCCAGCCGCGCGCGGCAATCCACAGCACGCCGTCCGCGAGGCCGTTCAGGTAGGGGTCGTCGAAAAGGGTGGTGCCATAGGCCCGGCGGATCGCGCGGGACTCCACGTGCTGGCGCTCTGCCCGCAGGATGGCGTCGAGGTCACGGGTCTTGCCGAGGTGGCGCATCGAGGCATTGCCGCCGTGCAAGCGGAAGTCGGCCACTGTCACCGGCAGATGTTCGAAGCTCAGGCCTGCGGCATGGAGCCGGGCGAAGAATTCGCCATCCATCACGTAGCGGAAGTCCTCGCGCAGCCGGTGGCCCGCCGCGATCACGGAGGCCCGGCGATAAAACGCCGCGGTCGAGCCGATGTAGCAATGGTGATGGACGTGAACGAAGGCCGACCAGCCCGGCAGGCGCACGGTCCGCAGGTGCTTGCCGGACTCGTCGATGAAATCGAAGTCGCCATATACGATGTCCGCCGTACTTCTGCGGAGCCTCTCGACCATGGTGGCCAGCGCACCGGGCTTCAGGCGGTCGTCGGCATTCAGCCACATCACCCAATCGCCTTGGGCGGCATCGAAGCCACGGTTGATCGCCTGCGACATCCCGCTGTCCTTCCCCTGCGTCCAGCGTGCGTGGGGAAAGCGCGCGGCTACCGTGGCGCTGTCATCGGTGGAGCCGCCATCGAAGATGAGGTGCTCGAGGGTCACGCCTTCCTGCGCGGACACGCTTGCCAGGCAGTCGCCCAGAAAGCGGCCGTAGTTCAGGTTGGGCGTGATGATCGTAAAGTCCACGGGAAGGTCGGCTCAAGGCTTGCGATTCATCTCTCCCCGGCAATCGAAATGACGAGGCGCGCCACTTCCGGTGCGTGCAGGCGGGATTGCCACGTGCCTGAGATGGCTGCGCCATCGCGACGTCCGTGGTCCCAGGCGCTCAATTCGCTGCGGATCGCCGCCACATGGCCCGCCAGGTCATCCGTTGCTGCCAGAGTGCCCGAAGCCTCGCTCACAAACCACGGGAACGCGGCCAAGGACGGCGAGACCGCTGCCACCACCGAGCACCCGCAGCACAAGGCCTCGCCGCTCGCGATGTGAAAGGATTCGAAGGCCGATGGGCACCACGCGACCTGCGCACGAGACAGGATCTCGGCAATGGCTTCCGGCGCGATCCGGCCGTGCAATCGCACGCGGTCCCGCTTCTCCGCCCACTTTCGTAGCTCCGCAGTCGCATGGCCGACGATGTCCACGGTCACTTCAAAGTCAGAATCTAACAAATTCGTAACTGCTTCCATCATCAGCTCCGGGCGCTTCTGGGTCGCATCATCCCACCGGCCGATCACTGCGAGGGACCGTGTCTTCGGACTTCCATCAAACCGGAACAACGGATTCACCGGATGCGGCACCACCCGCACCCGCGCGGCAAAGTCCTCGCCGCCGTAGATGCGACAGAAGTGGCGGTAATGATCCGCCGCCACCGGGGTCACACACGCGATGACATTTCCGGCACGGAGATGCGCGGCCCGCAATGGATCGGATAGAGCTAGCCCGATGGTCAGGCCGCGGGCGGCTCGCTTTGAGAAGCGCCACCATCCGCCCGGAGTGCGGCCCGCGCCGGAAACGACGAGCTGTTCGCGCCACCACGCGGCGGGATCGAGGCGAGGACTTACCAGCCCGCCACTGTCCTGATTGAGCACGAGGAATATTCCGGCCTCGCGGATGGCTTCCGCCACTTTCCGGAACTTCGCCCGCCCCCAGGCGTAGAGGACCACGCCATCGAGTTCGTGACCGCGCCACCATGCGGGACTCTCAAGGTCGGCGTAGCCGGTGCGGATGAGGTCCGGCTCATCGTCCGGCCGAGATGCACCGGGCATGATCGCCCGGCTTTCGACGCCCGCCTCCTGGAATCCGCGGCAAAGCAGCCCGCTGTCCCGTGCAAAGAAGTCCGGTCCTCCACCGAAGTCCATGGGGGTGCAGGTGAACCAGCGCATGGCAACTTCGATGAATCTAGTACAAGGATGGAAAGGAACCGGTCAGGCGGTGCCACGGGCTTCCGCCGGTGCACGCGGCTTGAGACGGCTAACTCCCCACGCACTCAAGATCGTGAGGAGAAGTGCGACGGTGGAAACGACGAAGCCGGCTTTGCGCAGCGGTGGATCGTATTCCATCAGCACCGTGGTCGGTTGACCGGGAGGAGGATTCTCCAGCGGCAGCACCATGCTCGCGTCAGGTGCCCGCAGGACCGGCCGCCAGGCGTCGGGAGCCGAATCGGCAGTGCGATACTTCCAGCCGTCCGCCTGGTTCTCAGCAATGCGGATCCAACGGATGCCCGGCGGCACCTCGATCTTCCGCGCGTTCTCGCGTCCGCTGCTTTCCTGCAATGTCTCCCAGTGGGATGAGCCCTCGTTGCGGAGGAAAGAGTCCTTGGAAGAGTCGTCCTGGAATCCGACATAGCGCGGGACGGCATCGCGGTTTTGATAGATCTCCATCACTTCACTCGACCACACCTTTTCCCATGCCGCCTCACGCGGTGCGTTGCCGGGGCAGGTCACCAGATGGCTGACCCCGATGCGTCCAAGCGAGCGAGCATCTCCACTCAGCCTGGCAGGCGAAACCATCCCGTCTTTCGCGATGCTGTCGAAGCCGCTGATGGTGGCGACGCCGTAAGCGGTCAAGGTGTTAGGCAGGAAGGGAGTCTCGGCCATGTGCGTTTCGAGCGACTTGATCGAGGTGAAAATCCGCCCGTTCTTGACGTGTTGTTGAAGCGCTGCGGCCTCAGGCGTGACAGGAAACAGGGGATGCTTCGCCAAGTCCGACCATGTGACCCAGCGGCTGCTGAAAACCATCAGCTCCGCAAGCCCGGCGACCGCCACGATGCCCGATCCGATCATGCGGCGGCGGCTGACGACACTCGCCGTCAGGGCGAGGCCCGCCAAGGACGCGAAGAAAAGTGCCAGCGGGATCAACTGCTGCGGACTCCAGATCAGGCAGTCGTTCACGAAGCCTTCCAGACGACCCTGCATCCACGATTTGAAAATCCCGAATGCTCCTCCGCTGCCGGGCCCCAGGAACTTCGCTTGAAGCAGCGCCGTCACTTGCTCCCGCTTCATCGCGAGGACAAGGCTGCCGAGGGTCCAAAGAATCACTGCGGCCCCTGCACAGATACCGGTCACTTTCGCGATCCGCAATCTCGTTGTCGGGCTCGACCGCTGCATGAAATCGACGAAGGCGAAGATGCCACCCAAGATCCAGATCAGCAGCATCCGCTGATAGAGATACTTCACCAGCGGGGTCAGCGGGATCAAGAGCCCGATCAGGATGAGAAACCGCGCCAGCGGCGGGACGTTCTTCCGAAAGCAGGCAAGGAAGGCTATGAGCACCGGCAGCGAACCGAAGTAGGCCACGAAGAACAGCTCGCTCTTGAAGACCTTGAGCGCGTCCATCGTGCACGGCCGCCCGACCACCGATGGGAAAACTTGCAAGGCATAGGCCAGCAGGTTCATCACGGGCTGGAGCATGCCGTGGGGATAGAGGCCCATGCGGGCAGTCGAGTGCAGGCCGAGCTGGCTGCTCTCATGGTAGGCCGCGATGCACGGCAGCAGCATCATCGCCGCCATGCCTGCCGCGAGGACTCCCCACGCAGAGTAGCGTCCTAACAGGCGGGCCTGTGCCACCAGTGACTTGCCGGCCTTCAGCGCTTCCTCCGCCCATAGTGCGCTCACCACCAATGCCACGAAGGCGCAGTGCTGCAATGAGCCTCCCAGAAATGCCATGGCGATGAATGCCGGCACCAACGCCCATGCCGGCTTTCGTCCCCGCTTGTAGCAATCGGCCGCCCACAGGATCCACGGCACCCAGCAGAAGGCGCTCAGTGCCCAGCGATGGTAGACCCAGATGATGAACTGCGTGTTCGCAGCGTAGGCCAGCGCTCCGCAGCAGGACCACAGCGGCCCGATCCCCCGGCCGCGCAGGAACAGCAGCATGCCGAGCGAGGCCAACAGGAACTGGCCCATGATGCCGAGATGCCACGCGGTCCAGAAGTCGAACCACCGGTGAAGCTGCATCGTCCAGTCATAGTAGAGCGCCATGGTATTGGCGTACTGCACCGTGCCCCCATAGGTCAGCGAACTCCAGCCGACCCAGCCTTCGGCGCGATAGCTGTCGGCGGCGAGGATGCGATAGGTCAGGTAGTTGTCGATCGCATCGACGACGAAGTGATTCTTCACCGAGACCTGCGCATCGGTGCCGCGCCATGGCTGCAGCAGCTCGTGCATCACATCGAGCGGTGCAAGGACGCGACCGCCCATCCACCATGGTGAAAACCAGGCGAGGATCGCTGCCGCGCAAATGCATGCACAGACGAAGGTCTGCCGACGGCGGACTGAAGGTGTCGCCGGGAATGCCTTTTCGGAAGGTTCCTCGCTCATGTCGGTGTGGGGCCGAGGGTTACGATTTCCCAGCCTTCGCACTGCTTCTCGGCGATCGGGGCACGGATTCCCCGGAACCACTCGGCAGGCATCAGCACCCGCTGACCTGGCTTCTTTCCGAGCCAAGCGGCCCACCACGAGTAGCTGCTATTGGCGATCACGTGATGCTTCGCCAGACTCATCAGGTGAAGATCGACCAAGGGTGACCGCCGCGCAGGCCCACCGGTGATGACGATGTCTTCGCCGGTGAAGCGGTTCGTGCACCACGCCGGGTCATCGGAGAAAATGTGGAACCGCGGAGCGGGGAGTGTTTCCCGCAGCCGACGCATCGCTTCCAGATAGTAGTCCATCCCGCACACATCGAGAAACGGGTTGCCGGCGTAGTCGCCGCGCCGGACATGGACCGCCACGCTGTTAGGCGCGCGCAAGCTTTCCGCCAGTCCTTCATGGCCGGTTTCCAGGCCGAGGCCATCCGTCCGCAGCTCCTCGCGGAGCTTGGGTTCGATGCTGGAAAAATAGCGCGGCGTCTGGAAATAGCCGAAGATCAGGCAATTGGCGGGCGCTTCAAGGAACCGGGCGTCGAAGCCTTGGTGATCCTCTCGTTCGCGCAGTTCCGGCACGCCGCGCAGTTGCCAGTAGTGGTGACCGGTGAATTTCCGCAATGCACGCGCAGCCGGAGAACAGCGCCGCACGATGCGGGCATGGCCGGCCGCAGGGCCGGGCAAATCGCGCAGGCATTTCACCTCGTCCCAGCCTGGTGAGTTGAACCAGGAGCCGTCCATCGCCAGCGGCACGCCGTGCTTTTCCGCCAGCACCCGGCCCAGCGCGTACTGGAACAGGTTGTTGCCAAGCCGGCCGAGCAGGACGATGCGAATCATGGCCCGGTGCCTCTGCCCCATGTGATCAGCGTCACTCCACAGAGATGATCGCTCGGGCCTAACAGATCGGCCTCGCGCTCCAGCTTCGCGGGAATGCCGGCCGCTTGCAGCGCGGAGACCAGCGCGGCGTCATCCCGCCCGCCGATGGAGCGGGAGAAGACGTTGGCATTGCTCACGATCATCCCGGTGGACGAGGCGCGGAGGTAGCGGTCGATGTAGTGGTCCTGTAGATCCGAAGTCAGCTCGGTGAAAGCATAGTTCGAGACCACACAGAAACTGTCCAGGGGTCCGGTTTCGTCAGCGGACGTGGCAAATTCGCCGAGGCTCGTTTCATTCAGCATCCGCAGGGCGGCCCGGGCTACTGGCGGCAGATCGACGAGAACGGTGTGCGCGTTGGAGACGATGGCGTTCATCGCCGCCAGACCGCCGAAGCCGACACCGATCTCAACGACCGTCCCGCCGGGTTTCACGCGCCTGTGATCGCGCAGCCACAGTGCATGGGAAAGGTAGCGCAGCGTGGTCGGGCTGAAGGGTACTCCCGTGCCTAACAGCAGTCCGGGCCAGCGGATGGGATTGCCCCACTCATCCACCGCACGGAGCCGGGAATCCGCGAGCAGCTCCGGGGCGAGGGCGCGGATCCTTCGCGCATGATAGCGGCCATCGCTCGGGCCCAGGGTTTCCACCACCTCGCGGACCGCGCGCTCGCGCCGGAAGCCGTGGCTGCCGCTTTCGCCATCGGCGAGAATGGCACAGGCATCCGGCCATGCCATGGTGCCGGACACACTGCCGTGGCGACCGGCTCTGCCGGTGGTGGCGAAGTTGTCCGTAGTCTTTCGCACGCTGTACTCTTTCCAGAGACGGTCGTGCAACCGGTCGATCAGTCGTCGTTTCACGGTGAAGTGCGCAGGGCGCAGACGATGCCGACGCCCGCCCGGCAACCGAAGTGATTCGCCGCCTCGGCTGATCGCCAATTGATATCGGGATGCAGGTGCGTGGCGTCATCCACCACGGCGAAGCGCTCGATGGTCCAGCCGTCCTGAAACCAGCCGGTCACGGTGGAAGCAGCGAAGATGCGGTGGGCATTGAACTCGACGCGCTCCGGCCCGATCGGTGTGGAGAGGTAAAAGCGTCCGCCCGGCTTCACCATCCGCTTGAGTTGCTCCAAGCCTTTCAGATGGCCCAATGGATCGACGTCATCGCCATAGCGCCCGAGGCCGAAGTGCTCGATGGTGTGAAGACAGGACAGCGAGTCCGTGCAGGCCACCCACTCGGCCGGAAGATCTGCTGCCAGATCGACCTGATGGAAGTGCACGTTCGGCACCGGGATCGGCTGCGGCCGGATATCGAGCACGTCCACCGCGCGGAAGACGGCCAGATGGCCGACGAATCCATCGAGCCGTGAGCCGACATCGACGTGACGTTGCGGCTGATCTGTTAGAATCCAGCGGGCGACCTGGAGGTCTTGGAAAAAGTACGCACCGAGATGGCCGGAAGATTCGCCGAACTCCGTAAGCATCGGCAGATCCTTTCCCTGTGGCAGGGAATCGGCCCCGGGCAGTCCGCGGAAGCGATCGCGATCGCGGGCGAAGCGTTGCCAGCCGGAGAGGGCGGTGGGAAAGCGCCGCGGATCGAAGCCCGCAGCCCTGAGGATGGCGCGGATCATCGGGCGGTATGGTGTCGCGAGACTTCGTGAAAAACCTCCACCATCAGGTCGGCGACCACCCGCGCCGCATATTTATCCCGCAGTGACAGGCCCCAGTCCCTGACTTGCCCGGGCGGGAGCGCCAGCACGTCGTCCAGTGCGGTGAAGAGGCTTGCGGGCTCGCTAAGATCGAATCCGCCGCAGCTTGCGGCATCGCCTAACACCTCCTCGATCGAGGTGCCGCGGGTGAAGCAGACCGGTGTGCCGAGGAAGTAAGCCTCCACCGCGGGCAGGCCGAAGCCTTCGATCTCGGACGGGAAGATCAGCGCGCGGGCCATCTCGAACTGCCGCTGCAGAGCCTCGTCATCGAGGAACGGCAGCCGCTCCACCTGCGGACAGGATTTGGCGATCTCTACCACTTCGTCCGGCAGCTTCCCGACCACGTGGAGCTTCGGCAGGTCGGCGCGAGTGCGCGAGGCTTCCGCCCACTGGCGGATCAGCCAGGCGGTTCGCTTGTGAGGCTCGCGCGAGCCGAGGTGCAGCACGTAATTGTCCTTCACCGGAGACACCGGCTGCGGGATGGATTCGTAGATACACGGCTCGAAGGTCACCGTGATGGGCTTGGCGGGAATGCCGTGCCGCTCCATGAATTCACGGATCTGACGACGCGCCGCTTCCGAGATGGTGAGGATGCCATCGGCGTGGCGGAGCGTGTGCTTCAACATGCTGGCCCAGTAGCGGTACTCGATTTCGGTCCGCCACTCGGGATAGTGGTCCGCGTAGTACTGGATGATGGTGTCGTGGATGGTGACCACGGACGGCGAGCACATCCCATGCAGGCGCGGCAGGAAGCCCTTGGGGAAATAGAAGACATCGGGGTGCCTCCCGGGGCGCCAGACCGGGTGCAGGTGGTCGGTCATGACCCGCGCCACCCTCCCGCGGGTGGTCCACGGTACCACGACGGCGGAGGATCCATCCGGCATCTGGATCGACGATCGCGAGGTAATGCCTTTCAAGGCCAGCTCTTCGCGGATCGCCAGCTCCTTGAGCAGCACCTGGGTCATGCGGGAGATGCCGAGGCTTCTCCCGAGTTTCGGATTCTGGTCGGCCAGATAGACCTGCAGGCGGAGGGGACCGGCGGTCTTTGCAAGCTCTCCAAGGCCGCTGGCCAGCGGCTCAAGCGTGGCAGCAATCTCACGGCAGAAATCCGCTCGCCGATAGCGATCGAGAAAGGTCTGCCGCAGCTCGTGGTGAAGCTCGGTTCCCCGTCCCGCCACTAGGGAATCGCAGCACTGGCGGATTGCCCAGGCGAGAGCCGGCGGATCCGCCACCGGGGCGAGGAAGGGGTAATCGTCTGGCAACACTCCCTGCACGCCATCCGAGGCTGCGGCAACGACGGCCAACCCAGAGGCCATGGCTTCCGCGACCGTGAGGCCGAAGCTCTCCCACCGGCTCGGCGCGATGAAAAGATCGTGGCTCGCCAGACACGCGAGTTTCTCGGAGCCGCTGACATAGCCCTTTACGGATAGGGTCAGCTGGTCGGGAAATTGGCGAATCAGCGACTGCAGGCGCTCGTCAAAGGTAGCCCGGCAAGAAGGCTGGATACCGCCGGCGATCGTCAGATCCAGTGCCCAAGCTTGCGGCGCTGCGGAGAGAAAAAGTCTTACGGCTTCCAGCAGGTCGAACAGCCCCTTTTCGACCGTTCCCACCGACATGAACAAGGCCCGGAAGCGAGGGCTAGCCGAGCCACCGAGTTCGCGGGTCCGGCTTTCCTTTTGAGCGGCGAGTTCCGCAGCCTTGGCCTCGCAGGGATCCTCGATGCCGTTGCGGACCAGTCGTGAGGCCTTGGAACCAACGGCTGCTGCGTCCTTCGCCGACTGTGGGGTCAAGACGATCGACAGCGTCGGCGACTCCAGCACCCTGGCACTGACGCGCCGCGCAAAGCGATCTAGCCATTTTGGTCCGGGCAGCCGCAGTCTTGGGGACCCGTGAGCCCACTCACCATGGCCGATGGCGTGCCAGTGGAATGCCACATGGTGATAGAACGGCCGGAGGCTTCCCAAGATCAGCCAATCGCGGAGCACCGCGCTCCAGCGCACCGGTCCCGGCACGTAGTAGAGCAGCCCCGGGCGATGTCGCATCCACAAGCGCAACGCCCGGGCGACAAAGCGACCGGAACGTGTGAACTTCGTCCAGTTCGTGCCGCCGATGTCGTCGAGCGTGTCGGAAAACCGGGCATCGACGTGGTGGACCTGCAGTGCTGGCGCTTCCTCGCGCAGGCCATCGAGCATCAGTTGCACCATGCGGCTTTGCCCGTGTTCCGGCGGTGGAACCTGGGCGAAAACGACGATGCTGGGCGGATCGGACGACACTCGGAGCAATTCGGGACGAAGACTGGGCTACCGCGGATTCTCAGGAAAGCCGGCGGTGCGCAACCCAGCGTTTCGCCACCCGGCGCACTTGGAAAGCCTTGCGCAACACTTTCAACAGGGAAGCCGATCCCAGATAGGCCGGCAACCCGCGCGCCGCGACATGCGCTCGCTGGGCACGCAGGCCTTCCTCGATCATTCGCTGCCAGTGCTTCTGCGTCGTGCTCTCCTCATGCCAGCGGAATCCCGCAAGGGCCTCCGGCACGTAGCCGAAACGGAAGCCGGCCCGCGTCAGGCGCAGGTAGTACTCCCAGTCCATGCAATTGCGGTAGCCGGTGTCTAGCAGCTCGCCCGCTTCCAGCACGCGCCGGTGATAGAAGGTGGCCGTGGAAGGGATACAGCAGCCGACGAACAGGAAATCCCACTCATCCACCGGCGTGTCGTACTTCCGGCGGATCGGCGTGCCGTCCTCCTTCACGAAGACACAGTCGCCGTGGATGATGTCCGCGTCCGGGTGAGCGAGGGCGAATTCCTTCACCTTCGCCAGAGCTCCGGGCAGCAGGTAGTCATCGCAATTCAGCCACATTACCCAGTCGCCGGTGGCCTTGCGGAAGCCCTTGTTGATCCCGTCGCTCATGCCTCCATCGGGCTCGCTGGTCCACTGGAGATGAGGGTAGCGTCCCAGCACCTCGAGCGTTTCATCGGTAGAGCCCGCATCGGTGACGATGTGCTCGAAGTCGATGCCGTGCTGGGCCAGCACGCTGTCAACGCACTGCGGAAGAAAACGCCCCTGATTGAAGCTAGGGGTGATGATCGAGAACGTCATCGCGATAAATAGACGAGCGGAGACACCATGGGGTGTTCCGCATTCGGAATGCTCCGGTCCTTGCGGGACCTCCAACTGCGTTGCCGCTTCAGGGATTGGTCAGGGTCACCTTGAGGCGGAAGTAGCGGGAACCTTGGCCCGATGTCGCGAAATACACCGAGAGCGTCTGTGGCAGGGCAGGTCCTCCGGGCGACGAAGGAGGCTCGATCCTGATCGGGCCTTGGCCGGGAACCGACTGCCACGATTGGAGATTCGTGCTCTCCTCGACCTGATAGTCCCGGCCCGGAACTGCCATCCATTGCAGGAAGGCCGTACCTCCCGAAAAATTGAATTCATCGATCTGCAGTACCGAGGTGGCGTCGTGTGGATCGGTGCCGGAGATTTCCTCGGCGTCATCGGACATCCCATCCCCATCGTCATCGCCGGTGGAATCCACCGGAGCTGTCAAATAGATCGGCCGGCTCAGATAAAGCGCCTGTACTTCCGCGTCGGACAGAGCTCGGTCGAAGATCCGGACGTCGTCGAGCTTGCCGGTGAAATTGTAGCCGTCGTTGTGATTTGAGCCACCCAAGCACGGGACCAGCGTGGCACCAGTGGCGAGCACGCGCCCGGACGACGATGAGACCGGATCGAGGTTGCCATCCACCCAGAGCTTGGTCTCCGAGACATTGACGTCGGCGCTGCCATTGTGATTGGCCACTACCACTGCGACGTGGTGCCACCCGCCATCATTCAACGGCCTCGTGCCGGTGATGTAGCCGCCGTTGACGTCCAGCCTCAGGGGCTGGTCGGACGCGACGTTGGGGCTGTTGTCGAGCCCCACGACGAACCTGCCGCCGGTGATATTGGAGCCATAGCTGAACAACGTCTGCAATTCGGGCGACGACCGCGATACCGTCTTTACCCAGCCGGAAAATGTACGCGGTTGTTGTCCGGTGGGTAGTGCCAGGCCGGGAAAGTCCACGTGATCGTCGATCCCATCAAAAGAGAGCCCGCCGTGGAAGCGTCCCGCGGTCCACGCGCTGGCCGGATCGGCAAATCCCGCCAAGCTTCCCGTCACTGCCGGACTCCCGCCCACCCGGTTCACGCTCGTTCCTGCTCCTTCTTCAAAGGGCAGCCAGATCTCATTGTCGAAAAGCACCGTCGCCGATACCTGGGATGAATGCTGGCTGTAGCCATTGGAGACTACATACGGGAACTCATCGTAGCCGATCGTGCCGGCACCCGGGGTGAGGTGGACCAGGTTCGACCCGATGCCGGTGGTGCCCAGTGGGGTCGGCCCCGCCGAAAGAAGCGTCAGCGGAAGCGTGCTGGAATCGTTGGCAACAACGTTTGCTGTGGCCTCGGTGACACGCGGTGTGGTGAGCGTGTCCGGATGCAGCTCCGGCGGCTGACCTTCAATGAAGAATGCCGAGTTCGGGATCGGCTGCATTGCGATGCCCGGGCCCGAATAGCTGAGCTGGAGCGAGGCCGTTCCTCCCAAGTGGCGGTAGTGGATGCGGATTGGATGAAGCCCCGCTGTGAGGACAATGGGATCGGAGGTTTTGGCGGCAGCGAAGTTGTAGTCGTTGTCGATCACCCGTGCCTCGTCCACCCAGACACAGGTCGCTGCGTCGGAGTTGGTACGGAATAGATAGGAGCCGGTCGTTTGCACGGAAAGGTAGCCCTCGAACGAGAGGCCGACGTCATCTGGTCTCGACCGCGGGGCCGGCGAGACACCAGCCGTCAATGTGGTCGACACCGGAGTCATCTCCCGGAATTCGGGAAGCCACGGCCAGTTTCCTTCAAACGACTTGCAAATCAGGCCGCTGGTCACGGCCACCAATGGAGTCGCGGGGATAGCTGCAATCTCGTAAGATCGGGAGAAGTATTGGGATTTTCTACGAGCTCCGAGCCCGAGGCGCTGCATTTGCTGCTGAAGGTCGGGACGGCTGGCCGCAAGGTTGATCCCTTGCTTGGGATCGGTAACGACGTTGTAGATTTTGAAGGAATCCGAAGGTGATTCGATCTTGGGACGAACTCCCATGAAATTCCCGATGCGGATGGCCTGCATCTCCCACTTTGCCTCCCCGCCATGATTCACGAAGTCGGGATAGGGCGGGGTATTGAAGCCTCTTACGAACTCAAAATAAAGATAGCCTCGGTCGGCTTGCGTTCCTTGGTTGGTCAGTGCCGGGATAAGCGAGACCCCATCGGTGAACGACGGAGCGGGAACCTGGGCAAGCTGGGAAAAGGTTGCCAGCCAGTCCCAGTTGGCCGAGGGCCGGGTGACCTCGCGGATGTTGGAGAGCTGGGTAGTACCCGGGATTGTTTCCGGCCACCAGGCGATGGTAGGCACGCGGATACCGCCCTCCCAAAGATCGCCCTTAATGCCTTCAAACGGACCGTAACTCTGAAACGTCGGAGGATAGACCTCGGTATCGGCCGGTCCGTTGTCCGACGAAAAAACGACCAGCGTATTGTCATGGATCCCCAGATCCCGGAGCGTTTGCAGCAGATCCGCGACCGAGTCATCGAGCCGTCGCACCATCGACACGTACTTCTTGGCCGCGAGGGGCCAAGAGGAATTGACCGATGGATGGAAGTTGGCGGGATTATCCACCTTCGAAGCATCACCGGTGGCGGTGTTCGCGTAGGAAGGCGATCCGGTCCATTGAAGGCCCCCCGTGAGACCTTTGCCGGTGGGATAATTTGCCGTAGGTGCGTATTGTCCGTAAAAGTGGGGGGCGTCGTAGCTAAGGTAGATGAAGAACGGACGCTCAGGATGCTGCTGCGTTTCCTCTACGATGGTTTTCTTGGCGAACGCTGTCCAGGCATCGGTGCTATACAAGTCAGGGTAAGCGTCGGTGATCGGTTGATAATCGTCGCAGATATTCGCCTTGTAGAGGGTCGTCCCGTTGCGGGGATAGTGCTCGTGGCCGTCCTCGTGGGTGAGGTAACCGAAATACCGGTCGAAGCCGCGCTTGAGTGGGTGGGCGGGTAGGCCTTGGGCAACGGCGTTGGTAAGTGGCTTCGTGAATTTGCCAACGAGGCCGGCTTTTCCGATGTGGACGGTCCGGTAGCCTGCAGCCTGGAGCGTCGACGAAATCGAATGGTTGCTGGGTAGTGCGTAATCGAATTGGGCGTCCCGAATTCCAGCATGGCCTTGATGTTGTCCCTGCAGTAGCGAGCAGCGGGACGACACGCAAATGGGCGCTCCCACATAGTGGTGGGTCAGTTTGGCGCCGTCCGCTGCCATGGCATCCAGGCCTGGCGTGGCGAATTTCCAAATGCCGGAGCGCTGGTTCTGCCAGAAGCAACCGACGTCGCCATAGCCCATATCATCGGCGAGAATGTAGATGATATTCGGACGTTTGACCTTGCTGGTGGCATCCACCGGGTTCGTCCCCAAGCCCAGTTCCATGCCGTCGGGTAGGCTGTCGCCATCGGTGTCGGAGATGGAGGGACTTGTTCCAGTATTGGAGGGCGAAGCGAAGACACCGGTGTTGGTCTCCACCGCGTCGCGCAACCCGTCGTTATCGGCATCTCCGGGGGCGGCCGCGAGCCGACCGGTCGGCATCAGGAGCGCGACAATTGAAAGTATGCGAAGGAAACTGCGATTCATGGGTTTTGTCTGTCACCCTTCTGCAGGAAACCTTCCCTGTCCAGCTACTCGCAGCCTGATTCGCCGGTAGGGATTTTCCCTACACGTCAGCAGGCCTCCCGGCCTAGACTCCGTCGCGATGCACCCAGGCGATCGCTCGCTGGAGTAGCTCGGGACCGTCCTTCAACCCTAGCTTTTCCTTGATTCGCGCCCGATATGTTTCGATCGTTTTGACATCTAGCATCAGTAAATCCGCAATCTGTTTGGTACTAAAACCTTTCCCGACAAGTTCGAAGACTTGAAGTTCTCGATCTGCGAGTATTGAGACAATCTCAAGCGGTTCGCGATTCGCGGGTCGCCCCATCGAGCGTTCTAACACCTGCCGTGTGATCGCTTCGCTCAGGTAGATCCCTCCCGCGAGGACTTGCCGGATCGCCCGCATGACGTGGCGGCTGGCTTGTTGCTTGGTGATGTAGCCGCGAGCCCCGGCGTGAATGCAGCGCTCCGCATAGACCATCTCGTCCTGCATCGAGACCACCAGCACCTTGATCTCGGGAAAGCGGGCTTGCAGGTCTTTGATCAGCTCGATGCCCAGCGAGGACTTCAGGGTGAGATCGACGATCGCCAGGTCAGGGTCCAAGGCCGCAACGAGGTCGAGCGCTTCGTGCCGGTCTTCGGCTTCGCCGCATACTTCGAGATCGGGCTCCCGCTCGATCAATTCGACCAGCCGTTCACGGATCATCGGATGATCGTCGACCAGGAGAATCCGGGTTTTTTCCTGGGGGATCTCGGTCATGACTCAGGCTGCAGAGAATGCCACTTCTTCCAGCTCGCAGGACACGCTGGTGCCGCGAGGCAGACGGTGCGCGATCTGGAAGTCAGCTCCGATCATCCGGGCGCGATAGGCCATGATGCGCAGGCCCATGCCGTCCGGGTTTCGCGGTACGCGAATGATCCCTTCGCCATCATCATCAATGTTGAGCTTCACTTGCCCGCGGGTGGCGGCTAGGGAGAGGGTGACATGTTGAGCCCTGGCGTGCTTGGCGGCGTTCACCACCGCTTCCTGGGCGATGCGATAGAAGTGGATACCGACCGCGTGTTGGCAGGGTGGTACGGGGCCGGAGCATTCCACGGTGCACGACACTTGGAAGCGCCGGCTCATCGTTGCGGCGAGTTCGCGAAGCGCGAGTTCGAGGCCTTCGGTCTCCAGTCGCACCGGGTAGAGCCCCCTCGCGAGGTTGCGGGCCTGGTTGATCGAGTCGTCGATCAGGTCGGCGATACGGGCGGCGTCCTGGTTGGCAGAGACTCCCTCTTTTTCCAAGCGCTCCTGAAGCATGTTCGCGCTGAAGGCGACGCTGACCAATTGCTGGCACAGGCTGTCATGGAGGTCCTGGCCGATGCGCACCTGCTCGCGGTCGCTGATGTCCAGGATGCTCTTCTCAAGTTCACGGTTTTCGACGATCTGCGCCTCCAGCGCGGCCGTGCGTTCCTTCACCCGCTCTTCCAATTGGGCGTTCAAGGAGCGGGTGGCCGCCACCAATCCTACCGCGACCAGGAACGTGCCAAAACGCATCAAGGCGTTCCAATAGGGCGTGAAGGTAGGGCCTTGCCCCGTGCCGCCATTCATGTCCGCGGTGAACCATATCGAAGCGGCCAAAAGCGCGGCGATGACGCCGGAGCGGAAACCCGCGACATGACCGACCAGCAGGACGGGGATCAGGTAGAGCAAGGATCCGCTGAGCTCAGGACCGGAAACCCAACTGAAAATCCCGATGACCGCGATGAGAGCGGCGGCCAGCACCCAGACCACGACCGGCGAACGGTCTTCCAGCCAGCGCAGGCTGCGCATCAGACCCGGCATCGGACGGTCGATCACCGTGCTTTTGGCTGCCGCTTGGCCGGTTCCGGATCGGGTGATGGAGGGCGTGGATGACATGGCTTCAGCACGGCCCGCTCCGGGTCTCCATGGCGACCCGATAGGCGTCGGCAATGGCCTGATCGTAGCGGGCCGAATCGAAGTAAGCGATCAACTTCGACCGGCTTTCGGCCACCTTGGCGGGAAGTTCGTCGCGGTGGCGCGCACAACCCATGACCGCTTGTGCGAGGCCGTCGACGAGTCCCGCGATATCGGTGATCGGAATCGCAGAGCCACCGGCCATGCGAACGATCTCTCCCTGGGCGCTGGTATCGGCCACCACAGGATAGCAACCGGCGAGATACGCCTCGAGCAAGGTCACCGGCGTGCTTTCGCGGAAGCTCGGGAGGAAATAGACGTCCGTGGCCTGGAGCGCGGCAATGTAGTCCTGCCCGCTGAAGCCGGGGTGAAATTCGACGCGGTCTGTCAGGCCAAGCCGTTCCGCCAATTTCATCAGCACCGGGACCTCGGGCCCTCCTCCTGCGACGGTGTAGCGGAAGTCGATTCCCGCGGCCGCGACCTTCGCCAGGGCCTTCAAGGCGAGGCTCACGCCCTTGCGTCCTTCCATGTTTCCGCCAGCGAACAAGCGTAAGGGACCTTCCGGCGTCATGCCTTCCGGCCTGCGGAATTTCTCCGCCTTGTCGGCCGGGATCGACGCGATCGGCAGCTTCACCAGCGGCTTGTCACCGCGATGGGGCTTGAGCAGCAGCTCCGTTTCCTCGTTGGCGGCGAAGACCACGGCACTGTTCCTGACGCAGTCTTGGAATCCCTGGGAACGCAATGCACGGGCACTATTGAGATCCCTCGCAAACTCGAATCCCCGCGCTGCCGGGCTGAGCATCGAACGGAATGCGGCCGGGATGTAGCCCCCGCCACCGATCGGTCCCCAGACGAGCGGTATGGGCAACTTCCACAGCGGCGAAGGAATCCGCCAGGTCGCGATCGTCACCTGGTGGCAGAGATCAAAGCCGATCTCACGATGCCATGCCTGTGCGGCTTCGAGAACGATCGCCATGTAGTCGGCAAACGATTTCCAGCTCTGCAGATGCGCGAGAAAGCGGTTCTGCAGCCACGGGCGATTCTCCCCGAGAAAACGCACCGTCACGTTGGGCGGGACTTTGCCTTCGCTCCGCGCCCGCTCCCAGCCCTCCTGATGGCGGGTGTGGCTCAACACCCACACGTCGTGTTGCCGGGCGATCCGGCACACGGCGGTCCATCCGACCCCGGGCTCGGAGCCTTGGTAGGGATCGCAGGCGTACGCAGATACCAGAACTTTCATGTCATTGGCGTTCAGTCGATCTGAGGGGTCTAACCGGCCGGTGTCTACGGAATGAATTCCCGGAGATTAACCTTGCTGACGATGGGCCTCCAACAGCTCTTTGGCGCGATTTAAGACCCATGCGAGCGACTGCCGGTCGAAATAGCGCCGCACCGGTCCCAGAAATGGTCGCAAGGGTCTCGCCAGACTCATGGCTTGCTCAAGTTTACTTACTTGGGTTGGCTCAAGCCGCGCCCTCTTTTCCACGTCGTTGTTCTTGAACTCCCCGGTGACCTCCCGCATCCAGTAGCAGTTCTCGGCCGCCAGCTTCAGGCTGGATTCACCTTCCAGCCACTCTCCCTGCTCACGCACTCCGAGGAACTCCAGGATCTGCTCCAGCACGCCCGGAAGCGAGTCGTAGGAGACATCGATCCTCCGGTCCGGGGGGACTCTGGAGAATGCGTGCTCATAGCTCTGTTGGAATACCGCAAAGCGAAACGGATTGCGGTTCTTTTCCCCGAAGCCCACCCGGAATTGTGATTCGAAAACATTCTGCGGATGGCGGCGCAAAACGATGAATTTTCCCTTGGTGGAAAGAGGGCCGGCATGCATGCCCACGATCCGCGGCGACTTCCACACCACGGCGCGGATTTGAGCCGGATCCCTCCCGAGCTTGGCCGCCACCGCATGGCCGAGGGCGATCAGGATATCCTCATTGGTTCCGTCCATGCACTCGGCAGCTTCCGCGAGATTGAGTTGGGTGGGCGTGAATGTGGAGGCGATATAGAGGGCGGCCATCCAGAGCCGGTCCTTGCGCTCCTCGGTGCTCAAGGTCCCCAACACTTGGGGGAAGGCGGATTCAGGCGGGCTGACAACTCCCTGGCGTTTGTCGAGGAGGGCGGAGAGCACCGTGCTGCCACTGCGCGGCAGCGAGATAATGTAGGCAAGCTGAGGGACATCTTTGCTGGCTGGCATGGCAGGAAGTAGGAGAATCCGGAGTTCGTGAGGTGGCGCGTTGCGATAGCGGTCAGAATGACAGGGGTGGGTGATCCGTTCAGTGCCCTGGGGTCCGGAACTTGCCCTGACAGACATCAAGGAGTTGCCGCAAGAGCGCCACCAACCCGCCGATGCCCTTGATTTTCGTCGGGGTCTTGCCGCTGGTCGGATAGGTGCGCGAGACCGGGAGTTCCTTGACGCGGAAGCCGCCGCGCGCGGCCTCGATCGCGAGGTGATAGTGAAGCTGGTAACGGTCGAAGCAGGACCGGAAGACGTCGATTCGCGGATCCGTCAGCAGTCGCCGGCTGTAGGCGCGGAAGCCGTTGGTGGTGTCGGTGTAGTGAAATCCAGCGGCGAGCGACATCAGTGGTGCATGGAGCAGGCGCACCGCGAGGTAGCGGCTGGGGGGCGTGTTTTCATGGTGGCCGCCGGGGATGAAACGGGAACCTTGGACGTGGTCCCAGCCTTCTTCCAGAGCGGCAGCGAACGACGGGATGGCGTCCAGGCCGTCCTTGCCATTGCCATCGATCACGACGATGCCGTCGTAGCCTTCCGCCATGCAGTAGTCCATGGCAATGCGCATTTGCGCGCTGAGTTTGCCGGCACCGGTCTTCACAAGCAGAGCCTTGGCGTCGACCTCATGCATCAGGGCCTCGTCGAGCGAACCATCGGTGCTGCCGCCATCGGCGATCACGAGGTCGATCACGCCGGCATGGGCCATCATGGCACGCAGCTGCTTGCGGGCCTTCTCGCCCTCATTGAGGACGAACACGCAGATCGCCCAACGATGGCGGCGCGGGCGTTGCCACCCGACGCGATAGGTCGGCACGCCGTCGTCGTCGCCGCGAATCAACTCAGATGCAGACATGTCAGGAGGTGGCGCGCTCTCCTTTCAGGCTCGGTCCTCGGATTTCCCGACGATGCTCGAGCGCACCATATCTTCGAGCAGCACGGAGCTGTTCGCCTCCTCCGCCATGAAATAGAGCGGACGGCTGCGCACTTCACCGAGGATGGTGCCGACGTACTCGCTGAGCACCGCGAGGATCAGGCACACGAAAAAGAACATGCCGCTCTGTTGCAGCGAGAGCGTGGTCCAGCCCTGCGCGACGTTGGGCTTGGTAAGATAGATGGCCACCACGTAGACCGCGTAGAAGAGGTTCAGCGCCGCGCCGAACAGTCCGGCTGCCGTCACCATCCGCAGCGGGTGGCGGGTGTTCGCGGCTAACAGATCGATCGCCGTGGACACTTCCTCGCGCCAAGAGCTCTTCCGCTCCGCACCAGGCCGTGGCCTCCGCTCGTAGGGGAAGAACTCGTGATGGTAGCCGATCGTCAAGGTCAGCACCCGCAGGTAGCGGCTCTGCTCGCGCACTTGCAGCAGCGCATTGACGGCCTGGCGGCTCATGACCCGCAGGTCGGATACTCCTCGCTTGATGTCGACGCCCAGCCGCTTGCGACAGTAGTTGCGGAACAACTGCCCGATCCATTCGCGCGGGGCCGACCGGGTGACCGAGTTGGTGGCGATCCCGTGGACCACGCCGCCCGTGGCCCGGCAGGCCGCAATCATCGCTGGCAACTGCTCCACCGGATCGGCGCGGGGATCCAGTGTCACCACGTAGTCGCCGATGGCGGACTCGATGCCGGCGGAAAGCGCCATCTCCCGGCCGAAGCTGCGGGAAAGCCGCAGGTAGCGCACGCGTTGGACTCGCTTGAGAATGTCTTTCACCACCGGCGAGGTGCCATCGGTCGAGCCGTCGTCCACCAGGACGATTTCGAAGAAGCGGAACGACAATGACAGCGTTGCATCGAGGTCACCGACGAATTGTTCGAGCAGCGACGCGTCCTGATGGAGCGGGACGACGATGCTGATGACGGTGTTCGGGTCCATGGGTCGGTCTGTCAGGCGGCGGTGGCCGTCCCGGCGGCGAGCAGCTTGTCCAATTCGTCTTCCACGTCGAAGATGTTGTCGATTTTCCCGCCCATGACGTGGACGACGGCCGGCAGCAGCGGATCTTGTTGGAAGAGGATGGGCCGGCCGTCGTCGGTTTCCGTCTGGGGCAGCAGGGTCTTCACCGCCCAGATGGAGTCGTGGTAGGTCGCACCGCGCAGCGCGGGCAGGTAACGCGAGGCATCGGCCAGCATGAACTCCTGATGGGAGGTCTTGGCCAAGGCCTCGAAGCGCTGGTACGGATCGCTCGCCCCGGTGCGGGTGTTTTCGAACCACTGCGCGTGGGGCGTGTAGCGAACATGGCTGAGCGTGGTCAGGCCCCGCGCGGGATACGGCATGAAGGAAAAGAACGGGCCGCACATCATCGTCACGGACAGGCCCTTGAGCTCGTCCGGCAGCTCGATGAGCGCCATCTCGGCGAGTTCGTGCTTCAGCGGAACCAAGGCCAAGCGGGAGCCGGAGGTAAGCAAGTTGAGACCGGCGTAGGTGGCATTGAACACCATGCGACAGGGAAGCTCCGCGCCTCCGGAAAGTTGTGCCACGATTCCATCGCGTCCGGCTTGCGCGGCGAGCACCCGGTTGTTGTAGCGAACTTCGATGCCCGCCTCATCCAATTCGCGCCGGAGTTTCTCGCGCAGGATCGAGAAGTCGAAGGCGCATTCTTCGGCGATCCAGCATTTCTCGGTGAGAGCAGGGTTGAAAAGCCGGGCGATGGACACCGGCGACTCCTTGAGCGGCGCGCCGATCCGCTTCATGAAGACCTCGAACTGCCCCGCGGTGACCTTTGAGAAATAGCGGCCGACCGCGTAGATCTTGGTGAACCGGTCCACGATCGCTTCCCGGTATTTCTCCCGGAAGCGCTCGTAGTTGTGGCGCGACCGATAGGCGGTGATCAGGCTGCGCGGGTAGTGATATCCGCCGTGGACGCGCGCTTGGTTGACCCGCGAGGCGCGCGTCAAAAGGTCGCCGGTCTCCTCCACGATCACCGGGTGCCAGCCCCGCTCGCGAAGCATCAGCGCAATCGAGCAGCCGAAGAATCCTCCTCCGGCGATCACGATGCGGCGCAGATGGTCGGCGGCAGGATTCACCGGATGCCGTAGGTTTCCCGCACCACTTCGATCGCTTGCTCCACCGCCGCGAAGCCTTCCGGTTGGGCACGCATCTCGATCGCCACACTGCCCTGATAGCCGATCTCGACGAGCACCGCAGCGATCCGCCCGTGCACGGGATCGGGCTTCGCAAATGAAACCAGCTCGGGCTGGCTGGCGTGAACGTGCTTCAGCATGCGACCTGCCTGGCGCAGCAAGGGTTCGAAGGTTTCGCCGCTCAGGGCCATTCCCCCGGCGTCCACATGGAGCCCGAAGCCCGGAGAACCCACGGCGTCCACCAGCTCCACGGCATGTTCGAGCCGGGTGCAGAAATCCGCGCCGTAAGCTTCCGGATTGGCCTCGATGACGAGGCAGGATCCCACCGCGGCACACGCATCGCCCACTTCGCGGAAAAAGCCGGCCGCTTGCCGGATGGCTTCGGCGTGGCTCAGGTCGCCCCGCAGGCGGTTCTTGGGAGAGCCGAAGACCAGTGGTCCTGCTCCTGCCCATCCGGCGACACGGCCGGTGGCGATCAGCACCTCCTTCATGGCCTGCCGTGAATCGTCCGGGCCGAACAAGTGCAGGCCATCCGTGCCGAACAGCAGCGCCTGGAAGGAAGCAACCTTGAAGCCTTGTTCGCGGTACCAAGCCGAACGTTCGCGCACCGCGGCCTCGTCGGCGTCGAGCGGATTGCCAAATGCCCGCGCCGGTGCCACTTCGATCTCTGCAAGTCCATGCCCCTTGAGGAAAGCAACAGCCTCTGGCTCGGTGTCGGGCGGCCAGGCAATGTGCGATACGCTGAGGGTCATCGGGCGTGGAATTATCGGGCGGTGCTTGTCTCCGTGGCGAGCCAATCGCCGAGGTCCGACAACACCTGCGACTTGGAGTAAAGATAGGCGCCGTCACCACCCCAGGCGGCAGCGTGCTTTGAACGCATGTCGTAGCCGGCCGGCGCAGGTCCGGTGCCGGCCAGTTCCTTGCCGGGGAAAAAGTGATCGCGAATCTCCGCGGTGCCAAGCGGGCCGCTGCTCACGTTGAGCATGTCCAAGCCGAGGCCCCACGCCTGGTCGATGTCGCCTGCCAATCTACGAAGGTCATAGTACTGGAAGACACCACCGGGATGCACCTGATGGAGGTTGTTGCCGTGGATCAGGTCGTAGATCACGTTCTTCTTCAGGCCGGGGCCGAAGAGGCCCGGCAGGCGCAGCACCAGCAATCGGGGAAACATTTCCGCGATCCGCTGCTCCGCTCGCAGGCGATGGAGTCCGTAGGCGTGATGCCCCGTTGTTTCGATAGCAGTGTCCTCGTCCACTCCGCGCGGCGAAGGATAGACATCGATGGTCGAGATGAGGGTGAACCTTTCCGCTCGGACCTCGGACAAAGCGCCTAACAGGCGCTCGATGCCCGCCGAGTCCTCTTCCGGGTGGAGGTTCGCCCACCACTTCATCGCTTGGATGCCGGCGCACACGACATGCTCGAACTCGCAGCCACGGATGCTGTCGATGTCGGAGGAACGGTAAACGGAGTCGTACGAGCGACGGGCGAGCAGATTGCGTCCGACAAAACCGCTATGACCGATGAGAGCCGTCATGCGAAGGGCGTGGTGGCTTGTGAATTAATGGCCGAGGCCTTTCCGCAGGGATCTAACAGTTCGTGCCGCGCTCGGGGCCGCCATGTGGACGCCATCGGTGAGTGTCACCAATTCACGACTGGCCTCGGTGCCCAGATCCCACCACTCGGAGCCGCTCTCCGCGACCAAGGTCGCCATCCACGGGGGCGGGGACGAACCCGCTTCGCGACCCGGGGGGAGCCACACAAAGACGGTGCGAGAGCCTTTTTCTTGGAGCCGGTGGAGCAGCGGCACGAGTTCGTCGATGAGGATGCGTTCGTCGGCGGACAGCGCCGTCTTCGAGGTATCGAGACGGGCAGGAAGGCTTGCCACCTGAAGATCTTCATCCACTCCCGGATCGCCGAAGCCGCCGATCTTCTTCGCGAGCAGAAGGGAGTAAAAGAACGCGGAAGGCCGGGCATACGAGCTGATCGCCGGCACCCGCATGCCGGCTTGGAACCAGGGTTGCTCCATCGCGACGCCCACTTCCGAAGGTTTCCGCTGCAATGCCAGGTGCAAGGTGTTGCCCTCGATCACCAGCACCGGTGCCACCGGCAGGAAGCCGCGGTCCATCGCGCGCAGCGCATCCACCGCGCTGCCGCCGTCGCAACCCATGTTGGCGAATCCGGCGAAGCCCTGCGAGCGATCCGGCAGGCGTCCGGTGATCGACGAGCCTAACAGCATGATCTCTGCCTTGCCGGTGGTGCCGGCCTGGATCCGGCCCAGTGACGAGAAATAGTTCGACTCGCTTTTCGTGGTTCTACCGCCGACGGCACGCAATGCCACGGCTTGGACGCCGAAGCAGGCGGCCAGGGTCAGCATCAGTATCGCGAAATAGCGCATCGTCCGTGAATCCGCTGCCGGTTAGAACTGGAAGTAGATGAAGCCCCGTGGAGCCCCGGGATTCGTGATGATGAGGAAGAGCATCACGCCGTGCAGCACCGGCTCGAGCGGCGAGCGGAGCAGTTTGGCGGCGAGCACTTCACGGTGCTCCCGTAGCCAGCCCCACGCGTGGTAGAGCACCACTGCGGTACCATAGAAGAAGAGTGAAAATGCCGGCGGTCCGGAGAATCCCGTCTTGCCACTCAGGATACCTTTGAAGAAAGCGGCGATGCTCGCCATGTCGGGCATCAGGAAGGTCAGCCACAGCAGAGTGACGGCGTGGAAGGTGAAGAACCACGCGCACACGCTGCCCAGAAGACCGGCGGCAGTTGGCGGGGTGGTGGTTCCGGTCGCTTGTCCTTTATCTCCTTCTCCCTTCCTTCTTCCCCACAGCCGCTCCGCTGCTAGCAGCAGTCCGTGCAGCGTGCCCCACAGGGCGAATTTCCACTCCGCCCCGTGCCATAGTCCGCCGAGGAACATGACCAGGAAGAGATTCACATAGGTCCGTCCCGGTCCCTTGCGATTTCCCCCGAGCGGGATGTAGAGGTAGTCGCGCAGCCACGCGGACAGCGACATGTGCCAGCGCCGCCAGAACTCGGTGATGCTGGTCGAGAGATACGGGAAGTTGAAGTTGATCGGGAAGCGGTAGCCGAACATCGCCGCCAGCCCGATCGCGATGAGCGAGTAGCCCGCGAAGTCGGCGAAGATCTGCAGCGAGTAGGCGTAGAGCAGCGGGATCAGGTTGAGCGGGCCGGATGCCGCCAGGCCTTCCGGCCCCAGTGTCAGGCCCGCCGTTTGCTCGGAGAGATTGTCCGCTACGAAGACCTTCAGGAAGTAGCCGGCGATCAACGCCCGCATCACCTGGTGCCATGGGATGTCTTCCAGGCGCTTCGCGGCGATCTGCGGCCAGAAGTCCTTCGCCTTGACGATGGGGCCGGCGACGAGCTGCGGGAAGAAGAGCAGGTAGAAGCCGATGTCGCGGATTCCTTTCGCGAAGCGGCCCCCCTTTGACATCAGCGCGTCACCCTCGCGGGTCACTTCGCCGCGGGCGACATCCACGATCATGCTGATGCCGTGGAAGGTGTAGAAGGAGATGCCGATCGGCAGCGGGATGGCCTGGGCCGCGGCGACCCATGATGGCGGGAGGAATGGCAGCCCTCCGGCTATGAAAGGCAGGTATTTGAAGATGCCCAGCAGCGCGAGGTTCATCACCACGGCGCCCCGGGTCCATTGCTTCACCTTGGCCTCATCGCCGGCGACCTTGTGGAGAATGATGCGGCCGGTGGCGAGGCTGTTGCCGACACACGAGATGGCGAGCAGGCCAATGAGTTTCGGATCTTCCCAGCCGTAGAAGATCACGCTGGCGATCAACGCGACCGTGACCTGCCATGCCTTCCCGTGCCGGCCACCCGACCAAGGCGCATAGTAGAGCGCGAAGGTCGCGACGAGGAGAGCGAGGAACTCCCAGGAATTGAAAAGCATCGCGGTGGCGGGAAGACGGAAACGGGTCGATTAGCGATGGTGCCGTTGTGCGTCTCAGCTACCAGACTTGTTACGATTGATAATGCCCTCCAAATCTGTCCGCTTCCAGAGTCCCAACTTCCGAACCGGGAATCCGGGGATCCAATCATCGATCCATGCAATCGGCTCGGGGAAGCCGAATGGCTCAAGCTGGAGATTGAGTTCGCGGAATGAGCCCGTTGGGATGTCCGAGTTGTGCTGGCATTCGGGGTGCGTGGTGGTCAGAAGGTACTCGATCTTGCTTCGGGAGAAATTATCAAGCGCACGGTGCACCAGGTCCGTGGACAAATGGAACAAGACATCCCGGCAGAGCCATAGGTCCACCTCTGGAAGCGGGTCGCTGGTAATATCCATCTGGCAGAATCGGGTCCGCTCGTCGGCGTAACGGGAGGTATTCTGAGCGATGAGATCCTGCACGATGTCCGCGCCAATGTAGCTGACATTGTCACGCGCAACCTCCTTGAACCAGTGATAGTCTCCGCAAGGGGCGTCGAGCATCTTGGTCACTCCCAGATTGCGCAGCAGAATCGGCAGCTCCCGACGGATATTCTCCGTATACTCCATCGTTGATCCGGGGCCGGACGCGCTCTCCTCATTCACCCACCCCCCACTGCGATAGATTCGCGTGAAGGCTTTTTCAGGGGAATCGAAACGCAGGAGAAAACGACGGAGATACTTGGTCCCTCGCTGTCCCAGTATCGAGTAAACGACCTTTTCAAGTGATTTCATGGGATTGTGGTGGTGGCTGGCGAATGGATTGAATCAGTGACTGCGGAAAACGCCGGCTGTTAAGGTGTTAGAGTCCCGTCGTGTGCCGGTGCGAGTGGATCGAACCTGATCCAGCTCGGGAGCTGTCTCCGTCGTTCCGAGCAAATGAGCCACCTGTCGTAGTCGATGTAGTCCGCGACCTCGGGGAAGCCGGACAGGTCGCGGGAGCCTGTGACGATCTTCTTGTACCGGTGAGTGTGAGCCGCAGCATCCAGGAGTCGCTGGACCTTGGCTTTTCCCTCGTCCACGAGGAAATCATGAATCTCAATGATGATCACTGCGCCGGAGAATGCGCGAAATGTTTCTTCATCGAAGAGGCCGAACTCACCCCCTTCGATGTCGACCAGGATCACGCAGGACTGGATGTCAGCGGGAGGGAACTCCTTGTGGAAGTCTTTGGTGGCGATTCCTTTGACCACGATACGGTCGGAAACACCATTCAAGCGGGCGTTCGTCTTGATCGCATTCTGACCCGCCTCAGTGGCCTCGAAGCAGTATGCGGTGCGGAACATGTCGGACACCAGGACGCCCACGCCGTAGTAGCCATCGGCTGCGCCAAGGTCGACAAAGATGCCGTGCTTGTCAGAACTCTGCTGCAGTTCTTCCAAGACCTCTTTCTCATAGAGGCCGAGCAACATCCCGGCCCTGTCTTCGAGGCTCCAAGAAGATTCAGCTGAAAATTTGAGCCCTTTGAATTGGCCATACTTGACGGTCGAGTCCAATTGGCGATCGAGCTTGATCGAAAGAAACTCGTGCCTTCTCCGCATCACCTTGTAGATCCAATCTTGCGGGATGATCGAGCAAAGTGACCACCGGGCGAGCGCCGTCACACTCCGGCCAAGGCCTTCACCGCGTAGCTTTTTCAGGTATGATTTAACGAGTCGCTTCATTGGATGGTACTACGGAAATTATCTGCCTTCGCGTGTCGCTGATGCTACCGTGGGGCACTGAAAGGAGTGCGGGCCAGGACGTCATAGAAAAGGTCCGAGTGCGGGTGAGCCGGCTTGGTCGGGCCGAACCGGATACCCTTCTTGCGGGCAATCCGGCCAAGCAGGGTTGCCGGCACCTTTGCCCAAGGCTTGGCTCCGCAGTAGTGGAGCAACTTCACCTCACCAATGTCGATCGGATCGTACTGGAGGCGCCACCGCGGGTGGGTAAACAGCGGGGCACACGCGTTCCATTTGGGATGCAGTTCCTTCCACTTCGCGTTTCCATTGGCGTCAGCCAAGGTGTGGTTCAAGGCATCCTGATCGGGATAATTGGCGGACCACGCACCGGAGATCTTGTGAAGGTAATCGATCGCGCCTTTGGAAACTTCCGCCTCTTTCCAAGCGTCGACATCGACGACAATAAGGCCGCTGTTGCCGTATCTCTCAAGTCCGAGGCGCTTGTTAAAATGTTTGAGAGGCGCCCGGACAAAGCCGGCAGGGAATCCATCAAGCGGAATGGTCGTCAGTTCGCTGATGTCTCCCAAGGCGATCACATCCGCATCCACGAAGATCGCCCTTTTGACGGATTCAGGCAAGATCAGCGGCAGGATGAAAGGTGCGGCAAAGCAGAGGGCCGGTCCCCACGATGAATCATTGCTCCCAATCAAGGCTTCCACCTGGGCCTTTATATCGGCCGGCAGCGTGTCGAGGGACGAGATGTGAAGCCTGCAGCGTTCCAAGGATTCCTCGCAGAACCGAGCCAATTGCTCTCTCGCTGGCACTGAGCCATCAACGTGAAGCCAGTATACTTCGAGGTCCATCTCCTTCGGGAGATGCTGGCGAACGCTAGCCAGGAGACAGGCAACCATGGGCGCGTAACCCGAGTCGCTTGTGATCAGCAAATTGAGAGCGGGAGGGGTTGGGTTCATTTCATTTGACGGACAGCTGCCCTGCCAGGCGGCGGAGGAATAATTATAGCGGACCGAGGGCGGGCGATTTCTTTGACGGCGTGTTCGTAGGAAGTTGGAAGTAGGAAACTGAAGCCTGACTAGGCAAACCTTGCTCGGATCGCTCTCAGCCGATTTACCATTCCTCCGAATACGGGCGAGTCGGAGATCTTCACGGCCATCCGCATGCGGAGCAGCTCGCCCCGGGATAGTGGCACGGCCGGCTGGTGGCGGATTTTTAGCGGCGGCTTTTCAGGCAGGCCGTAGATGGTGGCAATGTCATCGAGATGAGCCCGCCACATCTGGCCGGGAAAGTGGAGGGCGGCACAGGACTCCATCGCGAAGTCGTATTGGACGTTCCGCCGGCTCCGCTTCAGGTCCTCCGGATCATACAGCTCCATGTCAGGAAACAGGTAGGCCATGATCTCCTGGTCAGTGTTGTACGGCAGTGTGGGGTCGAACAAGCCGCGCTCGAGCATCGACTCCATGCGGGCGAATGGGAACTCCTCGGACAGGTAGTAGAAGCCGGAGTTCACCCGCCGGGGAATCTGCTCGCGGATCCACTCGCGGTCGTTGGCCACACCATTGTACCAAGACCAGGATTCCGTGGAAAAGGCGTTCGGGCGGTCGGGTGCGGCGAAGCTGTCCGCGCCGCGCAGCCAGACAATGTCGGAGTCGAAGTAAAAGTACGGCCGTGGGATGCACATCGGCAGCTCCAGCTTGGCGAAGTAGCCGCACCCATCGAGCATGGCCCGGATCTTGGGAAATTCCGCCAGTCTCTCCCGCAGGATTGGCTGCCGGTCTGCCGGTCCGACCATCCGGACCTCCATCCCTTCCGCGGCCTCGCGCAGGATTGCCAGGTCGCCCTCGTCCAGCGAGCCATCGTTGTGAATGTCCAGCCGGTGGCTCTCCGCGAAATGCCGCCGGAACGTGGCCACGGCATGGACCCCGATGTCCATGGCACCCTTGTGGATCAAGGTTACGGCTGAACTCTTCATCATGGTAGATTTGCCAGCTCGCGGTAGATCGCGGCAAAGCCTTGGGCGGTCCGGTCGGGGCGGAGATAGGCGCGATCTTCCTCATGGTGTCCGCGGCCCAGCGCTTGGGCGCGGTCTAGGTCTTGCATCACATCGGACAGGGCGGCCGCGAGTCCCTCGGCGTCCAGGGGATCGACGATGCGGCCGTTGATGCCATTCACGATGTAGCCGGCCTGGCCACCGTGGCGGCTGGTAATCACCGGTAGCCCGATCACGCGCGCTTCTTTCACCGAGTTCGGGCTGGTGTCGCCGCGGGTGGGCAGCACGAAGGCCCAGGCGCCCTGCAGTTCCCGCTGCATGACATCCCATGGCAGGAGTCCGAGGCAGCGGACATTCTTCAAGCCGGCGGCATCCACGGCGTGCTTCATCTCTTCATCTCCGGCAAGCCGCAGCTCCCAGGTACGCCCGGGCAAGATCTTCATCGCCTCCACAAGCAGGTCGAAGCCCTTCCGGCTACCCGCTCCGCCCACGTAGAGAACGTAGGGCTCGCTGGCAGTGGGTTGCCAAGGGACCTCGTAGAAGCGTGGATGCACGCCATACTCCACCAACCTGCACTCCGCGGAGGGATCGATCTCCTTGACCCGCGCGATTCCCCACTCGGATTCGCAAGTGACGATCGTGGCGGACCGGATCATCGCGGGTTCGCCGGCCACCATGCGTCGCCATCGCCAGTCCTGCGGCAGGCCGCCGATCTTCTGATACTCGGTAAGCACACCCTGCATGGAAAGGATCGTAGGCCCGTCGAAATCGCGAAGGGCTGCCGGATAGATCAGCTCGGTCCCCCAGGCGTGGACGAGGTCGGGCTTCAAGCGCCGCAGGAACTTTTTCAGAATCCGGCGCGCGGGCAAGTTGCCCAAGGCGAGATCCACACTCATCGACGATGCGCGCAGGCGGTGGAAATGTTGGCCAAACTGTTCCAACACGATCTCGCTGGCCCCGCGGCGATCCAGAACGATCCAGTGGATTTCAAACTCCGTGAAGTCCGCGAAGCGTTCCGCAAGTTGCGGAAGCCACGTACATCCTTGTCCGCCGCCGCGCCCCGTGGCTTTGCCTTCGAGGGCACCCCACGGGAAATCGGCAAGGATTGCGATTCGGCAGCGTTTCTTACCGGTCACGGCAGTTGGATGATGAGAGGGATTGCTCGGGAGCTGCTTTCCAACGGCTACAGGTCCTCCTTCCGGAGCAACGTGTGGTTGCTGCCCCCCTTGTGGATGATCCGGTAACCGCGCGTGAAGAGCCTGCCCAGCATCCGGATGGTCAGGCTTCTGGGGATGCCCGCAAGTACGCCATTGTGAAACTCCACCGCGATTTGGCGCACCGGCGTTCCATCCTTCAGAAGCGAGTCCAGCACGCCGTACTCGGCTCCTTCGATATCAATTTTGAGAAGGTCGATATGCTGGTGCCCCAGGCGCTTCATCAGGCTTCCCACCGTTTCGCAGGGCACGCGGATCGGTGTGCCCGTCGCGGACGGCTCCGAAGGGTCGCGATCGCGGGATACCCATGAACCTTCAGCGGGATTCGGTGGCGGAGCGAGTTCCAGTTCACCATCGTAGCCCGCGAGCGCGAGCTGATGATACTCGAATTCGGGCCGCTGATGCTCCGGCAGCTCCATGGTTTCCATTCCCGTTGGCGAAGGATCAAGCAAATGGATCTTGGGCCCGAAGCGGTCGGCGATCGCGTGCTCGAAGCTGATGTCACGACCGATTCCGGCGCTGTAAACCACGCTGTCGGGACCGAGGCCCCGGGTTAGGACGGTCCAGTTGCAACTATCGGTCGGGTCTCCAAGATCTTCGAGCCCGTCAATAGGGCGGTGAAGCAGGGAGTAGAAGAGGTCATGCCGTATTCCGGCAACCAGTGCCCGGATCGAAGCGGGCCGGGAGGACCCAGTGAGTGCTCTGTCGAATGCCATAGGATTTTGTGTGCCATCCCCAGCAGGGTGATGGCGGCTTGGGCTTATCTCCGGATAAAAGAGGAGTGAAACGATATCAGATCGGCGGTGCTGAGACCAATCGGATCACCTTGGCCGGGTTGCCTGCTACCAGAGCCCCGGCCGGCACATCCGACGTTACTACCGATCCAGCTCCCACCACGGCCCCATCTCCGATGGTCACGCCTTTGAGGATGATGGAGTGTGCTCCGATGAAAACCTGCCGCCCGATTTTGATGGGTGCCATCGCCACCGGCCTTGCGGAGCCCAAGGGGATCTCGTGCATGTCGGAGTCGCACAGCAGGCAGCCTGCGCCGATCAGCGAATCCTCGCCGATCTCGATGCCAACATTGGCGACGATCTGCAGGGACGAGACGCCGGCACCGCGCTTGAGTTCCAAAACGGCGCCGTCTTCGACACTGAGTGTCATCGAGCCGGAAACTCCCAGCCAGTTCGACCACCGGGCCGCATTGATCGTAACGTTTTCGCCGATCACGATCCGGCCACTGCCCTTCCTGCGGATGTACGGGAATCCATTGACGATCGCGGAGCCGGCCGTTTCGCACCCCTTCCACCGAAGCCAAGCGACGGAGAGAGTCCTGATGGTCCGGAGGATGATGGGTTTGACTGGCATGTCAGGTAGCCGCTTCTGTACCGTGCGAGGATTCGCACCGGCGCGGAGGCTATTCGCCGATCCGCTGCAGATGCTGGTTGAGCACTTGCTCCAGCCTTCCGAACGAGAGCTGCTCGCCGATCCGGTCATCCGGAACCTGGTAGCCATTCCGGATTTTTTCCCACCACCATTCGGCGGCCCGGGCAATTGCCTGGGGATCGCGCAGTGGGACCACAGAGCCGTTCACGCCTTCTTCCACGTAGTCGTTGGCCCCGGTATTGGGAGTGAGAATGACGGGAAGGCCGCAGGCCATGGCTTGCAAGGCGGTGCGTACCAAACCTTCTTCAAGCGAAGGCAGGATGAACAGGTCGGCGGAGCGGAGTCGCTCCGCCAATTCGGATTCCGGCAGATAGGATGCCCATTCGATCGGCAGATCGTTGTAGTGCGCCAGGATCGGCTTGATCGAATCCGTGATCGATTCCGTCAGGAGAAATCGCGCGTTGGGAATCGCCTGACGGATCAACCGGAACGATTCAAGCAGGTAGGGCGTTCCCTTGCGCAGCGAAAGTCCGCCCGTGTTGATCACGGTGAACGGCCGGTCGGCGGGGCGTGGAGTTCGCAGCGAACCGAATACCGAAAGATCGACAGGAAAAAAGACCCGGAGAATCTGATCGTCGCGAAATCCGCGTTCCAGGAATGATTTCGTGACGAACTCGCTGGGTGAAAGGACATAGTCAACGTCCTCCATCATCGCCAGTGCCCGGCGGTAGTGCTGGCGCGAGATCGGCGGGTAGTTGCAGCCCCAGGTGCGGTGTTCCTCGGTCAGGAGATTCCAGAAGTTCTCAGGATGGGAATTCCCGCCATCCAGGAACGTCTTGCCTCCATGACGGCGGGCGTGGCGGAAGCAGGAATTGGCATAACCGTAGCTCGATAGCACGTGATCGCCGGGCACCAGCTTGGTCCGGGACCAACGGTCGAACGCAGGGTGCAACGAGAAACGGAACGACTCGGCGGCAAAGGGCGACAGGCATTTCGCGCCGGCGTAAGCCAAGAGGCCCAAAGGAGGACAAAGGCTGTGCTTCTCCGGGGCAATTCCCGGGATGCCTTTCCTCGTCCAGAGGAGACATTTCCGCAAGCGTCCTCCAGCATCCAGGACGCGGGCGTAGTTGTTGTAGTAGTCCGTCCGGAAGGGAACGGTGATCACGAAACGAGGATCGGGCATGGTCGCGTTGATCAGTTCTGACACTCTGCCGTGCTGCTGGGATTGCGCGTCCGCGAATCCTTCACTTCGCTGCGTTGCGAATGCGCAGCCGTTCCTTGGCGGCAAAATCCCCGCCCAGCTTCCCCTTGGAAGAAGGGAAAATCGTGAGATCCACGTAGAGCACCGGTGACAGGCCGAGTCGGAGGAAATGATGGAGGTCCAGGTAGTCTTCCCATCCATCCGACAGTGAGAAGGTGCTGAGGAGAGCCCCTTGGGACTCATACACGATCACCTGATCGTAGCCGAGATCGCGCAGGCCTTCCATGCCCCGCACGAATTCCTCCGGCGGGAATCCCGAGTGGCGGATGTTGTACTCGATGCATATCACCGGCTGATCCTTTGTGAGCAGCTCGCGCGCACCGCGCAGGATTTTCCATTCGTAACCTTCGACATCCAGCTTGAGCAGCCCGCACGGCAGGGACCGTCCGGAAGCCACCGAGTCGAGTGTGCGAAAGGACATCGGCGCGCCCCCGGCCTCGGGGATCAGGGTGGCGTTCCAGCCGTCCTTTTGAACGGTCACGTTTTCATTGCCTTCCGACTCGGAGAGGAACGTGTCCACAAGCTCGACGCGGTCATAGATGCGGGAGTTCTCGCGGAATAGCGCGGCGCATTTCGGATCGCCTTCCACACACATCACCGGCACGTCGGCGGCCTGACGGATGATGGCAAGCGTATCGCCCACGTTGGCACCCACGTCGATGGCGAGATACTCGCCGGTGGTTTCCTTGAGGTAGCCGGCCAGTCGTCCGATCTGCGAGCCGTAGTCGGGATTGACGGCATACTCAAAGGGGATCGTGCTGTCCGCCGGCATCGCCAGAGTGGCGCTGCCTACCTTGGCCTGCACGATGCCGGGGCGCAAGACGGGCAAGACGCGACGGCGGACCCGGGAGAGTTTGACACCGAGGGGGGAGATGAGCTTGTTGATCAGTTCGGCGAGGCGGGTCATGATCGTTGATGAGAAGGTAGGTTCCGCGGAGGGATGGTGTTAGACGGGAGAACGGCTGTCAGGGGGCAATCGGCTTGGAGTGGAACCATTTCGATCCGAGCCTGATGAATGGCAGCTCGACGAGGTGGTAGCTGGCCACGGACAGAACGAAGGTCAGCGGGAGGGCAATTGCCGTCGTCCAGATCAGGCAGTCTTGCCAGGTGTGAGCGAGTCCCTTCTGGTAGAGGAACCACTGGACGGCGAGGATCACGGGAACGTGCCAGAGGTAAACGCTGTAGGAGATTTTCCCGAGATACAACGGCCAGCGCGACTCGAAGAGGAATTTCCCGATCCGCTGGGCGAGTCCGGTGCGGCCGGCAAGCCCGTCCGTCAGCCATGCCATCATCAGGATCCAGATGATGATGGCCGTCCATCGGCCGGTGTAGTCGGTTAGATGCCCTTTCGCCAGGGAGCGCAGATCGTCGCCAGTCACGAGAAGGATCGCGACGATCACCAGTGCGACCAAGCTGAAGGAAGAATCCGCGAACACTTCACGCAAGGAACCGGTGTGGCGGCAGATCCACAAATAGACCGAGTGCGAAACCATCCCGATCACGAAGAACTCGATGCTGAATGGAAGGAAGGACGGGTAGGTCAGCATCTTCATCTGGCCGAACAGCGGCTGGCGGATCGCCAGGAAGATCGCGAGCCCGACCAAGAGCCCGACCCGGGAGAGCACATTGTGATTGAGCAGCCGGTGCAGCAGGGGTGCGACCACGTAGAACTGGAACTCCAGCGAAAGGCTCCAGAGGACACCGATGAAAGCCGTGGGCGCGTAAGGGAGGAGCGAAGGGGGGATCAGCCCGTTCGTCATGGTGAGGACCGCCAGGCAGTTCCCGGAAAACTGGCCGTCAGTAGCCTCCCATTGCGCCGCGAAGTGCGCGAGCTTCGGCGTCGTGAAGAAGGAAGGCCACCATTGATGGAGAAGCACACCGACCACTTGGTGAAGGAGGATTCCACTGATCGCGGCAAGCAGCAGGACCGGGTAAATCCGGAATAGCCGTCGACCCATGTAGACACCATAGGATTCGCGGCGCGCGGTGATCAGATGGGCGATCACAAAGCCGCTCAGGATCATGAAGCCCTGGACCGCGAATTTCGATTCGGCCAGGACGCTACCCCATGGATGCGCCGCCAGATGCCCGCCGCAGAAATCAATGAGGTGCTGCGCGACCACCCACATGGCGAGGTATCCGCGCAGCGACTCGAGGGCGACGATTTTTCCGCGGGGCGAACTCACGCGGAGGTGCGGATAGGGGATCGAAGGTAGAGCTCACGGTGCTTCCGCACCATGCCAACGCGGGTCATCTCATGGTCGATCACATGTTGGCGCCCGGCATTGCCAAGCCGTTGGCGCAGGGCCGGATCGCTCATCACGCGATCAAGCGCCGCGGCGAGGGCCTCGGGATTCGCGGGCGGCACGAGCAAGCCGGTTTTCTCATCGATGATTAGATCGGGAATCCCGCCGACCCGGGAGCCGACGCAGGCGGCACGCCCGTAGAGCGCCTCCTGGAGGGAAAGCCCGAGCCCTTCCGCGAGGGAGGGCATGCCGAAGACCGCCGCCTCGGCGATGAGCTGGCGCGCCAGGTCGTCGGAGACATCGGTCAGGATATCCACCCGGTCGGCGATGCCGTGCCTTGCGACCGCTGCGGCGAGTTCTGCCGGCGTGCTGTCCGAGGCATGGCGACCGGCGATGACCAGACGCCACTCGGGGTGCTTGTCGGCAATGCGGCCGAAAGCGTCCGCGAGAAATGGCTGCCCCTTGCGGCTGCCGACGGTGCCGAGGCACAGGATGATCGGCCGTTTTGAACGTTCGGGCAGGACCGAATCGTCGAGAATGGAATGGTAGATCTGGCGGAACCGTGAACGGACAGGAAAGAACCAGCGGCGCACCGCGTGGTAGTCGTGCTTGGAAACCGTGGCCTCCCACTCGACCGCCGCCACCTGCCGGAGCTTGGCCGGTAAGCAAAGGCACATCGCCGCGAGGCGGTAGGGAAGCGACCGCTGCGCGCCGACGAAAAGCCAGAAGCCAAACGCACCGTGATTCGTGCTGACGCAACGCAAGCCCGCTTGCGAGGCGGCGGTAATGACGCAGTGGCTCCACGAACGTGAATTCCAGCCGTAGGTCCCGCCGTGGTGGAAGTGGAGCAGCTCGATTCGCTCCGCTTTCGCCCAGGCAATCAGCCGCTCGATCTGCTCGCCGGAATGGTCGGCAGGGTTCCACTGGAAGTGACCTGAGAGGCCCTCATGGCAGGGGACCGGGCGAAGGGTTGCGGGGGTATCCTGCGATACCAGGCAAACTTCGAAATGGCTGTGCAGACCTTCGATCAATGCCCTGACCAGAACCTCGACGCCCCCATGTTGGCCCAAGGGACATTCGATGCAAAGGGCGATGCGTTTTGGCGAACCGGACTCCATCAGATCAAGGAACGGAGGAGATGCTATTCGGCCTCGGACGTCGCGGCGGCTGGCCGGCGCGAGGGGAGGAAGCGTCTTACGGAACGGACCACAAGCCCCCGGATTTCATCCCGCACTTCGGGAGAGACCCCGAGAAAGGCCACGCACAAAAGCGCGATCGCGGACCCGACGGCCGCTGAGACCATCAGGCCGTAGTAGCCCGGCAGCGTGCGCGTCAGCAAGGTGGCGCCGCACGCCGCAGCGATGGCCAGCGGAAGCACGAAGGTGGGGCGGAGGATGGCATTCCAGAGCAGGGCCTTTCGGGAATGGCCGGTGATCCGGCCCAGATAACTCACGCCAGACCAGAGGCTTCCGAATATCTGGGGCAGGGTGGTGGCAAGGATCAGTCCGCCCATGCCCCAGAACTTCACGAACACCAGCGCTAAGGCGATCATCAAGGCGGATTCCACGAAGGGCACGTACTTGGTGCGCCCGACCGCCTTTTCGATCCCGACGATGCCGAAGGCTGCGACTGCGGCCACCGACACGTAGGACTTCAATGCCCACAGCCAGTCGTTGACCACACCCCAGGTCATCCGCCCGCCGGTCCAGAGAGCCAGGAAGCTCTCGTTGTTGGCGGCGGCGACCACGAAGGCGCAGCCGGCGATGGCAAGCACCAGTTGGGTGACGTCCGTCCAGCGCTTGGTAAGCTGCTGCTTTTCCCCGCGGACGTAGATGTCGCAAAACATCGGCAACGCGACGTCGTAGGGCTTGACCACGAGCTGCCTCACGATTCCAAACGGGCGGGTGCATACCGCCCACACGGCGACCGCTTCCAGACCGAGCAGCCGCGGGAGCAGAAGTGCCGGAAGGCCATTGGCCACAATCCCGCCGACCTGGATGACAAACTGGTCGCGGGAATAGGCCCAGACGGAGTTCCACTCCTCCCGCGTTGGAAGTCCCAGCGAGCCGCGGGCGGGAAACAGGCGCAGCTTCACGCAGGCGATGACATTAAAGGAGATGCTCCAGACCAGTCCCGCACCTTGATTGGCCAGCATGGCGTAGATTCCCCACCCGGCCTTGAAGCCCAGATGCAGGACGGTATAGTAAACCACGAACAAGCCGATCTGGCAGACTTGGAGCAGATCCTGGCGGTGGTGGATGTACAGGGGCGCGCCCAGCATCCGGGTCGCCATGGTCACGGCGGAGACCGCCACCTGGCCAAGCATCACCCATACGAAGATTCCACGCAGGTCGGAAGGAATGCCGATGAGCTGGGGGGAAACCCAGGCCGCTGCCGAGCCGGCTGCAAGCATCACCAACGCGACCAAACCCAGCGCGCCGAGTCCCGCGGCAAAGTAGCGGCCATACTTTCCCGACTCCTGGTCCCCCTTGCATTCGAAGAGGTGGCGGAGGAACGAATTGGTCATCCCCGCCTCCGCGAGGGAAAGGTATCCCACGAGCGCCGAAATCACGCTCCACAGGGCGAACTCGGCCTTCCCAAGGTAGGCCAAGGCCAGCGGGATCGACGCAAACGAATAGAATACTTGGGCTCCAAGTGCACCATATCCAAGCAACACGCCACGAGCCAGCAGGCCTTTATGATTCATGTCGTGGCTTGATGCGGGAACGCCGGGTCGGGACGAATGACTGCGAAAGCGGCGCTTTCAGCAGTTCGGATTCCCCGCCATCGGGTGGCTCGGGGATGCCGCGGCAAGAGACTGGAGTTCAAGCGTCAGCGCTGCCTCGTCTTCAAATGTCACAGCATCCGGGAACTGGTCGGTCAGGTTCACGAGGTTTCGGATGAGAAGCCGGGTGCCATACAGGCTGGCCCGTGCTCCCACGCCCGAAGACGCCACCCCGCGATAAGGAAGGATCAATAGATCGGCAGCCGCCAGCCACATGTCGAAGCCCTCGTCATCCACGAATACTTCGTGGCAAAACGCTCCTTGGGTGTCTTCGCATAGTTTTGCGAGCAATGCGGCATGCTGCACAATGGCGTCCGTGCTGCCGTGCGGGGTGCCCACCACGTGGAGATGGGCAGAAGACCCGATGTCCGCATTGCGGAAGGCGGTAATGGCCTCGTCGAAGCCCTTGGCCTGATGGAAAAAGCCGAGGCAAAGGAACTGGAGGCGATCAGCGGCCAGATGGAGTTTCGCCCTGGCTTCCTCGCGCGTTCCGTGGAAGCGCCGTTGCATGAAGCGCGCGTGATCGATCTCCGACGTCCGGGCCCTTGAAATCCGCGGGAACCGCTGGTGAAATTCTTCACGCATGGATCGCGTGTGGAACGCGATCTCGGTGAAGGATCCTAGCGCAAGTTGCCGGATCCACGTGTTGAATCGGGGTAGTTCCCTGTCGACGGGGAGTTCGTGGACGATGACCGATGAGTTTGTGGCCGTTTTGGCCAACGTCAGCAGGACCAGGCTTTGGAAAACGCGCAGGACCTTGCGGCGGATTCTGCCGGGAATCCGCCACGGGAAGAACATCACATCGGCATAATGAACGACGACACTTCGGGGCCGGAAGCGCAGGACGGAGAGCAGGAAGGCAAGGCAGGAGCGGAGGCTTCGCAGGTTAACGTGCAGATCCGTTTTGCTATCCGGCAGCATGCTGGCCGTTTTGACTTCGGTTCCATCGGAAACAAGTCGCAGGTAGTGCTCCTCGGCATAGCTAGCGATGCCGCACTTGCTCGGAGGTAGTGGAGATACGAACAAGGTTCGCATCTTTCCAACCTGTTCTCCCGAAGACTGGGTCATCTTTTGGTCGAGGACAAAGCAAGCTGGGGCTCAGCCCGTCCCCTTCCCCTCGGGAGCATCACTGGAACCGACGCCTGTGGACTCGTCCGGCTCACCGGAAGGTTCCTTTCCATCAAACGCAACATTCCGAACCCAAAGAAGAAAAGGGAGCAACCGGGACCAAACTCTCCGAAGACAAAGACGAACTGGAAAGGAAGAATCAAGTTGGGCAGCGACATGAACAGGACCACTGGGAACCATTCCGTGCCTTTCACCCGTTTGATAAGGCGATGCATATGAGCGGCCACCCGCAGCATGGCTAGTACCAGGACGATCAAGCCAACATATCCGACAGTTCGGACGGTTTGGACCGGGCCGCTATGATAAGACCCAGTGATCATCATGCTTTCCTGCTGATTGCTAAGCCCCGAGCTGCCCGCCCATGAATCAGCGCCTCCTGCGGAGAGGTCTTCCATTCGCCGCAATTCTCGTCGCGTCATCCCCAAGCCGTCCCCTAGCAGCTTGTTCTGGATCCAGGTGTCGGTAAACAGCGCTTCCTTCCACATCTCCACCCGCCATTCAGTCGAAAGTTCGCCGGCTCTTACATAACGTTCTTCCCAAGTTCCGGGAAATGGCGAAAGGGCGCGCTGCATCGTGCCCGGCAAGGGGGCGAAGAGGTTTATCACCGCCAGCAGGCCGATGCAGACGGAGGCCAGAAAGGTCGATCCTAACGCAGCGAACATTCCGTGGTGGTAGTAGATCGCGACCACTCCATAGAGGCCGGCTGCAGCAACCACATTGCGATAGCCTGACCCCGCAGCGGCGGCGAGGCATGCGAGAAGCAGGATGAACGCCCAAGGCTTCAGGATTGCGCGGAACGGCGAGATCCTGCTGACCAGCCAGCGGATTGTCGTAAGGGCAGCCGAGGCCAGCCATGCGAAGCGTCCTGCTGCTGCCCTGGGATCAAATGCCCCCACAGACTGCAGTCCTGCTCTCGTTCGCGCTTCGCTGATTGGAATCCCCACGATGCTTCCGAGAAGGGTCAGGCGCATCGCCCATTTTATCTCGCCGCCGGGAATCAACAGGATGGAAAGCAACCAGCTCGACAGGAAACTCAGGCTGATCACGAAATAAGGTCTCGCACCTACCGAAGCTCCGCCAAAAATGTTGAGGCCGACAGGGTTGCGGAGATACGCTTGAACGACGCATAGGGCAACCAGAAGCATCCACCATTCAAGTTCGCCCCATTTGGGACGGACAGGGAGTTTGCGAATGGCAAAAAGCAGAAGCGAAAACCCGAAGAACAAGCCCTGCCCGAGTTCGGCGGTATTGAAGCCGCGAATCAACGGGAAGTTCAGCGCGGTGAAAAAGATCATCAGCAGCCAAATGCGCCGGCCGAGGAGGATGCAGAGCGCGAGCAGCGATACACCACCTACCTTGAGCAACGTCTGGGTCTGATTGGTGACGATCGCCACGCCGAGCCACGCGGCGAGCACGGCCACGACGATGACGATCAGGATACCTTGGATGGAACGGGACTCGACCACGTGCTGAGAGAGAAAGGGTCCGGGTGAACGGGGCGGGAGACTAGGTGGGAAGCCGTATGAACACAACCGCGATGGCGGTGGCGATTTGCATGGGTCGACTACTGCCGGGACAGGAGCCCGGCCAGGGCGTCGGCCAGCAAGCGCGACCGGGCTTGGGAACCGGCTGCGGTGAGGTGCTGGTGGCTGTCGGAGAAATGGCTGCGGTCGGTCGAAACCCCGCGGCTTCCATCGTCGATCACCGGGACGATGCGATCGATATCGCGGAGCAATGCAGCGTTGGCGAGACGACTGGCCTCGGCGTGTTCCGGTGCTGTCCACCGCCAGGGCATCGCGTAAAAAAGCCGGATGCCCCGCTGCTGTGCCGCATTCCGGAAGGTCCGCAGCAGGTGCTCGCCCGATTTGCTCAGGTGGAGTTCACCCTCGATGTGGTGAGGGGTCATGCCGGGTTCGGTCACCGGCGTTTGCATGCGACCATGATATTGGTAGTCCTGCGGGGTGTAGCGGTAGCCCTTTCCCAACGCTCCCCTGTAGGCCAATGTCATCAAATAGCGCGGGCCCGGACGCGAAAGGGTGAGGGTTTCCGGCAGCGTCAGGCGCTCTCCGAACGACTCACCACCGACGGTGGCGGACGGCTCACCTTCGAGCAGGGCGAGGCCGAACGAGAACATGCTCGCGGGGTAATCCGACTCGAACGCCAGGAAGTCCGCTTCCAGGCCGATGACCAGCGTGTCGCCCGGGCGGGTTCGCTCCAGCGCTTGGTGAAGCAGGTAGCGAGGTCCTGCGCTGGCGGGCAAAGCGAAATTGAAAGCGGGGATGCCACAGCTTTCCTCGATGATCGCCGGATCGATCGAAAACGCGGTGCTCGAGCCGCCGGTGAAGATGATCACCGGTTGGTCCGGTGCTTTGGCCCGGGTCTCTGCCACGTCCGACTTCCGCCGCTGGTCGACTTCCCGCCAGACCCGGATCTCGGGATTGGTGGAGACGGTCAGGATGAAGCTCAGCACATAGGCCGCCGCCGCACTGGCCAGGAGTGTGAAGAAGTACCGCAACGCGACGCTAGAAATTGAAGTAGATGAACGACGACTCCTCGAGTGGCGCGAGCAGCACGATGAGGAAGACCAGCACAATCCCGGCAACCGGCCGTCTGCCGAAGTGGTAGGGCTCGAGGTCGCGGCGGACGCCCAAGCCTTCGATCGCCAGCGCCAGCGCGGCTAGCCCGAGGATCACGCTGGTGACCACCAGTTCGCCCGGGCCGGTGAAGACCTGCTGGATGTTACGCAGGTTTGAGATCGAATAGGCGGCCGGTTTGACCAGCGAGAGGGCCTTTTGTGCCAGCAGCGAGGCGTCCCGTTCCAAGAAGAAGAGCCAGGTGGCGGTGGTGTAGGCAAAGGTCAGAAACCAGCGCGCCGGTGCGAAGGGGATCCATCTTCCTTTGATCGAGCACACCGCGACGCCGATGCCGTGGAGCAGCCCCCAGATCAGGAAGCCCCAGCCGGCACCGTGCCAGATGCCGGAGATGAGGAAGACGAGGAGCGTATTGATCGGCCACCATGGCACCCGCCGGCCGCCGAGCGGGATGTAGATGTAGTCCCGTAGCCAAGCGCCCAGCGTGACGTGCCAGTTCCGCCAGAATTCCCGCATGTCCTGCGCCCAGTAAGGGCTGCGGAAGTTCAGCGTGAGTTTCACCCCCAGCAGCAGGCCCAGGCCGATGGCGATGAAGCTGTAGCCGGCGAAGTCGAAGTAGATGCGGATCGCGAAGGCCAGGCACTCGAACCACACGTGCCAGGCATTGGCCGGATCAATGAGGAATCCTCGGGAAAATCCACCGATGTTGTCCGCCACGATCAGCTTGTACGCCAGCCCGAGGACGATCCATTGCAGGGCGGCTTCCAGGTTCTCGCGATGGATCCGGAAGCGGATCGTTTCGATCTGTGGCAGCAACGACTCCTTCTTTTCAATCGGTCCCGCGACGATCTGGGGGAAGAAGCAGCAGAAATTCAGGTAGTCGAGGAAGCGCGGCTGTTTGCCGGGATTGCGGATCGTGTCGATCCAGAAGCCGAGCTTCTGGAAGGTGTAGAATGACAACCCCATGGGGATCAGCACGGACGGCTTGCGCAGTCCGAGGCCGAGCCACTCGTTAAGGATGAAGTCCCAGTACTTGTAGTAAAACAGCGGGGCGAGTTGCGCGACCAGCAGGATGAGGAAGACCAGTCCGCCAGCGAAGCCGTAGGGCTTCGTGAACCACCCGCGGCCCGCCAGCAGCACGCCGATCCAGCTCAGGGCCACGACCCACAGGAAGACGATCAGGGTGAGCCAGCTCTCGACACCGAGCAGGACGAGTCCGGTGGCGGCGAGGCACCATTTGCCCGTATCGGCCTCCTGCTGCGGGGCGAATTTCCCGATCAGGGCGAGGATCAGCCGCGAACCGAGGAAGCAAAAGAACAGGGTTCTCCAGAACTCGTAGGAGGCGAAATTCATGAACGCCGCGGGAGAATCACGCCCCGCCTTCCGGTCCGGGTTTTGCCTGCTTCGCCGGGAACAGCCGAGTGGCAATGGCTGCTGCCGCGACCAAGGCCAGACCGGAGATCGCCAGACCCAGCCGGCCGTCGAAGATTGCACCGCCGGTGAGCACGAAGCCGCAGGCGTAGAGCGAGACCACCGGCAGGGCGGTCAGCAGGGACAAGCGCAGCGGCACGCCGAGCGCCCCCAGCGCGTAATTTTGTACGAAGAGAGGCACCCCGGGAGTCACGCGCAGCAGCCAGGCGATCTTCATCAGGTCCGTCCGCGGCAGGGCGAACCATGGCTGCAGGCGTTCTCCCATCCAGCGGGTCATCACCTTGCGTGCCGGGCCGGCCGCGAGGCAGTGGGTCCACATCACATTCAGCGCGATCGCCGCCAAGGCGATCAGGCAACTGGTGTAGTGGCTGCCCCACACGATGCCGGCCAGCAGCAGCAGGACCCCGGCGGGAAATCCAATGCCCGGGAGGAATACCAGCGCGACGAAGAGAGCCCAAGGATAGCGGGTCCCGTACTCCGTCACGAATTGTTTGAAGGCTTCCACGGAAGGGGGAGGGGTAGTGGGGAGCCCGCGGCGTCAGGCAAGCTGCCGCCCTTGGTCGGAAGCGCGAACTTCCACCTGTTTCTCGCCACGAGTTGCTGGAAGGCCCGAAGGCATTCTTGTCGTGACGAAAATGAACAGCCGCCCCCGAGTGTTCAAATAAAAATGAACAAACGGGCGTTTCGCCGGGGTGGCAGATTCGCTACTTCCGCAACTCCCACTTGTCGTGGCGGTGGCGGATGGCGATTCCCTGCTCGCCGGCAAAACGCTGGACCGCGAGGCGGACGCCATCCCAGCCCCAGTCATCGCCGAAGAGGACGCCGCCCGTGCGAACCAAGTCCCAGTAAGAAAGGAGGTCCTGATAGACGTCCTCCTCCTCGTGGCTGGCGTCGATGTAGATCATCTCCGCTTTAACCCCGTGGAGGGCGAACCACTGGGCGGCGGTGACGGACGGCAGCGGCAGCGGGGTGATCCGGCCCTGATGCCCGGCGCGGCAAACATTGGCCAGAAAGCGGTAGTAGAGGGTGGGGTAGCCGTGCCGGAGGCTGAGCGCGCCGTGGCGGCTTGGGTCATCGAGATCGGTCCACATTTCCAGCGCGCCGAGCCACGTGTCCACGCAGAGGATCTCCGCATCGAGGCCGAGTCGCTGCAGGTGACCCGCGAGATTGAGGGCGGAGCCGCCTTTCCAAGTGCCGACTTCCAGGATGCGGGTCGGGCGGAGTTCTTCGATGAGTTCGCCGAAGGCCGCCGAGTCCGAGCCCCAGCCGGCGGCATCATCCGGCCATGCCGCGGCGTCGAAGCTCTCGTAAGGATCGGTGCGGTGCAGCAGCGGCCGGACCTTGCCGGTGAAATCGCTGGCGACCGCCGTGGCTTTCTGGGCGGACCGCAGCCGTTTGAGGCTGAAGCCGAGGCGATAGGCCAAGCCTTTGGCGAAGCTTTGGGCATGACGGGAGAGCGACATGGGCAAAATCGGCAGCTCAACCGCGCGGGGTTTCAGTGGTTGGGGCCGGAGCCTCCGTGCGCACCGCGATGTAGGACTTCGGGAAAACCAGAAGGATCCGCTCCACGAGGATCTGGCAGTCGGGGAAGAGCTGCTTCATTTCCCGAAAGGTCAGCAGGCGGGTGGTGTCCACCATGAAGTCGATGTCTGCCTTGGTCGGCTTGGAGAGCCATCCCCACGGCGTGAAGCGTCGCATCAGGCGGCGTTGGAGCGAGCGCGGCAGCCAGTGAATGAAGGGCGCCATGTAGTGCGGCTCGATCGGGCATTCCCGCGCCGGCGTTTGGCACCACAGCTTTTTCCCGACCCGGCGACTCTCGGCGGCGAACTTCTGTTGGTCCTCCCAGGTGCCGACGTGCTCGATGACGCTGTTGGAGAAGGCGATGTCGTAGCTTTGGTCGCCCACATCCACCAGATGCCTGCCATCCCCGACGATGGTTCGCTGCGCGTGTTCCGGATGGGCTGCAGAATCGATCTGCATGACCTTCGGGTTCACGAGATCGATGCTCCCGACCACAGGCGGATAGCTGGTCCAGAAGCCCAGCTCTCCACCGATGTCGATCAGCGAGTCGCCTCGCGAGGGCGCCAATAGCCGGACGAACTGCTCGAAGCGCCGGGCACGCCAGATTTTGAAAACGCGCCGGTAGATATCGATTGCCGTCATCGCTCGGAGGGCTGGTGAAAGCCGCGGCGAGCGCGGTTGACGGCGGCCAGGCAGCCGGTCCTCAGATGATCATCCCCGCGGCGACCGTTTCATTGGTGCCGGGATCGACCAGGATGAAAGAGCCGGTCTGGCGATTGCGACGATACGAGTCGTGGATCACCGGCTGTGCGGTGCGCAGGGTGATGCGGCCGACGTCATTCATCGCGAAGGTGCCGGCGCCCTCGACCTTGTGCAGGGTATTGATGTCCACGAGGTACTTCACCTCGCTGACGATCGCCTGCATCTCGCGGGAGGTGTGGCGCAGGATGACCTTGGCGCGAGAGGCCATCGGCTTGTTGGAGAACCAGCAGATCATCGCCTCGAGGTCTTGCGAGCTTTGCGGCGGGTTGTTCTTTTTGACGATCATGTCGCCGCGCGAGATGTCGATCTCGTCGGTCAGCGTGAGCGTCACGCTCTGCGGTGCGAAAGCTTCGTCGATGTTGCCGTCGGCGGTGTGGATCGCCTTGATCTGCGAGGTGAAGCCGGAGGGCAGCACGGTGATCTCGTCGCCGGCCTTGAAGACGCCACCGGCCACGCGGCCGGCATAGCCGCGGAAGTCGTGCCATTCATCGCTCTGCGGGCGGATCACCCACTGGACCGGGAAGCGCGCATCCACGTGGTTTTCCTCGCCGCCGACATAGACGTGCTCCAGATGATAGAGTAGCGACGGGCCTTGGTACCAAGGCATGCTGGTGGACTTGTCCACCACGTTGTCGCCATTCAGCGCGGAGATCGGGATCGGAGTGATGTCGACGATGTTGTCGAGGCGCGAGGCGAACTCCTGGTAGTCCTTGATGATCTTCTCGTAGACCTCTTCGGAGTAGTCCACGAGGTCCATCTTGTTGACCGCAACAACGACGTGCTGGATGCGAAGGAGGTTTGCGATGAAGCTGTGACGCTTGGTCTGCTCGATCACGCCCTTGCGTGCATCGATGAGAATGATGGCCAGGTTCGCGGTCGAGGCGCCCGTCACCATGTTCCGCGTGTATTGGATGTGCCCCGGGGTGTCGGCGATGATGAACTTGCGCTTCGGCGTGGCGAAGTAGCGGTAAGCGACATCGATGGTGATGCCCTGCTCGCGCTCGGCCTTCAGGCCGTCTGTTAGAAGGGCGAGGTCGACGTGGCCATCGCCGCGGCGCTTGGAGGTCTCCTCGATGGCTTCAAGCTGATCTTCGAAGATCGACTTGGAGTCGTACAAGAGACGGCCAATGAGCGTGGACTTGCCGTCATCGACAGAGCCAGCAGTAGTAAAGCGAAGGAGATCCATGAAAAGAGAGTCGTTTGGTAGAGCAGTTGATTTGTAATCATCAGGTCACCAGTTTGAACGGTGCGCCGATGTCTTCGGGTCTTCCGTCTCTTTAGAAGTAGCCCTCCTTCTTCCGGTCTTCCATGGCGGTCTCGGAGCGCTTGTCGTCGGCGCGGTTGCCGCGCTCGGTCTGGCGGGCGGCGGCGACTTCCTCGATGATCTTTTCCATGGTGTCGGCGGTCGATTCGACGGCACCGGTGATGGTTGCGTCACCCATGGTGCGGAAGCGGATGACCTTCTTCTCCACGACTTCTCCGTCGCGGGGTTGGACGAATTCGCTGACGGCGAGGATAGTACCGTTGCGGGTCACGGTGTCGCGTTCGTGGGCGTAGTAGAGGCTCGGCAGGACGATGCCCTCGCGGTGCATGTACATCCAGATGTCCATTTCGGTGAAGTTGGACAGCGGGAAGACGCGGAAGTGTTCGCCGGGGTGCTTGCGGCCGTTGAAGAGGTTCCACAGCTCGGGACGCTGGTTCTTCGGGTCCCACTGGCCGAAGTCATCGCGGTGCGAGAAGAAGCGCTCCTTGGCGCGGGCCTTCTCCTCGTCCCGGCGACCGCCGCCGAGCAGCGCGTCGAATTGATACTCGGCGATGGTGTCGAGCAGGGTCGTGGTCTGGGCGCGGTTACGGGAAGCATTCGGGCCCTTTTCCTCGACCACGCGGCCGTCATCGATCGACTTCTGGACCGAGCCGACCACGAGGCGGGCGTCGAGCTTCGCGGCGAATTCGTCGCGGTAGGTAATGGTCTCGGGGAAATTGTGGCCGGTATCGACGTGGACCAGCGGGAACGGCATGCGTGCCGGGTGGAAGGCCTTGCGGGCGATCCATGCCATCACGATCGAGTCCTTGCCGCCGGAGAAAAGCAGGCCGGGGTTCTGGAACTGCGCGGCGGTCTCGCGGAGGACGAAGATCGCCTCGGCTTCGATCTGGTCGAGGTGGGAGAGCTGGTAGTTGGGCATCGGGCGAAAGGCCGGTGTGGGTGTCGTGGCTCCCGGACGTTCCGGGTGGGTCGTTGCGGGGCCGGGAGGAAAAGGCTGGCCGAAGGGTCCGTGCAAGAAACAATTACCTAGTTGAGCAACTTGGTAATGTTTCAGCGTCTTCCTGACAGCCAATGATCGAGGGCGTGCTCAAAGCTGACGAGCTCGCGGATGATGGCGTTGTAACGGCCGTAAGCATTGCCCGGCTCCGAGGACAGGATTTCGTAGAGTTCGAGCTCTGCGGCTCCGCCGGGCGATTCAAGGGGGGGCATCAGTCCTGCCCTCACCAGCCGGGGCGAGGCGATGCGCACCAGGCAGGCGTTGATTCCCCGGCGACCGGCGGCGTGGTCGGCCAAGCCTTCGGCGACGAGAAGGCCGCAGGGCAAGTGTTTGAGTTGTTCTTCGAGATGGATCACGGGCCTGGAGGTGGTTCGGGCGAGGCCACAAATGCTTCGACGGCAGCCCGGAATGAGCTGGGGTCCAGCGCCGGATAGCGGATCAATTCGGATTGGATCGATTCGAACAACTCCAGCAACCGGTCGGGCCGGATCAGCCCATTTGTAAGCATGGCGTTTACGTCATCGAGGTCCCTGGCGTGGCCGCGCTCCAGTTTGGCCAATGCCTGACTGTAGGGATCGTAATGGTAAAAATCGAGCCTGCCATGTCGCGCGATGAAAAGGCTGCGGTCACGCCATCCCGGTAGTACGGGGATGAAGTGGTCCGGAGAGGCCAGCTCCACGTTGACTGCAAGTTCGTCCTTTAGAGCTGCCAATGCCTCGAACCAGCCGTCCGGTTCGGGGTCGGCCTTCAAATCGATGTCGATGGTGGACGCGCGCCAGCCGTGCAGCAGAGCTGTGGAGCCACCGGTCAGGTAAATGCGTCCCTCGCCCTTCACTCGCTGCGCAAGGGCAGTCATGAAGCGCTCGAGCTTAGGGCGATCCAGCGGGGGGCGCATGGTTTCAAGCTTCAAGCAACTCGGCGGTCGGCGCACCGCGTGTGCCCAGGAACTCCAGCACCTCGCTCACCGCGTCCTCGACGCTCATCTTCTCGGTATCGAGCACCAGTTCGGCCTGCTGCGGCTCCTCGAAGCCGCTGTCCCGGCCGGTGAAATTGGCCACTTCGCCCTTCGCGGCCTTGGCGTAGAGGCCTTTGACATCGCGCGCCTCGCAGGCCATGTAGCTGGCCTTAACGTAGATTTCGGCGAAATCCTCGCCGAGGATGCCGCGGGCCAGATCGCGATGCATGCCCCGCGGGGTGATCAGTGAGCACAGCACGATCGTGCCGTTCGAGGCGAGGATCTTGGCCACTTCCGCGGTGCGGCGGATGTTCTCGAGTCGGTCATCATCGGAAAAGCCGAGATTGGCGTTCAGGCCGGTGCGCAGATTGTCGCCATCCAGTCGCACGGTGTAGCGGCCTTGGCTGTGCAGCACCCGCTCCACGCCACTGGCGATGGTCGATTTTCCGGAGCCGGAAAGCCCGCAGAACCAGAGCACGATGCCGCGTTGGCCGAGAAGGGTTTCCTTGTCCTGCCGGGGCAGGGTGGCGTGCGGATGGATGTTCGACATGACGAGGTCAATCTAGCAGCGAAATCGCGGCGGGTCAGTGAGATTGTGGGGCTCGTCCCGTTCTGCCCGGATGGCCTTGCGGATGGCTTCCCGATCAAAAGGCCGGTCCACGAACCATTCCCCATCGCGCTTGATCAACGGAACGACAGGAACATCGGTCGGATACCGCAGCCGGAACGCCAAGCGGTCCCTGGTCGGCACTTCCTTTCCAAGATCATCTGCCCCCTCATCCATGAGGGGAGCTTCTCACGGCAGATGGCGCGAATCAAGGGAGCCGGTTCGCCTTCCCATTCATCCGGTCGCGGACGCTGTACCACAGGAAAAGCGAATTGTAGGTGAAGTAGCGGCGGAACAGGCGGCGCGGTTCTGCGGCGATGCGGTAGGCCCATTCGAGGCCGAACTTCTGGAGCAAGGCGGGTGCCTGCGAGACCTCGCCGGCGTGGAAAGCGAAGGCGGCCCCGATGCCGAAATACACCCCGGGCGGCAGGCGGTCCTTGTGGCGGGCGATCCAGTGTTCCTGCTTCGGGCAGCCGAGGCCGACCCAGATCAGGTTCGCGCCGGACTCGCGGATTTTCGCGGTCATGCGCTCGAACTCATCCTCCGGCCACTCGCCGAAGGGCGGCGAGTAAGCGTCCGCAATCGCCACGCCGGGAAATCGTTCGGCGAAGACGGCCTGGAGTTTTTCCAAGGTGGACTCCTTTCCACCGAGCAGGAAGTGGCGGAACTCCGGCCGGCCGGCGGAGGCCTTGAGGGTTTCCAGCATCAGCGTCGGGCCATAGACCCGGTCGGTCAGCCGCTCGGCGGGTGGCAGGGCGGCATTGAGCGACCACACCAGCGGCATGCCGTCCGGCACGATCAGGTCGAAGCAGCGCATCGATTCGCCGAATGCCGCGTCGCTACGGGCAAGCGCGGCGACGTGCGTATTGGCGGCCTCTACGGCAATCGCCGTAGTTGGTGCGGTGGCTTTCTCCAAAATCCATGCGACCGCACCGGCGTAGTCCGTGCAGGCGAGGGGCAGGCCGATGACGGGGTGGATGCGCATTCAGGGAGACGCAAGACTTGAAGACACAAGACTCAAGACTTGAGGGAACCGGGGGGTCACAGTCGGCAGAAGGGCTCGACCGGGCGGAGTTGTCCGGTGGTCGCGAGCGCTGCGGCACGCGATGCCTCGTTCGGGAAAAGATACAGCGCGTAGCCGCCATAGCCGCCGCCACAGTACTTGCGGGCCAGCGCTCCCGGCAGATCCGGCAGCGGGTCCATGCCCTCGGCCAGCTGGGTCGAGTGATAGACGTCCATCCCGCGCGCGAGTTTCTCCAGCGACGCCTCGATCACTCCCTCGCGGGCGATGCGACCCGATTCGGCGATGCCATCGTAGTCGCGGGGCAGGTCCGCCACGCCCGGTGTGTCGTGGGGCGAACCGGTCCACAGGATTGCGAGGCAGCCAGTGAGGAAATCGCCGTTGCGCTTGAAATCGAGCACCGGTCGTAGCCCCGAGCGCCACACACAGAGCCCGGTTTCGCGGATCACCGCGGGGTCTTGCCAGCCGACCCCGAGATCGAGCTCCGAATCGACGCCGTCCTTGCCATTGATCAAGGCCCACGCGCCGCTGCCACCAAGACCGGCCTGCTTCTCGTATGGCCACTCGCGCAGTGACACGAGCGGGGAGATCGAGCAGTTCACCACGAACTCTCCCTCGCGGGAGAAGCGCGGGACATCGAGCCAGCCTCCGGCGAAATCGACGCGAAGCGGAGCCTCGGTCGGCGCTTGCACCCAGCGGACGATCGATGAAGTCGAGACCGGCTCGAACCTCGGCGGCGTCTTCGGCAGCACCACATATTGTGCGCCGACCTCCGCACACAGCGCGCGCTTCAGGTCGGCGTACTTGTCATCCTCGGTGACTGCCAGGATATCGGGGCGCAGCTTCAGGAACTCTTCGCCGAAATCGATGCCTTCGTCATGGCCGCAGCCGATGACCACATGGTCCACCGGCCGCAAGCTCTCTAACAGAGCCTTCTTGTGCTCGTCGGGAATCGATGGCTTGCGGCGCTTGTGGATCCACAGCACCTCGGACGAGGCGAAGGACACCGTGAGGTGATCGCCGAGCGCACGCGCCTCCTCGAAGAACTGGACGTGGCCGCCGTGGATGATGTCGTAGCAACCGGAGACGAAGACTTTGCGCATGAGTTTAGCCAAGTAGCGGAACGGCTGCGCCGTTCCGGCGGAGCGGGGATCGCTGGGAATCGCCGCTCGGTTAATTCGTTCGGACCGCGAGCAGCCGGAACGACGCAGTCGTTCCGCTACCGGAAGTCGTCACTCCTTGGAAACCGACACGTGGTGCCCGTGAGCTTTGAGCAAGGCGTGGCGCTTGGCGGTATCGAGGTCGGAGGCGACCATCTCGGCACACATCTCCTCCACGGTGATCTCTGGCACCCAGCCGAGCTTTTCCTTCGCCTTGGTCGGGTCGCCCAGCAGGGTTTCCACTTCGGCCGGGCGGAAGTAGCGCGGGTCGATCTTCACGATCACGTCGCCCACCCTCACAGCCGGAGCCGTTTCGGCATTCGCGGAAACCACGGTCGCGACTTCATCGAGGCCGCTGCCGGTGAACTCGACCTCGATGCCAGCCTCACGGGCGGACATCCGGACGAACTCGCGCACCGAGATCTGCTTGCCGGTGGCGATCACGAAATCATCGGCTTCGTCCTGCTGGAGCATCATCCACTGCATGCGGACGTAGTCCTTCGCGTGGCCCCAGTCGCGCAGCGCGTCCATGTTGCCGAGGTAGAGGCATTTTTCGAGGCCTTGGGCGATATTGGCGAGTCCGCGGGTGATCTTGCGGGTCACGAAGGTCTCCCCGCGACGCGGGGACTCGTGATTGAAGAGGATGCCATTGCAGGCATACATGCCGTACGACTCGCGGTAGTTCACCGTTATCCAGTAGGCATACATCTTCGCGACGGCATACGGCGATCGCGGGTAGAAAGGAGTGGTTTCCTTCTGCGGGATCTCTTGCACCAAGCCGTAGAGCTCTGAGGTGGATGCCTGATAGAAGCGGGTCTTCTTCTCCAGACCGAGGAAACGGATTGCTTCTAACAAACGCAGCGTGCCGATCGCATCGACATCGGCGGTGTATTCCGGCGCTTCGAAGGAAACGGCGACGTGGGACTGCGCGCCGAGGTTATAGACCTCGTCGGGTTGCACTTCGGAAAGGATGCGGGTCAGGTTGGAGGTGTCGGTGAGGTCGCCGTAGTGCAGGCGGAAGCGGGCATGCTCGACGTGCGGATCCTCGTAGATGTGATCGACCCGCTGGGTATTGAAGAGCGAGGCGCGGCGCTTGATGCCGTGGACCTCGTAGCCTTTTTCGAGCAGGAACTCGGCGAGATAGGAACCGTCCTGACCGGTGATACCGGTAATGAGTGCTTTCTTCATGGCGACAGTGAGGGGGAGAGTTGGGGAAGGGAGTGGGGAGCGGGAGGATGCCAGTCTGGGGCACACGCACCCATTACGTGATGAGGTGGGAAATCAGAGCCGGGCCGCGCCGGTTTCGAGGCTGGCGAGGAAGTCCTGGTAAGCACCGGCCAAGCCATCGCGGAAGTCGATGACCGGGGACCAGCCTGTGGCCTTGATCCTGGCGACGTCCATCAGCTTGCGCGGCGTGCCATCGGGTTTCGTCGGGTCGGTGAGGATCTCGCCGGTGAAGCCGACGGTTTCGGCGACGAGTTGCGCGAGCTCAAGGATGGTCACGTCATCACCCACGCCGACGTTCACCCAGTCCGGCGGGTTCTCGAGGCCGAGCAAATGGAAACACGCGGCGGCGAGGTCGTCCACGTGCAGGAACTCGCGGCGCGGCGTGCCGGTGCCCCAGATCGTCACGCTCGGTGCTCCGGCTTCCTTCGCTTCGTGGAAGCGGCGGATCAGCGCGGGGATCACATGCGAATTCTGAGGGTGGTAGTTGTCGCCCGGGCCGTAGAGGTTGGTCGGCATCGCCGAGTGATACATCAGGCCGTGCTGCGCGCGGTAGTGCTGGCAAAGCTTCAGTCCGGCGATCTTGGCGATCGCGTAGGCCTCGTTGGTGACTTCGAGCGGACTGGTCAGCAGGCAATCCTCCGGCATCGGCTGCGGTGCCAGCTTCGGATAGATGCAGGATGACCCGAGAAACAGCACCCGCTCCACCCCGGCACGGCGACTGCCTTCGACGAGGTTCGCGGCGATACTAAGGTTCTCGTAGATGAAGTCCGCAGGGTAGGTGGCATTCGCATGGATGCCGCCGACCTTGGCCGCAGCAATGATCACGATGCCCGGCTTTTCCGCGGCGAGATAGTCGAAGACGGCCTGCTGGTTGAGGAGGTCGAGCGTGTCGCGCCCGGCGGTGATCACGTCATGTCCGCCGCTTTTCTCCGCGGCGCGGACGAGGGCGGAACCCACCATTCCGCGGTGGCCGGTGATGAATGTTTTGGGCATGGGGTGAGGGGGGGAGAATGGCTCTCTGTTAGATTGGCTGAAGGCCCGCAGGTGGACTCGGCGTGAGAAACCGCAGAGGCACAGAGAAACAGCCGGAGATCACGGAGGGAAAAGATATGGGAAAAGGGCTCGGGTTCCTACTTCTGCCTTTCTCTGTGATCTCCTGCCTTTCCTCTGTGCCTCTGTGGAGAACTGGCTGGAAACCGCCGAGGATCATTATGCAAAAGCAGCGAGGTCGTCGTCCACGCCTTGAAACGGGCTGACGCCGACCCGCGGCATGGAGAGCAGGAAGTCCTGGCGCGATTGGCCGGCCAATTCGGCGGCACGTTCCTGGCTCAACATGCCTGTCTCATACCATTTGATCGCGGCCATCAGGCGCATGCTGGCGGCCAGCTCCCCGGGAGCTTGCCGAAGCGCGGAGAACGCTGATTCAGGCACGTCGATTTCCAGTTTCACGATGAAAGGCTAACCTCAGGAGGCAAGGACATCAACCGAAGAAGGACTCAAGCGCCGTGGCGACTTCGTCGAGCTGGGCCTCGGTGAGTTCCGGATAGACCGGGACGCTGATGACCTCGCTGGACAGTTGGTCGGAGACCGGGCAGTTCGAGAGCGAGTGCTCGGGCAGATTCGCGAAGCATTCCTGGCGATGCATCGGCACCGGGTAGTAGATCTCGCAGCCGATGCCCTTTTCCGTGAGGTGGGCTTTCAACTCATCGCGGCGGCCGGGAACCCGCAGCGTGTACTGGTTCCAGACGTGGCCGGCATGATCGCGGTCGGTCGGCAGGATCAGGTTGGTGCCATCGGCGAGTGCGGAAAGACGACGGCTATAGTAGTTCGCATTGCGCGTGCGGCCCGCGGCGTAGTCGCCGATGTGATGCAGCTTCACGCGCAGCAGGGCGCACTGGAGCGCGTCCATGCGGAAGTTCCCGCCGACCATCGAGTGGTAGTAGCGCGGGTGCATGCCGTGGTTGCGCAGGCGCAGCATCTTCTCGAAGAGTTCGTAGGACTCGGTGGTCACCAAGCCGCCGTCGCCAAAGCCGCCGAGGTTCTTCGAGGGAAAGAAGCTGTAACTCCCGATCTCGCCGATGGTCCCGCAGCCGCGGCCGCGGTAAGTGGCACCAAACGATTGCGCGACGTCCTCGATGATTTTCAGCCCGTGCTCCTTGGCGAAGGAAGTGATGGCATCCATGTCGGCGGACTGGCCGTAGAGATGGACCGGCATGATGGCCCTGGTCTTCGGCGTGAGCTTGGCCTTTGCCGACTCGATATCGATGCCGAAGCAATCGGTGCGGACATCGCAGAAGACCGGCGTCGCACCCGTGCGATGGATGCTGCCAGCGGTGGCGAAGAAGGTGAAGGACGGGCACAGCACCTCGTCACCGGGACCGATGTCGAGCGCCATCAGTGCGACGATCAGCGAGTCGGTGCCGGAAGAGATGGAGATCGCGTGCTTCGCGCCGAGCGCGGCGGCGCACTGCTTTTCGAAGGCCTCCACTTCCTCGCCGAGGATGAAGCGGCCGGAGCGGAGCACGTTTTCAAAGACCTGCTTCAGCTCGGCTTCGAGCGGCAGGTTCTGCGCATTGACGTCTAGGAGCGGGACGGACATGGGAAATCAATCGGTCTGGCAGGTGTCAGGAGTGAGATAGGAGCACGGCTTCCTCCCACTGCTTTTCAAGGCAAAGTTTGGCAACGGCACCGGCGATCCAGCCACGGTCAATTTCCTGTTGGGCCAACACGCCAGCGATATCGCGGAGGTGTTTGGGCTGGCTGCCCTCCCGGAAAAACTCGAGCTTCATGAGGATCAAGTACTCGGGCGGAGCGACCCAGACATCGCCGCCGACCGTGGCGACCCGCCGCCGGTTTCTTATGGCCCAGGGCAAATCCGGATGCGCTCGGGACGGGTAGATGTCTGCCTTGAGGCCGCTGTCGTGGTGAATGATGTTGAAGTGGCCGCGGGTCTCGCGACGGCACTCGATCTGGATGACATCGAGCGGCGGTAGGTAGAAATCCTGCTCGGGGAAGAGCGAAGGGAAAAGTGCCAGCTTGCCCGGATCGGGGAAGACCGCGAGGTCGATATCGAGGGTCGAGCGAGGTTCTCCGTAGATCGATGAGGCGACGGATCCCGAGATCATGTATTCGATGGCCGCCTGCTCAAGAGGTCGCACGAAGAGCTCGATGAGATCAGGATCTTGCATGGAGCCAGATTCTTGCGAGTTCAGTCTCCACACGCTCATCACTCCACGTCGGATGAGCGGCCCGGATCCCGGAGCGCTTTAGGTTTCTCGTAAAACGGATCGCAGCCTTGCAGAGTTCGTATTTCCGCGCCGGCGTCATCGCTTTCCAGGCTCTCGTCTGTGCCGGGTCCGGCAATTCGTAGCGATCCAATGGAGTAGGGGTGCGAGAGTCCATGACGGGAGGGAGAAACTACGCTTTGATGACAAGACCTTCAGGCGTAGCGACGGAGGCCATCGCGTTGCGCGTGTCGATGATGAGGTCGGACCACTCCGCGAGTTGGGCGAGGTCGAAGGCGGCGTGGTGGGTGGAGATGACGATGCAGTCCTGGGCGCGGATCGTTTCCTCGCTCCACTCGATGCTGCGGGCTCCGGCCCAGTTCATGTGTTCACGGGTCGGGCCGACGACCGGCACGTGCGGGTCGTAGAAGGAAACCTCCGCACCGAGGTGCTGGAAGCCATCGAGCAGGGCGAAGGTCGGCGACTCGCGCATGTCATCGACGTTCGCCTTGTAGGCGAGGCCCATCAGCAGGATGCGCGAGCCTTTCACCGGCTTGCCGCGCGAATTGAGCGCCTCCATGGTACGATGGATGACGTAGGTCGGCATGCTGCGGTTGATCTCCCCGGCGAGCTCAATGAAGCGCGTGTGCACGCCATACTCGCGGGCCTTCCACGTGAGGTAGAAGGGATCGATCGGGATGCAGTGACCACCGAGGCCGGGGCCGGGGTAGAAGGCCGTGAAGCCGAAGGGCTTGGTGGAGGCAGCGCGAATGACTTCCCAGATGTCGATGCCCATCTTGTCCGCGGCGATCTTCAGCTCGTTGACGAGGCCGATGTTCACCGCGCGGTAGATGTTCTCCAGCAGCTTGGTCAGCTCCGCGACCTTGCAGGAACTCACCGGCACCACTTGCTCGAAGGCCGCTTCGTAAAGCGCGACGCCCGCCTCGAGGCAGGCCGGCGTGATGCCGCCGACCACCTTCGGGATGTTCGTCGCGGAGAACTTGGTGTTGCCCGGGTCCTCGCGCTCCGGCGAATAGACGACGAAAATCTCGGTGCCGACCTTGAAGCCGGCCTTCTCCACGCGCGTCACCACTTCCTCGTCAGTCGTGCCGGGATAGGTGGTGCTTTCCAGGCTGAGCACCTGGCCCGCCTTCAAGTGTGGCACCACGGCCTCGACCGTGTTGACCACGTAGCTGAGGTCCGGCTCGAAGTGTTCATCGAGCGGCGTAGGCACGCACAGGATGATCGCATCGAGCGTCTTGATGATCGCAAAATCCGTGGTCGCCTCCAGCTTGCCGGATGCCAGTGCCTCGGCGACGTGCTCGCCGGGGATGTGCTTGATGTAGCTGCGGCCGGCCAGCAACGCCTCCGGCTTGCCCGGATCAATGTCGATGCCCACGGCGCGGAAGCCAGCCTTGGCATAGGCTAACAATAGCGGGAGCCCGACGTAGCCGAGGCCGACGACGCCGATGGAGCCCTGTTTCGATTTCAACTTTTCAAGCATGCGGGGCCGGTGAGTAGCGGGCGATCAGGCGGTCGGCTTCGGCGAGTGCCATGCCGGTGACCTGGTCCATGTTGTAATAACGATAGGTGGCGAGGCGGCCGATGAAGCTGACATTCTTCTCCGCTGCGGCCAGCTCGGCGTAGCGGCGGTAGGCGGTCTTCGCATCGTCCGCGGGCACGGGGTAAAACGGCTCCTCCTCCGGTGTCCAGTTCCGCGGGTATTCGCGGACGATCGTGGAGGCGTCGATCTTCTGTCCGGTGACGTGCTTGATCTCGACGATGCGGGTGTAGGGCACCTCCGCGTCGGGGTAATTCACCTGCACGGCGGGTTGCCAGAAGCCGGGCTTGTTAGAGATTGGTTCGCGGGGCTTGAGCTGCTCCGCGGTGAAGCTCTCGTGCTCGAACCTCAGCGAGCGATACGGCAGTGCGCCAAAACGACGGCCGAAATACTCGTCCACGGGACCGCTGAAAATCAGATGCCGGTGCCGCCAACGCTTGCACGCCTCGTGGAAATCGACACCCAGATAAAGTTCGACCCCCGGCGAGGCATCGAGCATGCGCCCGAACATCGCGGTGAAGCCATCCTTAGGCAGCGCCTGGAATTCCTCGTTGAGATAGCGGTCGTCGCGATTCGTGCGGATCGGCACCCGACCGCAGACGCTGGTGTCCAGGTCGCGCGGGTGGCGCTGCCATTGCTTGAGCGTGTAGCCTTCGTAGAAGCGCCGGTAGAGTTCGCGGCCGACCTTGGAAAGGATCAGCTCCTCCGAGTTCTTCGGCTCATCCACCGGCACCCGGTGCTCCTCGATCCACGCTTCGAATTCCTCCGTCGTCGAAGGCCGCCCGACGATCTCCTCGAAGGTTTGCAGATTGATCGGGAAGCTCCAGTAGCGCCCGTCGGTATAGCTCTTGATCTTGTAGTCCGCATCCTGCCACGCGGTGAAGCGGCCGAGATACTCGACGATGCGCGGCGAATTCGTGCGGAAGTAATGCGGGCCGTAGTCGTGGACCAGTACACCCGCCGCATCGACGCGGTCGTAGGCATTCCCGCCGAGGTGGGAACGCTTGTCCACCACCACGCAGCGGAAGCCGGCATTGGACAGCCGTTCCGCTGCGACGAGACCCGAGAACCCGGCTCCGACGATCAGGAAATCGACGCTGGCGTCAGGCGACAAGGATCACGCGGGTTGGAGCTGGCCGCGGAAATACTCGATGGTCTCGCGGATGCCTTGGTCGAAGGGCACGACCGGTTCCCAGCCGAGGACGTCCTTGGCACGGGTGATGTCCGGCTTGCGCACCTTCGGGTCATCCGGCGGCAGCGGCTTCGGATCGACCTTCAGCTCGATGCCGAAGACTCCGGCGATCGCTTCGGCGAATTGGCGCATGCTCATTTCGTGCGGGTTGCCGCAGTTGACCGGCTCGTGGGTGGTCGAGCGGGCGAGCCGCCAGATGCCATCGACGAGGTCGGAGACGTAGCAGAAGGAGCGCGTCTGCGTGCCATCGCCGAAGATCGTCAGGGGCTCACCACGCAGGGCTTGGCCGATGAAGGCGGGGACCACGCGGCCGTCATCGAGGCGCATGCGCGGGCCGTAGGTGTTGAAGATGCGGACGATCTTGGTGTCGAGGCCGTGGGCGCGGTGGTAGGCCATGGTCGCGGCCTCCGCGTAGCGCTTCGCCTCATCGTAGCAGGAGCGCACGCCGATCGAGTTCACATTGCCCCAGTAGCTTTCCTTCTGCGGATGCACCTCGGGGTCGCCATAGACCTCGGAGGTCGAGGCCACCAGGTAGGTCGCGTTTTTGCGCAGCGCCAGGTCGAGCGCATTGTGAGAGGCATAGGAGCCGGCCTTCAACGTCTCGATCGGGATCTGGACGTAGTCGATCGGGCTCGCCGGCGAGGCCATGTGGAAGACGAAGGAGACAGGTCCTTCGACGTCGTAGGGCTCGGACACGTCCTGCTCGATGAACGTGAAATTCGGGTTGCCCTCGAGGTGGGCGATGTTCCGGGCGTGGCCGGTGACGAAATTGTCGAGCGCCACGACCCGCAGACCGTCGGCCAGCAGCCGGTCGATCAGGTGGGAGGGGACGAATCCGGCACCGCCGGTCACCACGGCGGTCTTGCCTTTGAGATCTTCGATCGGGGTCATGGGAGTGTAGGAGGGGGGAGGTTCAGCCAAGCTGCCGCCCTTGGTCGTCTGCCCGAAGCACGGACAGGACCAGCAGCGGCAGTCGGAAGGTATTGGTTTCAGGCGGCTTCATCGGGAGCGCCTAACGACGCGATGGGGCGCAAAATCGGCTCCTTGTTCAATCCAAAATGAACAATCCGGGGTGGCGGGGTTGTCATGGAAGGGGTCTGCGGGGGAGGAGCAGCGAGAAAAGATCCACCTCCACCACCTGCTCGCGGCCGAGGAATTCCAGCAGCACCCGCACCCGTTCCCGGGCCGGCAGCACCTCCACCACCGTCGCCTTCACCCCGCCGAGCGGGCCGTGGGCGAGCTCCACCTCCTCTCCCTCCGTGATCCGCGGACCCACGGTCAGCATCTCTTTCTCCCCCTGCTTGGCGACTTCCTCGCGCAGTGCATCCACGAAATCGCCCGGCACATCCGGCACCTTGTCGCCGAAGCGGACCAAGCCGCGGACGCCCTGGCTATACATTACCGCCCGCTCGTCGGTGCTGAGCTGGAAGCGGGCCAGCACGTAGCCGGGGAAGAGCGCTTCCACCCACCAGATCTTGCCGCGGCGGGTCGCCTTGCGGTAGCGCAGCAGCGGGCAAAAGACTTCCACGCCTTGCAGCTCCCGCAGGTGCGCGGCGGCGATGGCCTCGCGCTTGGTCTGCGTTTTCAGGCAGTACCACGCCGGTCCGCTGGCGGGGAGAGCGTTCATTCGCCGAGGACTTTTTGCAGGAGGGGCAGGACGATCCGCGCCCTTCCGATCCAGTATTCGAGCTGCGACACCCTTGATTTGAAAAAAGCCTGCAGCTCCGGATCCGACTCACCGCCAGCGAGTTGGTTCAGCCGGGCGACCTTCGACTGGCCGCTCTCGAGGTGCGGCCGGACTTGCTCGCGGATGAAGCCGCCGACCAGCCGCTTCAGCTCCGTATCCGCCTGGTAGTGGCAGCGGCGCGAGCCTTCCCGCTCGATCTCCCGCACGGCGCCGAGGGTTTTCAGCGCCCGCAGCCCCTGGCTGGCGGAGCCCTTGCTGATTCCCAGTTGCTCGACCAGATCGTCCAGCGACAAGGGTTCGGGCGAAATGAAGAGCAGCCCGTAGATTTCTCCGATCGAGCGCGGCAGGCCGAGCACCTTCCCGCCATCCACGAAGACCTGGATCACCTGCGCCTCCAACGGTCCCAACGACGGGAACTCGCGGATATCTTCCTCTTCGCGGACCGGCGGCACGGCTGCGAGATAACTAAGCGAGCCGAATTGTTCAATCTGAAATGAACGAACCGGCCTAACCGCCCGACGACGACCGCTTGTTGAATCTGAACCGCGAATGGACGCCAATGGACGCGAAGGGGATCCTATTCGACGATTCCCCGCTCCGCGAGGTGGGCGAGCCAGCGGTGGAAATCGAGCTCGGGGAACTCGGCACGGGCGTGTTCCGCCAGTTCGTCCGCGGCCCGTGAGCCATTCATGGCCGCGAGCAACCGCTCGTGGCCATCCGGGAATCGACATGGGAAATGCCGCGCATCGACCACCGGCCGGCCGGCGGCGGCGAAGTGCAGGTTCAGCGCGGAAAGCCGAGGAGCGGCCATCGAGTGGCTCCGGATTTCCAGTGGTTCCGACCGGAGCTCGATCCCCCCGAGCCGAGCCGCCTGATAGATCCAGCCAGTCAGCTCGCGGCCATGGCGCGACGGTTCCCAACCCGCTCCCAGCCGGTCCGCCGTGCGCTCCACCAACTCCTGCATCGCCAGGCACGACGGCGCGATTTCCTCGAGCAACTGCCGGAACAGGCCGACCACCCGGCTTTCCACCGGCGGCAGCTCGACGAGGCCGCGCCCGGCCGCGAAATTCATCACCACCCCCGTGGTCATGCCGTCTTCCAGCATCGCATCCACCCGGCAAAACAGGCTGTTGCGATGGGTCCGGCCCGATAGCAGGTCCAGCGTCTGCTGGAGCAAGATCGGATCGGTCGCCAGCGGGGCGAGCCTGTCGAAGGCATGCGGCGAGATCCCGTCCGGCAGATTGTCCTGGAGGCGTGCCTCGCCCAGATAGCGCAGCCCGCGCTCCCCCGCCCAACTCGCGAACTGGGCGAAATACACCGCATCGCAGACCGGCGCGAAGTCATCGAAGGGCAACACCGTCGGCCCTTTCTTCACCATGTCCCGGCAGATCGCCTGCACATTCGCCGCGTGCGCCGTGCCCCCCCCTGCCATGTCCGCCAGCGAGGCCGCCACCGACTCCACCGAATCCCCGAGGCCGGCCGCCGCGGGGTTGTTCGCCAGCGCTTTCACCAGTGGCACCAAGCCGCTTCGCAGCGACCAGCCGGGCAGCGTGTTGTAGGAAATGCACGCCACCCCGTTGTCGGAAAGCACCTGCCCGCACAGATCGAGCACCCGCGTCTTCACCTCGTCCGGCACCCACGAGAAGACCCCGTGCGCGATCAGGAAATCACAGGGGTGCGATGGCCGCCAGTGCTCCAGATCCGCGGCCTCGAAACGGATGTTGTGGAGGCCGGCCTCGTAGGAAGCCTGCCGCGCCTTGCGGATCGCCGTGTCCGAATAGTCCAAGCCGGTGAACTCGCTCTTCGGGTAGCGCGCCGCCAGTGGCAGCAGGTTTTGGCCTCCCGCGCAGCCGAGCTCCAGCACCCGGCACGCCGCCGGTTCCGGCAGCCGCTCGAGGCCTCCCGCCCGCGCGCTGACCCATAGCCGCGAGATATCCGTCACCGGATGACTGAGGTCCGGATAGCGATTCTCCGAATACAGCTCGCGGACCGCATCGTTCATGATGCGACCTTTTGGCGGTAAATCCCTCCACTTGGAAACCCCGAAACACGCCACGGGAGAAAAACGGCCATCGTGCGACGAGGTTTGGCAGGCCAATGCTTTGCAGATAGTCAGGACGCGCCGCCCCACTCCGCGATGGGCCGGTCCCTGCCCATGGCCTCCATCTACGACATCAAGCCGGCCTTCCAGAACCTGCTGCGGCCGCTCACCCGCGGGCTGGCGGCCGCCGGGGTCACGGCGAATCAGGTCACCGTCTTGGCCACCGCGCTCTCGCTCGCCACCGGCACCGCCATCGCGCTGTTCCCTGCGGCGCGCTGGCCGCTGTTAGTGATGCCCGGCTTCCTCTTCCTCCGCATGGCGCTGAATGCCATCGATGGCATGCTCGCCCGCGAGCACGGCCAGAAGTCCCGCCTCGGCGCGTTGCTGAATGAATGCGGCGACGCCATCTCCGATACCGCGCTCTACCTGCCTCTGGCGCTGGTGCCCGGCTTCGATCCGCGGCTGATCGCCATCATCGTCGCCCTCGCCCTGGTCACCGAGATCGCCGGTCTCGCCGCACTGCTCACCGGCTCATCGCGCCGCTACGATGGCCCCATGGGCAAGAGCGACCGCGCCTTCGTCTTCGGCTGCCTCTCCCTCGCCGCCGGCCTCGGCCTCCCACTGGCGCCATGGCTCACGCCGGTGCTCGGGATCATCATCGTCCTGCTCATCCTCACCACCGCCCGCCGCATCCGCCGGGCGCTGGGGGAAGCGGGGCCGCCTTCGTGAAAGCGAAGGTGCCCGGGCAAAATGGCCCTCAGGTTCCCACGCACTGCAGCCATATCCTCGTATGCCTCGAATCGGTCCTCAATTCGAAGACGTGGCCCCGCTTGTCGTCGAAGCCCGACCAGACCTCTCCCGAGCCCGGGGCATTTTCTTGCCTCCTCAACTTCAGCTCGCGGATGAGCCGGTCGGTCTCCTCTGCGGAGCACGTGAGTTCATAGATGAAGGAGGGGTCGTAAAAGGGTCCAACTCCATCGTCGATGATGCATCGCTCCACCCGCGCATCGCGAGGGAACTCGACCCCGGTGAACCGCTGAAAACGCGCTTGGGGAAAGGCCTTTCCATGCAGCGCAACTGCCGGCTCGAGTAGGAGGAAGAGCGCCGGGAGCCCGAAGGTGAACCAAAGGCGGTACCGCCGCCATCGTGCCCATGAGCCGATCCTCGATCCCAGCAATCCCAAGGGCAGCGTGAGAATGAGCAGGAATGGCGAAACGAACATTCCGTCGCTCCATCCCACCCGCAGCCCGGTCGTGACGCTGTTGAGGTCCACGATCTTCTCCAGGATGATCGAGATCCAGCCCGCCAACCAAATCACCGCGACCTTGTAGAAGCGATTCCGTCGCCGGACTCCAGCGGAAGCAGGCGGACCTTCCGCGGCGGATATGTCGTTCGTGGCGGGAATGTCACTCATGGTGATGGCGGGAGTCCCCGGAGTTGATGAATGCGTCACTCATCGAACACGGCGCGGTCACGAGGCATCCCCGCGGTTGTAGGGATGAACCGGCCCAAGGTCTCCCTCGACGAGGCCGAAAAATGGATCTGCCAGTTCTTCGAGCTTGCCGTTCTTGATCCGGTGCACCCTGAAGACGTTGTTGTAGTCCATCGGCGGATTTCGTCCGTAGGCGTTCCGGTCCATCGTGTCCTCGTCATCGTGGCAGTGGAAGAGGCCGTAGCTTCCGGGCGCGTTCGCCACGATCCAATCCAGCATGGCCCAAACCGCCGAAGACCGGTGATTGCGGGAGAGGCTGTAGGTGAGCAGGCCGTGGTGATTATTTTGAGCTTCAAGAAGCGTCCACACGATGAATGGATCCCCCTGCACCGCCATCCATTCCCTGAAGGCCGCAAACATCGCGGCGTCTGCCCGGTCGATCTCGTCCTCGATCAGGGTGACGTCATTGAGGGAAGCGTCCCGCAGACGCTCTCGCGAAGTTTGAAGGTGGCACCAACCGAAGCCGAGCATCATGTTCTTGAGGCGAATGGGTGATCGGTCCTCTTGGTAAGTAAGCGGCCATGGGCTCTCAAGGTGAAAAGGTCAGAGGGAAAGAGGCCAAGAGTCTGTTAGGCGCTGGCACCCATGCGGTTTCGTTCACTCTCGACGCCCCATTCCGCAGCAGCCTACACTCCGAACGTTCTCCCAAACGCGATGGCCAAGTATATTCTGCCTGAAGAGAAACTAGGACCTCAGACGTTCCCGATCCTGCTACGCTTCGGGCTTCGACCCGGCTCTGGTGAAACGCCGCGACAAGCTCGAGAAAATGTTACAATGCGGGGACTGACCCGAATGGCGCTAACTTAAGGCGGATTTGGGCTGTTTCACATACCTCGTCCGATGATGGATTTCGACCATTTCTGC